>JAZRVP010000087.1:0-10174 GCA_045599245.1 Myxococcota bacterium
TTAGGTTGGTATTAGCATTTGGGGCTGCCTTACAATTGTTCCCCCGCCGGGGCCCCACCGCCCGGCTCTCTGCATTTTCTGCCTTATAATTGCGAAATAATCCGTTTTTCACCAATCTCTGCTCATATTTCAGAAGATTTATGAATTAATCCTGCCTGAGTTGTAACATACTTACACATGCCATCATAACGATAAGTATATTCTATTGTGTTTTTCAGTTAGAATACTCTGGACTCGGCCACCAAACTGAGTCTGGTCATTTGCAGATGAACTATCATCTGAGAATCACTTTTTGTACATTCAAATTTTCTCACATTCAAAATGAGTTGAGGTGAATATGTTTAAAGATAAAGTTGTCGTTGTGACAGGCGGTGCCAATGGCATTGGCAAATGTATTTCAGAAGAGTTCCAAAAACAGGGCGCTTTTGTAGAAATCATTGATATCGCAGAGGGAAATCATTTTATCGGTGATTTATCCAGGAAAACCGATATCGAAGCATTTGCCCAAATGGTAATCGAAAAATACGGACAAATCGATATTCTCGTCAATAATGCCCTGCCATTGATGAAAGGCATCGATGATTGCAGTTACGAAGAATTCTCATACGCACTGGCCGTAGGCGTCACAGCTCCATTCTATCTTTCAAAATTATTTGCCCCCTATTTTAGAAACGGCGCAAGCATCGTCAATATATCTTCTTCCCGTGACAGAATGAGCCAGCCACAAACCGAAAGTTATACGGCATCCAAAGGCGGCATCTCAGCACTCACCCATGCGCTGATGATGAGTTTTGCCGGTCGCATTCGCGTCAACTCGATTTCACCAGGCTGGATTGACACGACCAGCAGCGATTATACAGGCGCAGATGCATATCAACAGCCCTCAGGCCGCGTCGGAAATCCACTCGATATCGCCTCCGCAGTTCTCTTTATCTGCTCTGACAAGGCCGGGTTCATCAATGGCGAAAATATTTGCATCGATGGCGGCATGACAAAGCAAATGATATATCACAACGATTGTGGCTGGAAACTCGATTAATGTGAAACAATCAGCAACATTTAATTTTATTATAAAAGGCTGCCCTGTTCGCTAACGCTCATACGGGCAGCCGGCGCAAACCGGAGCAACGGCAGTTGCGAGAGGCGAAGCGGATTTCATATTGCGAACTGAGGGGGCAAAGCCCCACAAAAATAGATATACAGCAATTGTTCAGAAATACCATAAACTAACACCGGTCGTATGCGCGCAGGAACGAGCACATAGGCCGGCGACGAAGCCGTATGCGCCCAGCATAGGCGTAGTATATATTAATCTATTAATAGTTGCAGATAAACGAAATCTCTGTTTGATAAACCTCAGAAGTCAGTGGTACGCCAGCATTCGATGTCCTTTGCGCAGGAGCCACTTTGATGCGAGTCACCGAGTTTTCTTCAGAACCGGGCAACAATTTGTATTCGTAGACTTTACCGCTGGGGGAGAACATTGCTCCTTTATTTTTAGCGGCCTGCGTCGATGGCAAATCAATAATATTATGAACTTTGACCGTCTCCAGTCCATGACAGTCGATTGAAAAACCGGCCAAGAGTGCATTCGGTTCCGCGACAAAAATGCGTTTGATTTTTAATTCTGTATTGTATGCATTCTTTATGACTGTCCCCGAACGAGTCCCCGATTTGAATTCCTTCAAAGACATGATGTTGACATTGCCCTCCTCGTAGCAAAATATAATCAGCGCTTTATTATTTTTGCTGACGATTTCAGAGACTGGAATGGCGGGCAGATTCTCACTTTCAACGAGTTCTTTCTTGTTTTCAATCCATCGGTTGCGTTCATTTTCGGTGATATACAAACAGGTTGCATCATCGTGCCAGATGAGCCAGTACTGGTTATCATTCGTTTTTTCCATGGGCTTGGGCGGTTTGGGACGCGGAGTTGAATCAACGCTCTGAACGGGTGTGGTATTGATGATATCCCGGATAGCTCCAATGATTTTCTCCATATCCAGTGCAGGCTGTTGAATTGCACTCAGCATACGGGCACAGACAAACTGATTGATCTCATCACCGGAAGTAATCAGTCTGACGCTGTTGCCTGCTCGCACATATAACCTCTGACCATTAAGCCATATCGGTCTTTCGGATGGATCTACAGTAATAATACAATACTCATGCCCGCCCGCCTTATTGAATTCAAAATGGGTCAATCGATTAATGGTACTATGCTGTGCGCTTGCATTGGTAAAGTAATTTCGAATTTTATTCTGGAATCCATCGACATTTCCTGCATAAGTATAATCGTCAGAAGGATCATTGCTCAAATGCGGATAATCGTTTTCTATACCGGTGACTGCACAGTCACCATCGCGCACGCCAATATAAAGTTTACCGCCTTTATGATTCATAAAACCGACGATTTCTTTCATAATGACCAGCATCTGTTTCGCAATATTGGGTACCCCAGGCTCCGATGGATGAAATACTATCGTCGTTTTCAATTCGAGCGTTTCATTTTCCTCGCCCAGTTCCAATCGTACATATTCCTGATTCTGAGTTGTCGGGCCACCTGTACTGCGGGGGCTGCTTTCCGGCATATAAACCCGTCTCATGCCCAATGAAACCTGTGTTTGTTCAGCGTGTTTCAACTTAAGAAATCCTTTGTCATTAAAACCAGTGATTTTCAAATTGACCGTATCGCCGATATTCATGACCTTTGAGCCCGTATAATACCAGCGATGACGCGCCACTTCATCCTCAATCTCATAATAAGTTTGCTGAGTCTTCCAATCGGAACTCTTGTTCACGATTGCAAATGCCTTCAGTTCGCCTTCGCGATAATGTGTCCGATTAAAATTCTCTATGCTCTGTCTGAATCGAACAGGAACGCCAATACCCTCTGATTTCAAAGTAACGAATAACCTTTTTGGCAGTTCATCATGCTGACATTTGAATATATCAAAAACCTGATATTCTCTTCCTTCGTGCTCAACAAGAATATATTTTCTATCCGCATTATCATATCGGAACCCGATGACATCCATTTCGTAGACTTTTCCAAACTCATAATTTGCCATATCTGAACTCCTTTTGGCTCGGTTAAATAGATAATGGCCTGCTTTAAAACAGGCCATTGCACATATTATGCTCTGTTCGTCAACTCATAGATGGCTGACCGAATGTTTTTCTGGAGGATGAGTACGGGCCAGTAGAATTCGGCATCGCGCCACCCATTCTCTTTAAGCCCCTGCTCTTTGAGCAAAATGATACACGGTTTATCCGTGGCAATGTTCTTGGCAGGCGTTGTATCCATAGAACCGCTATCCGGTGAATCGACCCAGATTCGACCATCCGCGCGCTTGCGGGAAATTTTGCGGTTTGTACGATGCAGACACCACATCATTCCATCGACACTTTTCTCAGTCGCATACATCAACGGTCTGAGCATGTCATTGATATCCCAGTCCATACTCGCATTCATACAATCCGCCTTGGTGTCGTTATATTCATACGTCGTACGAATCTTGCGAATAATTTCTACGACATCACTGACAGGTATTTCAAAGAAATCATCTTTTTTATAGTTTGATGAAGTTTCTATAATACGATCAATTTCATCAATCGTTGGCTGAATATAGGTTTTATATCCCGTCTGCATGCCCGATGGCAGAATACGTTGATTCGATTTGATTGCATTGATATTGGAAAGTGCAATGCGTGATTTCGAAGTCGGTTTAACATCTGTATCTGACTCGATAAACACATCGACATCCTCGCCTGCAAGCATGCGCTCGCGAAGGTTTTCATCGAAGTTATGCATCTTTTTAAGTCTTTGATAAATTGCATCCGTGGTATAAAAACGCGTAACAGTCATATCTTCTTTTGAACGAGCTCCATACATACGCGCATGCTGCATCGCTGTATCCATCTGCGTCGTCGATTGACGGCCATACACAAAGGTCAACAAATTACTGACTGTAATGCCGCGGTCAAGCACATTGCCGCCAATAAATATCGTAGCAATCGATGATAGTCTCAGTTCACCACTGCTGTTAAGAAGTTTTTTGACATCATTATTAGAATTGACGAGTTTAACTTCATAATTCTCGTTTAATATATCGCGCATTTTATCTTCAACATCATGCTGAGTCGGTATCGCTTTATGAACGAGTCCCTCAGCCTGACCTTTTCTGTTAGATTCGACAAAATCCGCATAGACGCTGTTGATCTCATCACGAATTGCCGTTTGACGATTTTCGGCGATTTCTTTCCCAATGGCCAATAAGACTGAATTCACAAGTTTTTCCTGCCATGCATGATTTGCCTGACTTGTCGATACATGAATAATACAGCACGATTTATAAATCGTCGGACTTTCCTGCAAAAAGCGAATTGCTGTAGCCATCAGATAATGAATCATCGCACCCCGCAAATCGCGGATATTTTCAGACTGCAGAGAACTCGTCAGGTAAGCGGCCGTCGCTTTACGGCTTTTACCTTTGTCGTCTTTTTGATCTAACACATGACAGCATTTATCGCTCAATGCACAGTGCAGATGCGAATACATACTGTCCTGGTTCTGTGATTCTTCAAAATACTGTTTTCCGCCAATATAACCGCTATGAACGGGTACCGCGACTGTTTTCCTGGGCTTAAAACACGGAATCACGCTGCCGTTTAACTCGATGGTTTCATCGGGCTGAAGATACAGCGCGTATGGTGTTGCTGTGACCTGTAGATAGCGATAATTATGGGCCATCGCTTTGAACTTTTCGAGCAGCTCCGGAATCACGGCCAGTTTCTTTGTAATCTCACACCCCTGAAGTTCAGCGAGTTGATCTTTTGTAAAACCGCGACTGGCAAAATCAGCTTCATCATCGACGATAAGGACGCGTCGATTCAAAAGTTCGGACCTGTCTTCAAAGAGCTGAATCAATCGTCTGAGGTTGTCATCTTCTTTTTTAAGAATAATCATGATGCGGTGATCACGAGCTTCGGACGCCGAAATTCTTCCCATTCTCATGATATCGTAAATGTCGTTATCATCCGCGCCATCATTGAGTTTAATACATTGAAAATCGCCCTGAAGCCGGCTCAGCGTCTGTTCCGCAAGTGCAGTGCTGTTCTTCGTCAGCACGATAATGATTTCCATCCCGCGATCCAAACAATTCGCTACGATATATTCAAAGGCATTCGTCTTGCCCGACTGCACTTTTCCCAGCAGCAGAACCGGCTCAGAAGCTCTTTCCCCCTCATCCATCAGTGCATCCACTGCTGTTTCTACACAAGTCTTAAACTCATCGGTCACTGCATATTTGGAATGACTGAGCATCGTATTGTAAAATGAATTGCAGGCATTACTTTCTCTAATCAGCGTTCGCAAACGTTCCACTTCAGCTTCTGCTGCTGCTTTTAATGCTCGCAGTTCTGCGGTGACTGAAGCGGCTGGAATTGCCCCAATCGCCTGAGCCAATGACCGATTATGTCCTTCTGCATCGCGTAACTGTAGTTCTAACTCATTCATTCCATTACTCCTGATGCTACTCCCGCTCTGGGAATTATCGTACAATTCTACAACGGTTCGACGTGACTAATTTATATACAATTATCTAACACGGTTCCATCTGGGATTCAATGTTTTTTGTCTTCGCTGTAACCATTCAGCCGGGATCAACTGGAATCTGGCCGCGCATGAACGCAAAGCGTTCGAAGTGCGTTATTATGTTATATTCTTTAGCGATAAAACGTTAATTTGTAATACGTCTGGAAGACGCCGATTCTCCAGCAGGGAGCGCTTCTGGTGTGATACGCTGCGCAATTATGATGTTGAAAATGCATACAAATTAACTATAATTCATATGCGTTATGCATATGTTATGCATACGTTTTAGATGAATATATATTATGACTGAATAGGCACTCATTCAGTTTCGTGCTGACAAAACGCTTAAAGATGAGGTTTCTCAAATCTATGAGCAACTTGGACTCGATCTTCCCACTGCGTTTAGAATGTTCATGGCTCGAACAAAACTCGTGCGAGGTCTTCCCTTTGAATTAACGCTTCCTGCTGAAACAAAAACAGCAAATCCCTTTGAGGCACTTCGTGCAGAGGCATCGGATATTTCCGAGCTTTCACTCGAAGAGATTAATCGTGAAATCAGTGAAACTCGCAAAAATCGACGTGGGCGCAAATCATGACTGCGGCTGGAAGCCGCTGTCTTGCATAACCGGGGCTGTGCGCGCAAACGCTCGGCTCCGGACTCGAAGTCTGAGGTAACTCGCGGCTGGAAGCCGCTGTCTTACATAACCGGGGCTGTGCGCGCAAGCGCTCGGCTCCGGACTCGAAGTCTGAGGTAACTCGCGGCTGGAAGCCGCTGTCTTGCATAACCGGGGCTGTGCGCGTAAGCGCTCGGCTCCGGACTCGAAGTCTGAGGTAACTCGCGGCTGGAAGCCGCTGTCTTGCATAACCGGGGCTGTGCGCGTAAGCGCTCGGCTCCTGCGTTGCTGAATAAGCTCTGCCCGTCGCATTTGAATTGCAAAATAGTTCTGTGCAAACGCGATCTCGTCTTTTCGCGGATCACCGTTTTGTGCAACGAGATAACATGCATATCGAGAAAGCATGTAATTTGTTACGCTTCTTTTGGCTCCACTTCCAAGGATGACCATTTTGCTGATCTCAGCAAAATGGTCTGAAGGCTCAACCCCCGCATTCGTACATGCATCTTTTGCTTTACTAGGCTGAACTCAAATGCAAATTATGGATATTATTATTTTAAATGCTCTAAAGCCGTATCATGTTTACCCCAGAAATAGCCGATTTCGCCATTGGGGGCAATCGCAGCAAAATGTTTAGGTGCACAATGTAATCTGTGATATTCACGCAGGTGAAGCGTGGATTCATCCTGTTCATCGGTGCCCTTCGATTCAAAGACAAAGAACAGCTTTGCTTTGCAGGGATCGGGTTCACCGGCGGCTCGCTTATCTTCTACAATAATTGCCCAGTCTGGATTATATAATCCCTGAGGCACACGAATTGTAAAGTTCCGCGGCAATTTCATATAGAATTTAACATTTTCCATACTTTCAAATGCTTCAATGCATTCGACTTCTTCTTTGCTGTCACACTGAATCCATGTAAAAAACGATTTTGTTGGATTTGGTTCATGATCCGCATCTGGACCGCATAGATTTGCCCGCGTAATATCAACCGATTGTTCTGCAATGATTTCGTCTAAAGAACGTTCGCCTGGAATAATATAATATGGCTGATCCGTACTCAAACTGACACATGACTGCAATTTGCCTTTTACGATGCGAATGGTCAGCTCAACAAATGCCAATGGGTCATATTGGAATGCATTCAGGACATTACTGCCGTCAAGTTTATGTGCTGTTAATATAATATCTGCAACGGTTTGACGCGTCACATTTGCAGCACAACTTACACGTGTAATAATGTCTGGAAGTTTTAATGAACGCCACGATTCGTCATAAACCACTGGGGAATTCCCGTTCTGCTTCGGTTTGGCTATGATACCATTTTCGTTGTATATAATTTTAGAAACTTCAACGGAGTAACCGGGTTTCCAGTTTTTAGTCTGTTCGCTAAGCGCTTTGGCGGCTTCTTGGATTAATATCGTCGTGTCAATATTGACTTTATAAGAAGTCTGAACTTTTAAATATTCCCAAATGGCTTCAAATGGCTTTTCTTTGCCTTCTCTGCGTACATTTTGCCTGATATCTTTGCCATCTTTGATCACAGCCTCAATGCCTTTGCACTCGTCCTGTAAAATTCTAATAATCTCATATTTAATGGGCGCAAATTCATTGGGAATCGGCAATGTCCCCTCGTCGAGCATCTTCTTGAGTTTCGCGGTCGGTTTGTTATCTTTATCAATCCAATCATTTCCTTTCTTTTTGCCTTCTTCGATAAAACTTTTGGTCATTCGATTGATATCTTCGGCCGTAACCGGACGCAGAGTGCCATCTTTATCGACGATATTCATTCCCGGTTGATGCATCAGACCAGCAAAAGATTTGACGCAAATGCGGCCAAACACAATGCCATTTTTCTCGTAAACGGTTTGTAAATCCTTTGCAAATTCTTTATAGGCTTCGTTTGTAATCACGAATAACTCGTTGATTTTTCGGTCTTTAATGCGTTCGCCAGTCTGGTTCACGGGCAGGCGAAGACCACGCCCAATGCGTTGGTGCTTCGTTTCGGGATCGGCGTTGTCTGCCAACGTGCAGATCTGAAAAACGTTCGGGTTATCCCAGCCTTCCTGCAATGCTGAATGCGAAAATATAAAACGCAGCTTATCGTGCGTCGAAAGTAACGATTCTTTGTCCTCCAAAATCTTTTTGATCGCGGCGGCGTTTAAATCTTTATCGTCGTCGTCACCGCCTTTACCTTTTGCGCCTGATTCATCAATTTTACCGCTTTTATCTCTGGCAAAATATCCGTTGTGAAATTCCTTAATATCTTCAGTCAAATCACCCCATTTTTTCCGCAAATAGGCATATTTAGGCTCAGCAATTAGTTTACTGTATTCCTGTTCAAAATATTGCGCAAATGCCCCATTTCTATGATTTTCTGCATCCAGATAATGCTCAACTTTGTCGATGAAAAATAGACTCAACACCTTAATATTTTTTCCCAATAGTCTGAGCTCATTATCGAGGTGCTTTTTTATTGTTTCATGAATCTGCACGCGTTTATAAGCCATATCGATATCTTCGTCGACGTTAGCCTTTAACATGCGGCCATCAGACAATTCAACACGCTGATCCGTCGCGGATATGCCCGTTACGCGCAAATCGCCATACGCTTCGTTATTGGTTGCACTTTGTAAACTGTCGTTTTCATATAATTCTTTTGCCACATGATGCTTTACAGTTGTCTTTTGCACGACATCGAGTTCGAGTGTGGCAACAATTTGATTCTGATTATTAAGTTTGCACGATACCAGGCGGATTGGAGCAATATTATTAATATCAGGCGCATCGGGATGCACGACGACGATCCTTTTGACAAGCCCCTCACGATAGCTATCGACTGGTCCAAGACTATAAACCTGTGCATGCTTTACGCGATGTGTCGCTGAATAATGCAGTACAAATAATGGATTGAGTTGCTCCAGTGCTTTTCTCGTTTCGCTCTTTTGCGCACCTTTCTTCGACGATTTATTCTTTCCCCCGCCTGCGCCATTCATTTGCGGTTCATCGACAATCACGATCGGTCGGCACTCGCTGATCATCTGCGTAGCACTATTATACCCGCCGAGGAGTTCGTGCTCTTTGCGCAAAATGCGCCCCTCACTGTTGATCAACCCCGTCGTCATCGCCATGATCGACAGGCGTTCGTTCGTCGCATATTCGCAAGCGCTGCGAATCGCTGAGTTATCCGCCCCCGATCTACTTTCCATCTTATAAAAATCCGCATTGGCAAAAGCATCCTCACCTGTAAAATCTTCTATAAAATGCTGTTTTGTCGTATCCATCGACTTAAAAACACCCGCACGAATCGCGCGATTTGGCACTAATATTATAAATTTATTCCAACCATATTGTTTATTAAGTGCCATAATCGTACGCAAATAGACATACGTTTTGCCCGTGCCCGTTTCCATTTCGATGTCATATTCAAGCATGCCATCCGCACGCAAATCGCTGAGTTCACAACGATCTAACGCATTGCGGTCCTGGACTGCGTGCAAATTGCGGAGTAACGCCTCATCTGTCAAATTCATTCGGTTGGCGACGCCATGTGCTTTGCTACTCGCATCGTTCTGGTCCATGTTTAGCGCGCGTTGGGCCCCCGAATATGTGAATTTGCCATATTGATAATCGCTTGCCGTGGGGGATCCGACAAACAAATCCAAAGTCGATTGAACTGCATCCATCTGATGCGGCAAATCCTTCTGATATTTAAGCGTGACTTTTTTATTTGTCATATTGAATGAACCTTATTGTTTGGGGTTATGAATGTTTTTTATGGGGCTGCCCTATTCGCTATCGCTCATACGGGACAGCTGCCGAGGCTATCGGCGTTGCCGATACGCCTCGGCTCGCGCGAGCTATGTGCTCGCTTTGCGAGACGTGCGCTCCGCACGTCTCCGCAAAACTCCGCGCATACGCTGCGCGGTTATGCAAGGCGGCGGCTTCCAGCCGCCATAAGCGT
>JAZRVP010000088.1:0-2140 GCA_045599245.1 Myxococcota bacterium
ATTCAGGAGCGACGTCGTTGTTTTCATTGTTTTCAACGGCTTCATTCAGACCTTCGGCGATGGCTTCATTGACCAGATCGTTGTTGAACTCGTTGAATTCAGGAGCAATGTCGTTGCTTTCATTGGCTTCGTTCAGACCTTCGGCGATGGCTTCATTGACCAAATCGGTGTCAATTTCAGATGTGGTGTTGTTGTTTTCGTTGACTTTATTCAGGCCTTCGGCGATGGCTTCATTAATCAAATCGGCGTTGAAACTGGGGACAAATTCCGTCGCTTCGTCAGAAGAAGAGGCCTGTTCGGATTGGGAATTTTCATTGAGGAGGTCGTTGACGAGATTGCCAATGCCGGGCATCTCTATGGCTTGTCCGATAAAGTTGGCGTCTGTGTCGTTATTCGAGTCGGTGGCTGCATCGGGCTCGGGCACATCATCGAACAGATTCTGGCTTAAAACGGGAGTTTCAGGCTGTGTGAATGTATCGTCATTGAAGTAATCGGTGCTGACATCGGAAGCCGGTGTTTCGTTGAGATCGATGTTTCCGGCTGCGGGGTGCGTAATGCCGTTGGCTTCATCAAGGGGAGCATTATCGTCGAAGGAGGGAATTGAACGGCTTGGTGTACCCAGAAAATGGTTTGGTGCAGGTACATCAAGTGAATCATCGACGAAGCCGAAGTTGGGGTAAGTCCTTTCATTGGGATCAGGTGCAGTGCTCGGAGTGTTTGCGTCTTCCAGGAGCTTGTTAAAATTGAAAGAAGAGAACGTGCTGGGGAAGACCGAAGGACTGTCGAGACGCGGTCGGGTTTGTTCATTGGGGTCACGGGAAGGGGCTGAGGTATCAGCGGGAACTTCCTGTGAGTCACCTTGCTTAAATTCATTATTTAAATAAGCGGAGTTGTTGGCGACGGGGGTATAAGACGCGGAGTTTGTTCTAAATGGTGAGGCGTCAGTGGCGTCAGGACCGGAACCGTTGCTGCCGGTGTCTGTTGGAGCGTCGGTCGAATCGTTGGAGGATGCGCAGGGCTGAGCCGTAATCTCATTTGTATTGGCTTTTGAATCAGCTTCTTCAAAGGCTCTCATGGCAAAGATGGCGTCGGCGACTTCCTTAAAAGGACGATTGACGCGTTTGAGAGCAATAAGAATACCGCATTTGCTTGCGGTATCAGGGCTATAAGGAATTTCAGCGCGAACAATGCCGGCTCCTGAATAGACCTGCGAGTCGTCGGAAAGATGAAATTCGAACTGTATTTCGGAACCGACGGGACGAGTGGAACGAGTGTGAATGAACAGGCCGCGCTTGGTGAGAAGAGGCTTCATACCTCTGATAAAGTCGTCCTGATTGGAATATTTAAGTCGAGCTCTAATAACTGCTATTTCTGATGCCACGGTAAACCTCTTTGGAAAATACCAGACCACAATTTTTCATCATATCGCGTTTTTTTAGAAAACTCAAAAAAAGACGCATCTGTTCAAAACATTTATTCAGGGCATAAATATAAATAGTTAAAATGGAACGCATTGGTGTAACTCGCTTTGAGCCGCAAAATTTTGCGGTTCTGGTCGGCCTGTCGCCATCGGCGATACGGCCTTTGGGGGTGCGTTGCATGCAACGCGCCTACGTTGGATTGTGGCCTTGCTATCGGCCTTTGGCCGATACGCAAGGCGTTTGGCTTTGAGCCGCAAAATTTTGCGGCTCTACTGTTCGGCCTATCGCCATCGGCGATACGGCCTTTGGCGGCCGCTATTCGCGCTGCGAATACGCGGCCGCATTTTTTTTGAAAATAAAATTTGACGGGGGATGTTAATGCGCGTATAAGGCCGCCTCGTTCGGCGGGCTCCCAAAGAGTTGGTTGATATTTGAAAACAGAAAAGAAGAAAGCGATAGAGAAAAACAAGGAAATATTTTTGTAGCGACGTAGCATGCTACGTTGGTACATGGATATATAATATGTAGCGACGTATGAAAATACGTTGGTACGTAGGTAAAGTCATCAAGTGTCTAATAAATAGCAATCGCACTCCGAAGGAGTGGGATGGAAATTAAGCTATAAAGGGCACACGGTGGATGCCTTGGCGCTGAGAGGCGATGAAAGACGTAGTAGACTGCGAAAAGCTTCGGCGAGTTGTCAAACGAACTGTGACCCG
>JAZRVP010000089.1:0-34554 GCA_045599245.1 Myxococcota bacterium
TACACGTAAATCTGCGTTGCTCTCGGATGCTGTTCAGTGTCTTTGGGCAAAAGGTGAAGCCTTGAACGACAATCTCAGTCTCGTGGTCATGTTTCATGCCACCCGTTGTAACGAGTCGTTTCAAGGCTTCGTTCGTGTTAGCTAGTCACGAACACAAAAGCAACCATACAAGTTGTAACGTGTGATGGAGAAAATACAGGTTTTCGCTTGCTGTTAAATAGTTTTGGATTTAATTTAACGTTTTGAAAAAGAACTGCATACAGCATTCCAATCCAACGGTGATTTGGCGATGTTTTACTGACGCAGGGAGAAATTGGTTAATGGGTTCATTGTTGGCCATTTTTAGCTGTAAAGGAGTATTATGAAGAGAGTATTTGCATGTTGTCTGGCATTGACATTTGTTTTCTCGTTTGGCTGTTCGGAGGATTCTGATAACAATTCCGGAAATAATCCGAACACTTCTGCTTGTGATTGTGAATCGGGAAGCAACTGCAGCACAGACGAGCTTGAACAATGCCGCAAATCATGTCCAGACGAATGCGCTGATGGCTGCAACGAAGACGGGACGTGCAAAAAGTCTTGTTCGGACGAATGTGTCGATGGCTGCAACGAAGACGGGACGTGCAAAAAGTCTTGTCCGGACGAATGTGCCGATGGCTGCAACGAAGACGGGACGTGCAAAAAGTCTTGTTCGGACGAATGTGCCGATGGCTGCAACGAAGACGGGACGTGCAAAAAGTCTTGTCCAGAGGAATGTGCCGATGGCTGCAACGAAGACGGAACGTGCAAATGTTCAGAAGATTGCCTGACGTCATGTGATGAAAAGGGTATTTGTCAATGTGCTGAGGCGTGTCCCGATCAATGTGGAGAAAATGGTGCATGTGCCTGTCCGGAAACGTGCCCGAATGGATGTGACGTCAATGGCCGTTGCAAGTGTCCCGAGAGTTGCCCGGATCAATGCAGTGAAACGGGGGAATGCATCACGATGTGCGGCGATGAACGCGTTCAGTCCATCTTTTTCTCCTATACTGAACTCGATCTGCTCAAAGAGGGGTCGTCCGGCCGCACTTCTTACAGCATGACGCTGAACTTTAAAACCGATAAGAAAACCTATACGCTTAAGGATTTGCCGTGCAAGGACAAGGTCATTCTCGACACACTGGATCATAATGTTGTGACCGTTGCTGAAAATGCATCGAATCCTGCGACGCCGACATTTACGGCGCATAAACCCGGAACAACGACTTGTAAAGTCAGTATCGATGGACAGCCCGGTGTAACGGGAACCCTCAAACTTCATGTATTAAATCTCGATGTTCTGAATTCGGATGCTACAGTCATGATTGATGGTAAATTCCCGCATTTACTCAAAGATCCTCTGACTGTTAAGGGGCATCCTCAGGGATTTGATTTTTATGATGAAAGTTTTCAGTTTTTTACATCCCTGAGTGCGCCAAATATCAATAATTCAAGTAATAAAACGAATATTGTCAATGGAAAATCTGGAGATGTTACATATACAATTACGAATTTGGATAATTTGATATACTTTAATGATGGCAAAAAAAATAGCAATACGATGACGTTTTATAATGCGGGACATGGCCAAAATTTGAGTGTTGAACACACCAAAGACCAGGATTATGTTTGGTTTGCCAATTTCAATTCCATATATTGTTCAAAAAAAGACGACAAAAATATGTCATGCAGTGGTTCTGTTTATCACTCTCAGACGATTTCTCGAGTTCCCTGGCAGGAAGGTGTATCGTATTATCCAAACCAGGTGCCTGAAAATTATTATTATAAAGGTAATGTGGATGATAAAGGTAAACAAACCGAATATCATTTCTTTTTGGAACCGGCACTTGATGTAAAAAACAATAAATTTGCGTTTAGGTCGAAGATGTGTCCCCTTGAAGCATTTATCAATGAACCCGGAGAGTACAGTAAATGTACAGCTGGGAATGTTGAGAATTATAAGAATGCAGAAACACTTCGTATCTATAATTTGAGTTCGGTTAAAAATATCAAAGCTGAGATGGTTACGTTCCCGAGAGAAATAACTTATCTTGACAGCACAGGGAGTCTAAATACGGGCGAAGTCACGGCTTTAGTCAAGAACCTTTCTTCGCTTAAACCCATCCATGAGTTTTCAAAACACACAATTCCCATTCAAGGTGTAGAAATAGAAAATGGCCTCGTCTATACGGTGGCTCGCGTTCCTTATTTACTTGAAACGCCTGATGGAGAACACCCATATATCACGACCATTCCAATCTTTGTGTACGATTACAATGGCACAAGCCTTGGTGGTCCGAACGCACTCAAGGATAAAACCATTAACAAAAATAGAAATCCAAACAATGAGAATGAAGTCGTGGATGAATTTGTCTATTACGTCGGTGCAATAAAAGGTGATAAAGCCACAGATGTGTGGGTCGATTATAGTAATAATTCATCTTGTGGAAAAAATGATTGCCATGAAAAAAATAATAAAAATTATTGTAAATGCACTGGTTATTTTATGGATAATGATAAATTTGATACCATGTTTAAATTTACTGAAATAGATGAAAACGGAGAATATATTATGCAGCCAAAAGGCTTTTATGAGCCCGAAGGCATTCGTGTGAGCGATGGCAAACTGTATATTCATGTCATGGCGTTGTATGCGCGAAAGAATGTGAAGGATAACAAGGTTACAGAGGTCCGTCGCCAGGCGACGTTGATGTATGACCTGACCAAAGAATAAAAGCGAGCCGTATTGCCTGTAGCAATAGGCGAGTAGAGCCGTTCCGTGAACGGCTCCGGCATGGCGTATTGGCCGCAGGCCGATAGCCATGCCCCCCATAAAATAATCAATTTTGTTGAGTGATATATAATAGTGATATATAATTATAAATGCTGTTCGGCGGCAAATTGTATTTTATTTAGTTTCGGAGAAAAATATGGTATTTTCAAGAAAGAACGTCTTGTTTTGGGCGGCTGTGGCCATGTTGGCTTCGGCCTGTACTGATTCTGAAATTGCCTCAAAAGACAGTGATGCTGCGGATGGAGATGTTGTAGCACTCATTGGTGAAACCACTCATCCCATCATGAATGGCGATGTCGATGAAGGCGATCTGGCGGTCGTCGGCCTGTATCATCCTACAAAAGAAGAGGATGGAAAGGTTTGGGGCAACATTTTTTGTACGGGCACTATCATTCATCCTCAATACGTTCTTACAGCGGCACACTGCGTGACGGATACCAACAGCAGTGGTGAAGTCGTCATGTCGGATAATGCAAAAGACCTTCGCATATTCGTGGGCAAGACACACGGTAACGGAAAGGTTTTCAAGACTGAACACGTCTGGTGGCATGGTGGATACGTCAACTTTTACAACCATGACATCGCCCTCGTCAAACTCGCCAAACCTTTTGACAGCTCCTATGTGACACCGATTCTTCCCCATCCCAGCTGGCTTTCGGTAAATTCCAACGACATAAAGAAGGGGATGAATGTTAAAATCGTCGGCTACGGCATCGATGAAAACGGCAACTCCGAACTCAAAAAAGCCAAAAACGTTCCCATGCTTGCTTATTGCGGTGCGGCCGATGGGAGTTCGACGGACGGCTGTTACCTCGGAAAATTCCCGATCGTCGGCTGCCATCCGAACCAGTATTACTGCGAAACGCAGGGTGAATTTAATATGATATCCGATGTTACCATGCCTTTCGGATCGTTTTACAACACGAGGGTCACGGGGGCACAGTGCAACGGTGACTCCGGCGGCCCGTCTTTGTACACAATTGGCGGCGTTCAGTACGTCACGGCCATTGAGAGCTGGGGCGATTCCCCATGCCGTTCGTACAATATTACGGTCGCAGTTCAGGATTATTTCGATTGGATAGTCAAATATTTCCCGGAAATCGGGACGCAGTACAAAGAAGTCTGCGGAAACGGTGTCGATGACGACGGAAACGGCAAAATTGACGACGACGATCCGGCCTGTATTTATTGCGGAAACGGCATCGTGAACCTCGGCGAAGAGTGTGATAACAAGGCTTTCAGCGGTGAAAAATCGACCTGCGAGCAGTGGGATCCTGAAAGCTTTTCCGGCGGGACACTTTCGTGCCGAAGTGACTGCACGGTTGATACAAGTGCCTGCAACCCCATTGAATATTGCGGAGATGGCAAACTTGCCGATGCCGAAGAATGTGACGGAACGCTGTTTTCAAACAATATTACTGATTGCGCCGATTACGATAAGAAATTTACGACGGGCAAACTCAAGTGCAATGCCTGTAAAATTGACGCGGGACAGTGCAGCGGCACTGCAGCGTGCGGTGACGGCGTTGTCAATGGAAATGAAGTTTGCGATAAGACGAGATTTCTCAATAAAAGAACATCGTGCAACACGCTCTTCCCCGAGCTGTTTGCCAGTGGCACGGTCAAATGCACGGATGAGTGCGGATATGATACGTCGGCATGTGTCAAATGGTGTGGAAACGGTTCTCTGAACAAAATAGTCGGCGAGGTCTGTGACGGCGAAAAATTCGGAGGGGAAACCTGTGAAACGCTCGTCGGACCGGGGTCAACGGGAACGTTGAAATGTATCAACGGCTGCATGGCTATCGACACCTCCGGCTGTTCCAAACCGGCCGAATGCGGTGACGGAAAACTCAATGGCAGCGAAGAGTGCGAGGGCGAGCAGTTTGCCAACGGAAAATCGACCTGCACGGCATGGGATTCAAAGTTCACCGGCGGAACGCTCGTCTGCAATGCAAACTGTACAGTCGATACAAGCCACTGCAGTACGGATCCCGTATGCGGAAACAATATCGTCGAAGACGGCGAACTTTGTGACGGGACAAAATTCTCCGGCAATAAAACGGCCTGCAGTACGCTCTTTCCCGATAAATATGTGTCTGGAAAAGTCAAGTGCACGTCCTCGTGTCAGTACGATGTATCCGACTGTGCCGGTTCGTGCGGCAACGGGTCGATCAATACGTCCAAAGGCGAGGTCTGCGATCACGGCGTTACGGACAAATTCCCGACCAATGCAAATACCTGTGCAAAAGTCGTCGGCAATGGATCGACCGGAACCCTGATTTGTGCCGATGACTGCCGATCCATCATTACCACGGGCTGTTCAGAACCGGCCTATTGCGGCGATGGCATTGTCAACGGTTCAGAAACTTGTGACGGCAGCCGTTTCCTCGATAACAAAAGCGATTGCAGCTACTGGGACAGCCAGTACATCTCCGGCAAGCTCAAATGCACGGCCGGATGCGGTTTTGATTTGAGCGACTGTGTCAAAGCTCCCAAATGCGGTGACAATATCGTCAATGGAGTTGAAGACTGTGACGGCATTCATTTCGCACTCGATGAAACCCTGTGCCATGAATGGGATCACAGCTATGCCTCCGGACGCGTCAAATGCTCAAAAGACTGCACCATCGATTACAGCGGCTGCCAGAAAACGGCGACTGTGCCGGATGAAATCTGTGACAATGGCATCGATGACAGCAAGAATGGACTGATCGACTGCGACGATCCGACCTGCAAGGAAACTGCCTACTGCATCAGGAAATTGTGCGGAAACGGCGTCGTCGATGATATCTTTGAAGATTGCGACGGAACAAGCTTTCTCTTCGATGAAACCACCTGTCGCGGATGGCATTCGATGTACAAATCCGGGACCGTGACCTGCAACGCCGACTGCACCGTCAATATGGACAAATGCTCGGTCAATGAGGCTGAAATTTGCGACAACGGCAAGGATGACAACGGCAATGGACGCGTTGACTGCGACGATCCGGAATGCATTGACTTTGAAAAATGCGTTGCCGACACCGATCCCGAGGTCGTGGACATTCCGGAGGAGCCGATTCATGAACCGGATCCGGATGATGATGAGAAAATTGGTGAATCGACAACCGGAGGCACGGATGAGCCGGACAATCCCGATCCCGTGACGCCGGACAATCCCGCTCCCGTCAATCCCGAGCCCGTCAATCCGGACAATCCCGAGCCCGTCAAGCCGTCGACCGAGAGCATTTGTACGAACAAAGTCGATGACAATAACAACGGCCTGATTGACTGTGATGATCCCGTGTGTGATGGCAATGCTGCGTGCACGCCTAAGAAGACCAAAAACAACGGTGATGACTGTTCTGCAGCTCCAATGCAGCCGGCTTCCGCCCCCTGGGGCATGATGCTTCTCGGTCTTTTGGGACTTGGTGGATTGGTTCGCCGCAAAAAATCGTAAAATGCGGGGCATGGCTATCGGCCTTTCGGCCAATACGCCATGCGTGAACGCGCCTATTGCTCGCAATACGGCGCTCTGGCGTGGTCTATCGGATGCTCCGATACGACCGCGCTAAAATTTTTCATATCCTGGATGCCGTCCCGTAAAGTGATAGAACGATTCGCGGCGATCGAGAAGTACATCGATTTGTTCCCGGCCTAGGTCCTTGGCGCCGCCCAGAAGGCGCGCACAGAGTGAAATTTTGGCAAAATGTTCGAGTGTTTCCATCCGGTAATATGCCGTTCGCAAATCTGTTCCGACCGTGATGGCACCATGGGCTCGCAGAAGTATGGCATCGTGCTTGGGAAGATACGGCGCAATTGACTCCGGCACTTCATCCGTTCCCGGAACGGCATACGGCGCAACCGGAACAGCCCCCAGAACGCAGATTGTTTCGATCATGGCGTAGTCGTCCAGGGGGCGATTGGCGACGGCAAACGAGGTTGACATGGGAGGATGGGCATGGACAACGGCGCCGACATCCGGTCTGTCGCGATAACATCGAAGATGCATGGCCAGTTCCGTCGAGGGTTTGCCTTTGCCTTCCAAAAGCTTCCCCTCGCGATCCACAATGATCAGCATTTCCGGGCGAATTTCCCTTTTGCTTACGCCGGACGGCGTCGAAAGTATCCTGTTGTCATCCAGAAGCACCGACACGTTGCCGTCGTTGGCGGCCACCCATCCCAGATGCCACATGCAGTGACAGACATCGCATAACTGTTCGCGGACCTCGTCGATACTGCACTCAATTCGCATGATTTAATTCTCCTTTTCCTGGTTCAAATTTCGGCCGAAACAGCCGTCGGGCGCATTGTACTGGTTCATTATCCCTTGCCAAACATTTGGCATTAAAATAAAAGCTCCCCCACGTTTTGTGGCACTTTGGCCTTGGAGGAAAAATGATAAAATCTATTCTTATACAGATTTCTAAAAAGCTAAAGAAGCCTGCCATTATACTCGGTGCGGCAGGGTTCAGTTCAACCGTTATCGCTTGCTATGGGCCTCCCCCTAATGTCTATCATGGCGACCTGGAGGGGGCGGCCGAGAACATTCTTTATGATTGTGCAGACGGGTCTTCGACAGACGAATATTGTCCTTATGGCTGTCAAAATGGAGCCTGCATAGAAAAATTTGGAAATGAAGGCGATCCGTGTGAAGTCTCGCAATATGTCGATTCCTGTTCCAGCGTCGACAACTTCAAAAGAAGCTGTGTCGATGGCAAAGTGACAGATACGGCCTGCAATAACTGTCGTTTGGATGACAACGGTGTCTCCTGTGATGATGCCAGTGAACCCAATCCGTCTCAGGAATCATAGATTTCTGCAAGTTTCTGCTCCTTTCTGTTTTTGACAAAACATCATGACCGATATCCCTATTCTCAACGAACATAACAAATCGGAATATCCGCCGATGCATACCGCTGAACACATCCTGAACCGAACCATGGTCAATATGTTTGGCTGTGAACGATCGAAAAATGCGCACATCGAGCGTAAAAAGAGCAAATGTGATTATCATCTTGAGGCCTGTCCCGATGCATCACAGGTTGCCGAAATAGAACGTCGTGTCAACGAAGTCATTGCATCACATGCGGATGTAACGATTGAATATGTCGATCGGGAGCACATTCCGGCGGATGTCGATTTGTCGAAACTTCCCGATGATGTCAGTGAAACACTGCGTCTTGTTCGCGTCGGGGCTTATGACGTTTGCGCGTGTATTGGTACGCATGTTCAAAACACGCGCGAGATTGCTCCGTTCAAAATCATTTCCTCAGACTGGAATGACGGCGTCTGGAGAGTTCGCTTTAAGCTGCTTGAGTCATAGGTGCGGTTGCGAACTGAGGAGGAACCCCAGCGAGGAATCAATGGTTAGGCAGCCCCAAAGGCCTATACTACCTATAATATTGCGGATTCTTAAGGGCTGAGCCCTTAAGCGGGGTCCGGGGCAGAGCCCCGGAAAAACATCTTAATTCAGACCTTCTTTAGGAGAGATTATGGAACGTCCCAATGCCTGGAAAGAATACAGTGAAGATGAAAAGAAAAATGTTTTCAGTTTCGCTGAGGAATATAAAGCTTTTCTTTCGAAGTGCAAAACGGAGCGCGAATGCGTTTGTGAATTGAAAAAACGTGCAAAAGCGGCCGGTTTTGCTGATATTCAGGATGTCATTAAAAACAACGTCCGGCTCAAGCCCGGTGATCGCGTTTTTGCTGATAACAAAGGAAAAAATCTGGCACTCTTTATCATCGGTTCCGACCCGATCGAATGCGGCATGAACATTCTCGGGGCCCATATCGATTCACCGCGTCTCGATCTCAAACCGAATCCGCTTTATGAAGACAGTGAACTCGTTCTTCTCGATACTCATTACTACGGCGGCATTAAGAAATATCAGTGGGTGACATTGCCGCTTGCACTGCACGGTGTCGTTGCCAAAAAAGACGGTACTTGTGTCAATGTATGTATCGGCGAAGACCCCTCAGATCCCGTCGTCGGCGTTTCCGACCTGCTTATTCACCTTTCTTCGGAATTCATGAGCAAAAAGGCATCTGAAGTTGTCACCGGTGAGGCTCTCGATGTTCTCGTCGGAAGCATTCCCTGCGTTAATCATGATGAAAATGATGAAAATAAAAAGGCTCCGAAAGAAGCTGCAAAAGAATATATTTTAAATATATTAAAAGAAAAATATGACATCGAAGAAGAAGATTTTCTCAGTGCCGAAATTGAAGTTGTTCCGGCCGGTCCGGCAAGAGATTATGGCCTCGATCGAAGCATGATTATGGGCTACGGTCACGACGATCGTTCCTGCGCCTATCCCTCTTTTGCGGCACTGCTCGAGGTCAAAAATACAAAACGAACGGCCGTTTGTCTGCTCGTCGACAAAGAAGAAGTCGGCAGCCTCGGTGCCTCCGGTATGCGATCCCGTTTCTTCGAGAATTTAACCGCTGAAGTCATGAACGCTTGCGGGGATTACTCCGAACTCAAACTTCGGCGTGCGCTTCAGAATTCAAAAGTTCTTTCCTCCGATGTCAGTGCTGCATTCGATCCCAATTACCCCAGTGTGATGGAAAAGAAAAATGCCGCCTTCTTCGCCCATGGCGTTGTCTTTAATAAATACACAGGTTCGGGTGGAAAATATAATTCCAATGATGCGGGTGCCGAATACGTCGCAGAAATTAGAAAAATCATGGACGATAATCACGTATTTTATCAGACGGCTGAACTCGGTAAAGTCGATGCGGGCGGCGGTGGAACCATCGCCTATATCCTCGGCAATTACAATATGCTCGTCATTGACAGCGGCGTCGCCGTTTTAAATATGCATGCGCCCTGGGAAATCATCAGCAAAGCCGATTTGTATGAGGCCAAAAAAGGCTACATCGCCTTTATTCTCAACGCCTGAGTTTGAGGTGGGGAGCCGACAGGCTCGGCGAAATTCATTTCATTTTACGAACTGAGGAAAGGGTAAAGCCCCCAAAAAAATCAGACATTCCTTAATCTTCTGCTGCGTCGAATTTGGTTTACACTTTGCTATTGCATCCTTTCATCCCGGATTAATTAATCCGGGATGCTTTTCTCCCTTTTCATAAAGGAATTACGCCATGAAACTGAGCTTTTTACTCCCATTTGCTGCCAGCATGATGCTTTCGCCTGCCATGGTTCTGGCTCAGGGTAATTCTTTGTCGGATAACGTCGAAAACGCTTCTGTCGTTGAACAGAATGTTTCAAATGTAGAGGCTGATGCCTCGTCTGCCGACTCATCCAATGTGGATAACGAGATTGATGATGTTGTTCAGGAGAATGTGGTTTCGGAGGCAAATGTCGATTCGTCAAATATGGATAATGGTTTGGCACAATCGGATAACTCGATAGCCGAATATGACGTCATTGCGGATGAACCGGCTGTTTCGGACGGATCTGCCGATAAAGTCAAATCGGGTTTTTCAATGTTCGTCAGCCTCGGCGGAACCTATGCTTTTTATGAAACTGTTTCATCTGGGTTCCAGCCTTTTCTCTCGGAAGATGCAGGTTTCCAGGGGAATATTGATCTCGGTTACCGCTGGGATAAAGTCGGCGTCTATTTTGAACTCATGGGCAGAGCTGCTTTTGCGACAAAAGACTCGCTGGAAAGCCATTGTCCCGGAACCGGCTCGATGAATATGGAGTCTTTTTGTTTCGATTACAAAGCCCACAAAAAAGGAGAGTGGGATGGATATATCGGCGGCATTGGGATCGTGGTTCGTGGACTATTGCCCATTACGGACAGATTTCTTCTGACCGTGGGCGGGGGACCGATCGTTTTCTTGGGCAAAGCCATCAATGATGTAAATTATGAGGCACAGTTTGCGATAAAACTTGAAGTCGGATTTAACTTTGCCATTACGGACAATGCTGCCATCGGTGTGACCATCGCTGAAGAAGGGTTCCTCGCAAGCCATCGCAGTGTTTCGCCGGCTATTACGTTCATTTACAACAGGTTTTAATTTGGAGAGAGGACATTATGAAAACGAATTTTGCAAGAATTATCGCTGTTTTCGGCCTGTTCATCGCGGCTTTCTCTCTTCAGGGATGCATTACGGAAGAATGCGAACGTGAAGGCTTGACTGTTTATACAAACTGGCCTGATGCTCCCGAAAACTGGATGAGCGTCTGTGATGGCGGTTATTGGATCGACGCTCCTTTGACCATTGACGGCGTGCACTCATCTGTCTTTAGCAAATTCCCAAACTGCAGAACGGTTGGGTGTTACAAAAACGGTGTGGATGACTGTGAATGTCTTGAAACCTATCCCTTCTCACAAAGAAAAACAGACGATTGACAGGTTTCGTGGTTCATTAAAAAAGGCATCGCCATTAGGCGATGCCTTTTAATTACTTAACAACAGCTTAGGCCGACTTATGCCTTCCACAATCCATGAAGGTTACAATAGGCATAAACCGCTTCGACTTCGTCATTGTCGCATATCGTAAAACAGACTTCCGGTTTGTCTCCTGGTTTTAATGCTTTTCTCTGGTTGCCAAGTTTGGTTTTTAACGAAACCCACTCAATATAATGGGCATCGATCATCGGATGATCGACACTGCCGACTTTGACAATCACTTTGTTAGCATTGACTTGATACACGGGAACATGCTTTTCGATCGCTCCGTCACTCGTTCCGGGAACCAGTTCTTCCATGGCTTTGCCGCAGCAAACGACAGGAACGCCTGTACCTTTCACAATGGCAATGATCTGACCGCAAACTGAACAACGATAAAATTTCATTTCCATAAAAAATCTCCTCGTGCAAAAGACCGTCCCCTGGACGGCCGCATCGTCGTGTGACGTGCATATTGGGCAACGTCCCCTGGACGGCTGCATCGTATGCTCGCGTGACGATCACATTTCAAACACCTGCGCTGATTTTTAATTCCATTTTTTATGTTCCTTAAAAAATTTTTTTGGAACAATGCTCGGCAAATCACCGTGATCGGCAAAATAAAGATGCTCATCTCCGCATAAATCAATGACTTTAGCAAAAAACTTTTGACCGTGAGTTACTGTCGTGACAATTCACAAATCTACATGACAGGCAGAGACTGGCTAAAAACGGCGCATTTTTAAGGCAGAAATGGATGAGTGCCAGGGGAGCACATCTAGTCGTTCAAAAGCTGCAGAATGAGAGGCAAAACATCGCGTTTTAACATCGTCTGCGTCAGACTGTGCTCGCCCTCAACCAGGCGGAAATGTGCTTTGCCGTATGCCTTTTGAAACTCTTTCTGACAGTTGACGACAGGATCATCCTTGCCAAAAATTCCCCAAACGCGCTCTTTCTCTTCCGGCGTAATTCCCTTGAGTGATAACGTCGTTTCGATTTCCTTAAATTCTGAAACCATCTGCTTGTCGACTTTAAATGAAACTTCTCCGTCTTCCCGTTTGTTTTGAAATGCCACATTTTTGCCGAGATGATTAAAGGTCAGCAGTTTGGCCATCTGAAACGACGGATTGACACAAATTCGGACATAACCTTTCATCAGTTCCGCATACATGGCTCCCATTGACGTCCCAATGATGAGATTTGGCGCCTCTTTTTTCATCAGATTATGCAAAAATTCGACGGCTTCCTTCGGCATGACCGGAATGTCCGGTGAAATAACCGTTACGCCATGATCGGCATACAGATAATTGCGAAGATTGACGGCCGTTCCCGTACTTCCGGCACTCGAAAAACCATGTAAATACACAACTTTTTTCATTCTAATTTATCCTCTGTTTCAAATGTCTATAACGTCTGCTCATGCTCAGACTGTTTTCGTTACTACACACCCGGAGCTTTGCCCCGAACCCCGTCAAAGGGCTGAGCCCTTTGGAATCCTCATTTTTTATAGGTAGTTTAAGTCATTTTGGTGTGCCTATCAATTATTCCCCGCCGGGGCCCCACGGGTCATGTTCAGACTATCTTTTTTCATAATATCACGATGAATATCTTTCTTATCCAAATAATGTGAAAGTGGTAGGTGTGCCTACATGTAACTAATTGATTTTATAAAGAAATTCTTCTTTGATTGACCTTGGCTCTTAAAACAATTAAGAAGCACACCCCGTAAATAAAACAATTTGCGGGTTTCACCTCTTTTGTGGAGTAGGTCATGATGAAGAATCGTTGGCTGTTGGCTGCAATTGCCTTTGCTGTCGTTGCGTCTGGGTGTGAAGAGAGTTCATCCAATGGAAATGGGGGAGCCGAATGTGATGCCTTGACGTTTTCGCCTTTCTGTCTCAATGCCACACAGAGTGCGGTCTGTCTGAACGGGCGTGTCACGGCGCAGCAATGTCTCGGTGACTGCAACATATTGGCTGGTGTTTGTAATGGAACGGTGCAGGAATCATGCATAACCGGTATCTCCTATCCTTATTGTGAAAACGGAAATCGTGTAAGTTGTGAGAACGGTCTCGTGACGCGCACACTGTGTGCCGCCAATGAAGTCTGTATCAATGGCCTTTGCCGCCTCCCCGGGACCTGCCTCTCTGCCCTCGACTGCAGTAATGGTTATGTCTGCAACGCGGGGCTTTGTGAGCCTCCCAAAACGTCGGATTGCCGCGTCAATGGTTGTACTTCCGGCACTTGCAACGTCCTGAATGGATTGTGTGAGGTAACTCCGAATAAATGTGATGCCGTCATTTGTCCCGCAGGCTATTCCTGCAATCCTGTATCCGGCGGCTGCACTCCGGATAACGAAGACTGCACGGTTCAGGGATGTGTGAGCGGTTATGAATGCGATCTCTCGACGAAAAAGTGCGTTCCGGGTACGGAAAATTGTGTCGAAGATGGCTGTGATTACGGCTATTTGTGCAATGAAATGACGGGGAAATGTGAGCAGGTGCCGCCCGAAGACAAGACATGTCGTGAACTCGGTTGCGGCGTCGGTCAGGTTTGCAATGAAATGACCGGCATTTGCGAACCCGAAGAACTTTCCTGCATTGAAACGGGTTGTGACGACGATGAAGTCTGCGATGAAACAACCGGACGTTGCGTTTCCAAAACGCCGTCGGCTCAATCCTGTGTCGAGACCGGCTGCAATGACGGCTTTATCTGCAATGAAACCACCGGAAAATGCGTCAAAGAGCCGGATTGCAAGGCCGATACTGACTGCAATAACGGTTACGTCTGCAACAGCGGGACTTGCGTGCTGTCCGATCCCAATGTCATTCAGTGTGAAACACTTTCCATTTCCGGGACGAACACCTGCGAAAAAACAGGCACAGGTTCTACAATCGTGCTCAAAGGTGACGTCCTGGCCCTTGATAAAACCTATAAAGGCGGCATGGTTGTCGTCTCCGGCGGCAAAATTCAGTACGTCGGATGCGCCCAAAACAACACCGTTGACATCTCAAAGGCTACGGTCATTACCTGCCCGGACTCCGTCATCAGCCCAAGCTTCATCAACGGTCACGATCACATCACGTATTCAAACTCAAAACCGGGCTCCTGGGGCAATGAACGCTTCGATCACCGCCACGACTGGCGCACAGGTGCAAATGGTCACAAAAAAGTTCCCGGACCGGGGACCAGCGACAATATGGTGACAGAAGTTCGTGCTCTTATGGCTGGTACAACTTCGATTTTTGGTTCCGTCGGTAATAATGGCCCCGATTTTGCCGGTCTCGTTCGAAATCTCGACAATGACTCGATCAACAGCATTACCTCCGTTTACGACACATTTCCGCTTTCCGATAGCAAGGGGGCACTGGCAACGAGTGGATGCTCCAGCTACAGTCTTTCGTCAAAAGCCAAAAAGTTCAATGATTCATGTCCTTACGGCCCACACATCGCCGAGGGCATTAATCAGGAAGCTCTGAATGAAATTCGTTGCCTGAGCAGTGCATCGACAGGTATTAAAGACCTTTTCAAAAGCAAAATGGCCGTCATTCACGGCATTGCCGCGACCCCCGATTATATCGCTCAAATGGCAGAAAATGGCACCAAACTCATCTGGTCGCCTCGTACCAATATCTCCCTTTATGGGGATACCGCTCGCGTGACGATGTTCGATCGCATGGGCGTCACCATCGGCCTGGGGACCGACTGGATCTATTCCGGTTCCGCCAATATGCTCCGTGAAATGGCCTGTATCGATAATCTTAATCGAAACTATTTCAGCAGCTACTTCTCCGACTATCAGCTCTGGAAGATGCCGACTTTTAATAACGCACTCGCTTTTGGACTCGAAAAAACTCTCGGTCAGCTCAAAGAAGGCTATCTCGCGGATATCGCTGTCTTTAAGACGACAAAGACGAAACAGCTCTATCGCGCCGTCATCGATGCCTCTTCCGAAGACGTTTTGCTCGTCATGATCAACGGAAAACTTGCTTATGGCGATGCCAATCTCATGGATAAAGGCGATGCCGTCGATGTTTGCGGTGTCGCGAAAAAGATCGATATGACGGCCAATGGCGCCGTCGCCTCCGGCGTGACTTTCGCCTCTGTCCAGAAAAAAGCAGCCTATGACCTCTATTTTTGCAGCGGCGTCACGCCGAAAAATGAACCGTCATGCACGCCTCAGCGAACCCGCGTCGAAGATACGACAAATCAGAATACGACGCTTTACGACGGCGATTTTTCCGACACAAATGATGCCGACGGCGACGGCATTCCGGATGCCGACGACAACTGCCCGTACATTTTCAACCCGATTCGTCCTCAGGATACTGATCGCAAACAAGCCGATTACGACGGCGACGGATTAGGTGATGTCTGCGATCCCTATCCGACTTGCAAGTCCAACGATGAGGCATGCGCAGCTATCAACCCAAGGGACAAGGACGGCGACGGATACGATAACGATGTGGACAACTGCCCCGATGCGGCAAATGCCGATCAAAAGGACACCGATAAAGACGGTATTGGCGATGTCTGCGACAAGTGCCCGAATGAAGCCGGTTTGAGTGAACTCAACGGCTGTCCGCTCACGACAATGGAACTCAAAGATATTCGTTCACAGTTCGTCTCGGGAACACTCGCAACGGGATCGACGGTTCTTACCGAAGGCATTGTCACGGCAATTGCCGTCAAACCGACGAGTCCGACAACGTTGGTTGGGTTCTTTATTCAGGATGATGTCGATCCCGCAGGCGCCTACGTCTATGATGCCACAGCAGTGAAAAACGTGGCTGTCGGCGACAAGATCCGCATTCAGGCAAAAACCGATAATTATTATGATATGCTGGAATTTGTTTCGCCGACGGTCACAAAAATCGGTACCGCTGCGGTTCCTGCCCCCATTCCGCTCACGGCTGAACAGTCAACGAACACAAAAAATCCTTACGACAGTGTTCTGGTCAAGGTCAGCGGGCTCAAGGCTGGTTCCATTTCGGATAAAGCCGTCTGGTCATGCACGGATTCCGTCGGAAAACCGGCTTATGTCGATGATTTCATTATGGGAACGACGGCCATGACTACGGCCATGACTGCGGGCAAGACGTACGATGTCACAGGCGTTCTCGTTTATGATTTCAGTCAGTCAAAAGTGGCACCGAGGAGTACGGGTGACATCGTTTTGAGCAGCGGCGGCACGGATCCCGGGGCTCCGGTTTCGGTTTCCAGCCTCACACCTTCTGTCCTGAACATGAAACCCGGTGACAAAAAATCTGTCACGGTTACGCTGAGCAAGATCTCGACGCAAGAAGAGACCGTCAAACTCAGTTCCGATGCGGCTTTCATTACGTTCCCGGCTTCTGTCACGGTGCCGGCAAACAGCGTTTCGACCTCGTTTGACGTTGATGTTGCTTCGACGGCTGTGGCCGGCTCTTCCGCTGTCATTGAAGCCAAAGTCGGTGACACGGCGGCTCAGAAACTCACCGTCAATGTTCAGAGTGAATCTTCTGGAGACCTCAATACCTATACCGTCAATTTCAAGGATGCGACGAAATCAAATGTTACGGCCGGTTCCAACAATTATACTTCTTACGACTCCGTGTACAAAGTCAATTTCAGCAGTTCGATCGTGATGACGGCTGTCGGAAACTTCGAGATGAGCGGATACTCTGATTCTTTGGTTTTGACCGGAAACACCAAGAAAAATGCAAAAATTGAGGTGACCGGTATTTCAGGACTCGGCAGTGTGACCATCGACTGGAGAGCGTACTCGCCCAAGTGCGGCACGATGGGATGTGCCATCAATATTCAGGCGGGCGGCACGACGAAAAAGATTGAGTTTGTTGCCAATGAGACTGAGCTGAGCACGGTGCCGTTTGACGATGACAGCGTGACGTCATTCACGGTTTCGACGAACGGATCCGCAGCGAGTAATGATGCGAACCGACTGGCTGTCAACAGTATCAGTTGGACGACGTCGAATTGAGGTTACATCTTAGTCGGGGCTCTGCCCCGATTCCTCAGTTCGCAATATGAAATGCACTTCGTTTCCCGAGCCTGTCGGCTCTCCAGCTCGTTCATTTCATTTGCTCACTGGGCTCTGCGATGCCAGCCGTCCACCGGACGCCTGCCTTCTCGGCCCCCCCGGCTCTCTGCAATTTTTGCCTTATATTTGCGAAATATTCTGATCATATTTCAGTAGATATGTGAATTAGCCCTGGCTGAATAGAAACGAATTGAGAGCCGTGATGTGGAGGTGAATGCCGCGCTTTGGCGCGGCTTTTTTTATTTGCGGCGCGTATTTGCCCGTCAGGGCCAATAGCGCCGCAGGCCGTGCGTATTCGCCCCGGGCGAATAGCGCGGCCAAAAAACGAAAAAAGGCTTGCCAGTATCACAAGTCAAAGGCATGATTTGGCGTCGTTTTTTCTGCTTTGAGGAGAGTTATAAAAAATGGAATACGCCGTACAGTACACGATTAGCGTTTTAGAAGGCGCGTACGCGCAGAAATACAGCGTCATCATTTATGATGCAGGACGACTTGAAGGCTTTTTGGCCGCTTCGCAGAGTTCGCTTTTGGGGCTGGCAGCCAACAGGGAACGACGCGAATACGATGCGTATGAAGTCTTCCAGAGCCTCATGAAACTCCTGAAAAAAGAATATAAAAAGCCGTTTTGTACGGCGGTTGTCTGTGAAAAAGACGGTGCAAAGACGCGAGGCGTCTCGTTTGACGACGAGGACGACGGCGGGGCGTTTACGGTTTGTGCGTATGGATTTTCGGGGATTTGCAGGCGCGGCGCCGTCGAGGCATCATTTGAGTCAATGACGGGGAAAAATGGCGTTTATACGGCTGAAATGTCGACGGTTGCCGACGTTTTTAAGGAAGATTTGATGGGGCTTCTCAATTTGTGCGAGGAGACCATGGCAAAAGACGGACGGCTCGTTGCCCGCGTCGTTCCGAATGACACGCCAAAGCCTGCGCCTCTGTTCCAGCTCTAGTCGGGAGGCGTTCATGGACAAAAACAAATTCGACAGACCCCAGGGACCGATCGTCGAAAAAGAAGAAGCCCCCGGGTTCAAGCGCGTCTATTTCTTCAAGTATTTTCTCACGGAAGACGACTGGAATGCACGCCATGCCTACCACGTCATAAAAAGGCGGCATCACATTCAGAACATGCATGGCATGGGCATTCAGGACGGGGAGACGACGCTTTTGGTTCGTGAACAGGCCAATCCGTGTCTCAAAGTCGACGTGACACCGGGCATCGGACTCGATATTCAGGGACGCGAAGTCCTGGTTCCTTCGCCGGATTCGGTCGAATTTGATCTGACCAAGTTTCAGCTTCCGGCCACGATTTATCTCAAGGTTGTTTATCAGGAAATGGCATCCGACCGCGTTCGCCTCGGGGACGGCCGCATTGAAAACAAGTATTTTCGCGAGACGTATCGCTTTATTGTGAGCGACCGGCCGGCGGACGACAATCAGCTCGAGCTGTGCCGCGTTGCCGTGACTGCGGACTGCACGGCCATTACCGATGCCGTCGATCCCAAGATGCCGGGCCCCAATGAAATCGATATGCGCTATCGCCGGCACATGCCCTGTTCCAAATCGATGGGCATGGAGGAACGCCTCACGCTCAAGCGCCTTCTTCGCGACCGAAAAAATGCATTTGACCGTCTTGGCGGTCATCCCAAAATGCCGGAACTCGCTTTATTGGGCCAGAATTTTGCCATTATGGAGGAGCTTCTCGATTCGAATGTTCTCAAGGAGTCGGCCTACGATGGCATTCTGCGCTTTTTCCAGATGCTCGATACATTCGTTCTGGACAGCGTCAATCAGAGCATTGATGAGAACACGCGTTCGCGTCCCGAATGGAAACATCATGTCGAGAACTGCAAAGCGTATCAGTTTCTCGTCGAGGAGCCGGGACGTACGGCCCAGCAAAAGCTCCAGATGGCTCTGGTTCAGCTCGAAAAGCTGTCGATTTCGTATGCCCATGTTGTGCGTCTTCTCGGCAATGACAAGCGCATTTACATTCCGGGGCAGGCCAAGCCGCTCCCGCGAAGCTACCCGATTTCAGGGGCGTGGGATTTCGTGAAGGTCTGGTCGGCGGAAATGCCGCTGGTTTTCAAAATCGATGACCTCGAGTGGCTGCTCATGGGCGAGTTGAACATCACGGAAGAAGCATCCGAGAGGCGGTATAAGTTCAGGATAAGTGACTCGGTGGATATCTGGAAGAACCGGCAGAGGCTGCTGTTCCCGGACGGCGCGATGATCGAGGACACGGGGGTCGCGCACGAAGGCGGCTACTCGGAATTTGAGATTCCGGGGGTCATTCCCGACACGCATCTTTGCGTCATAAGAATGATGGATTATGCGCGCGGCGACTACGAACTGCTGATGAATGCCAATGGGCAGGATGTTGGGATTTCGCGCTGTGAGGGGTATGACAGGCGATTTAGATGGCGAAACTGGCCGTTTGTCATCCCGTCGTACTACGTCAATGATACGGTTCTCAAAGTCAAGCAGACGTGTCTGACGGCCGATCGTGATATCAACATGTTCCGATACTGGTTTTATCAGCCGATCGACTGGTAGCGTGGAGAAGGGAAGGCGCCTATGCCCTTTGGGCATACGTCGCCTGGCCGCGTCTATGCCCAAAGGGCATACGTCGCGGCTTTTGTTATTTATGTGCGCCCCGAACTGCGGTAATTGTTTGTCAAATGGCATGAAAACGCGTAAAATATTCTGCCACGTTCAGAGTGGTCTGGCGTTTTTCATGTTTTAATATACAGGAATTCGATATGGCTATTTGTCCTATTTGTCATGCAGAGGGAGAACTTTGTCAGGAATGTCCCTCGTGTCATAAGCATTTTGTAGAGGAAGTCGAACTTAAAAAATCCGGTGATGATGAATTACTCGGCGATATTGTCGGTGGTCAGTACGTTCCCCTTGCGCTGATTGGCGAAGGTGGAATGGGCAAGATTTATCGCGCAAAAGCAAAATATACGGGCAAAATCGTCGCCTTAAAGATGCTCAAAAGCGAGTACATGGAAGACGAAACGCTCAAAGATCGTTTCTTCCGTGAAGCCGAAGTCGTTTCCGCATTGGAACATCCGAATATCGTTAAAATGTACGGCTGTGCTCCCGATCCTGACCACAACACCATTTTTATGGCCATGGAGCTTCTCAAAGGCAAGTCGCTCTTTGATGTTTTGCGAAAAGATGTTCCCGATCTCCTGACCATGCTCAAATTTTATCACGAAATTGCGGCCGCCCTCGGTGAAGCCCATAAACACGGCATTTTCCACCGCGATCTCAAGCCTGAAAACGTCTTTATTATCGTCAATGATGACGGTCAGTCTCATGCAAAAGTCCTCGATTTCGGTTTTGCACGCCTTCAGAATGCATCCAAAAAATTGACGATGGCCGGTGTCGCTTTCGGTACGCCTCACTACATGAGTCCGGAACAGGCCATGGGTCTTGACAATATCACGGCCGCCTGTGACATCTATGCCCTTGGTATCATGCTCTTTGAAGCCGTTTCTGGTAAGCTCCCGTTCAACAACGAGTCCCCGATGGAAGTTATGAGAGCTCAGTGCTTTGAACCCGCTCCCGCCTGCGTGCCAAGAAACGGTTATGACGTCCCCAAAAAACTCTTTGAATGCATTGAAAAGTGCATGAATAAAGACCCCAATGCACGTTATGCCGATGGTCAGGCTGTCGCCGCAGAACTTCAGCAAATCATTGATGACTGTGAAAAAGGTTCCGCTGAAATGGCAAACAAGGTCGTGTCACAGAAAGTGATGCCTGCCGTGACGGCAACCAAAAATTCCGTCAAAAAAATGCCCAAAATGATGGTTATTCTCGGGTGCGTCCTGATTTTGCTCGTCATTATCGCCATTATTTTGGTTATCGCTCTGTAAAGTTTAAGCCGTTTTCTTTCCTGACCACCGCCCTTTTGACGGTGGTTTTTTTTTCGGGTTTATGAGTCATGCCTTTGAACCGGTTCATGCTGTTATGTGTCCTGGGCTTTGCATGGTGCGGGCTTTTGCCGAATAATGCTCTGGCCGTTGAACCCCTTCATCCTGCATCACTTGAGGCTTCAGTGGAGTCTCGTTTCCAGCATTTTCAGGACGAATCATCCCACACTCGCACTTCACACGAACTCTCTTTGAAAGTCGGTCTCGGTTGGACGCCTTGTTTCTTTATGACCATTCATGGGGCAATTGAAGGCGACTGGTTCTATTTGACGGACGGTCCGGTTTCCTATCGGTATCATAACACCCGGCATGAAATGCAGCATTTGGGGGCCATTGGGGTGGTTGCAGCCATCGATTTTCATCCCGAAAGCCGGATCGTTTCACTTCGGGGCGAACTTGCGGCTAGAAGCTATATCCAGCGAGAGCGTGCCGGGATGTTTCTCGTTACGGCTGGTGCCGGTATTGGAGTTCAGCCGTTTTTCCTTCAAAATGAGACGCTTAAAACCGTTCGTTTTGGTGTCATGTGTCGATTTGCCCTTGTCGATGACTTTGAAAAAGTGTTCGGGGTAGAGCGCGACTGGCCGGAGATGGTTCTTGAACTCACGTTTGGATTTTAGCACTAGAACGAAATGGTTCTCGTGTCACCGGGATAGAGTTCAATGCGGGTAGAGGCGGTCTTTTCTTTTTCAAGAATGTCGCGGGACATGCCTTTGAGTTGTTTGGATTTGGAAATGGCAAACACTTCGAGGCGAATTGGTTTGGTGCCCAGAGGGTTAAATCCCGTGAATTTTCCTGGTTTGTTGGGCATCATGTACTCGATCTGCTGGCGTCCTTTTTCATCCTGACGCACGGCGACGAAATAGAGTGAGCTGTCATCGGAGTTGATGGTCAGCATGGCGTCTTCCCATTCGAGGGTAATGACGTCTTCGACGGGATTTTTGATTCCGGGTTGAACGACGAGCGTTTTCTTTTGCGGTTTGCATCGCGTTTTGCAGGTAATCGTCATGGAATACGTGCCGGGATCGAGCGGAATGGAGATGTCGCCGTTTGCATTGGCGTTGTATCGTTTGCCGGCAATAAAGGCGTAGCCGTCGGGCGGAAAAACGGGCTGAATGACCGATATTTCAGGGATGGGATCGAAGCGTTTCTGGAGCTCTTTGGAGAGTTCGTTCGGATCGGTAATATTTTCCATGCCCTTGAGTTTGTCGAAGTTTGCATCCTGTGAGGGATTTTGCGGATCCCGAGGCTGAACTTGCGGATCCTGGTGTGTGGGCTGTGGAACGCGAACTTTTTTAGGTGTTTTGGGACGGTTGTTATTGTCGCTGTGAGCTGGATCACTTGGTTTTGATTCGCTGTCTTTTTTGACATCCGGCTGTTCATCCTGAGGCTGTTCTAGGAGATCGGGATCGACTTCATCGCCGTCGTCGTCGTTGGGATCGACGAGGCTGGCCTGGGGGATTTCATCGGCCTGTGAGGGAATGGACGGCGTTGGCGGTAATGATGTTGCGTTTTGGGCCGAGGGATTGGATTGTGGATGAAGGTTGTTGTTTTCGTCAGAAGAAATCGGCGACGGATTTTCGGGGGCTGCGGAAAAAACGCAGAAATAGAGAACGGCTGCAATGATGAGAACAGCGGCTGCAATGCCGGAAATGATGATTCGGCGTTTGATGAGGTCGCCGTTTCGGACTTTTTGAAGCAGGGCATTGGCCTGAGGATCGTTTGGATCGTAGGACAGTAGCGTGTTGAGGGTTTCGAGTGCGCTCGGAATTTCGTTTCGTTTGACGGCCTGCAAGGCGCAGGAATTGAGACGTTTTCGGACTTCGGGAAGGCGTTCTTTGTTGAACTCGTCCGGATCCTGGAAATAGGTGTGAAGGATATCGTCGTATTGATCGAAATGAATGCGGGAAAGGAGAGCCAGAAGATCGGTTTTGAGTTCAGAAACGCTCTGATACCGTTCCTCCGGGGATGTTTTGAGGCATTTTTCGACGATGCGGTCGATGCATCTTGCGATGGTCAGATTGAGGCGGCTGGGCGGGGGATATTGATTGTCGAGAATGGCCTTAAAAACGGCCATAGGCGTTGCGCCTTTGAATGGCAGTTCATTGGTCAGGGCAAAGAAAAGAACGGTTCCAAACGAGAAAATATCGCAGGAAAAGGTATATTTTTGGCCTTCAATGATTTCCGGGGCCATGTGTGCCGGAGAACCGATGAGATTTCCGGATGCTGTCATTCGATCGTCATCGAGGACTCTTGCGATGCCGAAGTCCATGAGTTTGATCGTGCCGTCGGCAGAAAACATGATGTTTTCGGGTTTGATATCGCGATGGATAATGCCGGATTTATGGGCATGTTCGATGGCGTCGCAGATGCAGCAGCCCATGGACAGGGCGACTTCTGGAATGACGGTTGGATGCTGTCGAATGAAGTCTTTAAGGGTCGGACCTTCGACGAGTTCCATGACGAGGTATTGCGAACCGGATTCATCATCCTGGCCGGTGTCGAAGACTTCGACGATATTCCTGTGATGGAGTTTGGCGATTGCCTCGGCTTCACGGTAAAAACGTTTTGCACTTTCAGCCTGTGTGGCGAGGAATGGATGAAGGATTTTGACGGCAATGCGCCGGTTGAGTCGAATGTCGCGCGCACGATAGACAATAGCCATGCCGCCTCGGCCCAGCTCGTCTTCCAGCTCATATCGATTTGCAATGATGTGCGCAGCCATGAACACCCACTTGAAAAAAACGCCCTCAACTCGTCAAAATTCGCTCATAAATAAGCGTTAGGCCAAAAAAAGGCAAGCAAGTATTGGGCGGCGGAGGTGAACAAAGCACAAAAAAAACGCCGGGCGTATTGGCTCACAGCCAATAGCCCGGCGCCATTGCGAGCCGTATTGCGCGGCAAAGCCGCGCGATAGGCGCGCCCCTTATTTTTTACCGGCCGTCCATTTGAGGTTGTCCAGGCCGAGACGCGGTTTGTTGTCTGATTTGCAATGTTCTTTGTTATTGCTCATGCGAACGGTGAAGGATTTGGCCGTGGGTGCATCAATCGTAAACGTGTATTCTTTAGCTTCGGCCTGTTCGGTAATGACTTCACCTGTTTTGACAACTTCATTATCGGCGAGGATGTCGATATAGGCCTTTGAGTCTTTGGCCCAGACGCGGGCGTCGAAGCTGACGGTGGCAATGCCGTTTGGTAGATTGCTCACGACCACCTGATTGTTTGCATCGCATTTTCCGTTCATAACGAGGATGACGTTATCGTCCGAGCCAAAGAAGATCGAGCCTGTAGTATTGGTGGATTTTTTGAAAATGGCGGAGGTGTTTTTCACGACGATGTCGTCATCGCGTTTGATGGTTTGAGGATTGTTGTAACCTGTTTTTGCGAAAGAAACCAGGGAGTCGAAAGTCTCGAGATATTCGGAAATGACGATGATCGAGACGGGGATATCGAGCGGTTCATTGTCGCCGAGGGTTGCGGTGATGGTGTAGGTATCCGGAGCGAGTTCGGTTGAAGCGGAGACGACAAACTGGACGGATTCAGAACCGGCCGGGACATCGACGGTGGCGGGAACGGTGATCTTTTCGGTGCATGGAGAGAGCGAGAGGGTCGTTGCCGTTTTGACGGTCTTGTCGAATGTGATGGTGACGGTTTTGGAACCGCCGGCCTGGATGGAAATCGCTTCCGGGTCATAAGAGGCGATGGCAGCGGGGGCGTTGCTGGTGCCTGAGATTGTCGTCGAAATGTTTTTGTCGTCATAAGTGGCGGTGATTTTCATGTCGCCGCTTTCGGGCATTTTGACGTTGAATGAAGCGGTGTTGCTGTCTTTTGCGACGGTAACTTTTTCGGGGCATTCGCCGGCATCGCATGTAATTGCGACATCGGTTGCTTCTTCAACGGCCATGGTCATGGTGAGGGTCACTTCGACCTCGGAACCCCAGGCGGCGTCTTTTGGTGCGGTCAGAGTGCGAACACCGAGACCGGCGACGAGGGCGTCAGCGTTCAGGGGTGCGATTTTTGAACGGCCGAAGTCATAGACGAGGATACCGGTGACATCGTATGTGGCTCCGATTTCGACGGCGGCTTCGATGGCGGATGTTCCCATGATGTAATCGTCGAGATAGGCGGTATCACCGTTTGCATCGCTGCAGACGTAGGATTTCGAGCCCGCGTTGTTGTTGCCTTCGGGCTTGTTGTAGTCCGTGACCGTGAGACCGGAAACGTGGACGAGCATGCTGTCGTATTTGTTGCTGGAATTGACGTCGCTCGTGTTTTCGGTTGTCTGTGCAGCCGTCAGGGTGATTGGCTTGACTTCGTGATCGGAGCTTACGACAGTGACGGTCGGGCTTTTGATTTCGACGAGGCTGTAATAGGAAATGAGATTTCCATAGACTTCGACGAGATCGCCGGGTTTTACGGTTGCCGCAGCTTCATAGCCATAGACGAAGAGACCTGCATCTTTTTCGGGGTCCTGAATGAAGAAACCGGTTTTTGCCGAACCATCATATTTTTGAGCGATGGCGGTCACGATACCTTTTGTTTTGACGAGACCTTCGGCGAAAGTTTCATCGACGAAGCTGGAACGAATGTCGTAAACCGACGTGAACTTGAGCGAGCATCCTTTTCCGTCTTCGTTGTTACTATCCTCCGGGCATTCGTCGCAGTTGTCGGGCAGGCCGTCGCCGTCCGTATCGTAGCGATCGTCGCATTTGTCGCAGGCGTCGCCGATGCCGTCCTTGTCGGTATCTTCCTGTTCTGGATTGGCGATGTCCGGGCAGTTGTCCTTGAGATTGGTTATGCCGTCGTTGTCACGGTCATCGGCATTGAATTTGGGGCAGGAGGCGTTGTTGTCGGCGCAGGTTGGATATGGGTCGCAGACGTCGCCCAGACCGTCGCCGTCGAAGTCAGCCTGTTTTCGGTCGGTGTACTGAGGACGAATCGGGTTGAAAATGGTGGGGCAGTTATCGACATCATCGGCAATGCCGTCGCCGTCGGCGTCATTGGCTGCCGAGAAGTCGCCGGTGTACATGGTTGTCTGTTGATCGGTTGTATCCTTGTCACGCGTTCGCATGGGGGTGCAGGTCGGCTCATTTTTTGGCGTGTCGCAGAAGAAGAGGTCGTATTTGGCAGCAGATTTGATGGAGGAATATGAATAACTTCCGCCATTTCCGTTGACGTTGACTTTTTTGGCGACGCCGCAGACGTCGGCTTCATCACCGGTTGTCATGATATTGGCATCGCCGTACATCATGTTTCCGCCGATCATGACGAGTGTGACGTCTTTATTTTCGGCTTCAATGACGGCGCGATAGGATTCGCGGACATTGGGATAAGCCTTGAAGATGGCGATATCGGCGAGCAGGCCGGCTTTGAGCTGTCCGATGGAGCCTTCGACGCCGAATGCGACGGCGTTGTTGTAGGTCGGCATTTTCCAGAGTTTGTAATCGGAGAAATATTTGCCGTAATAGTTAGTATTGAGGTCGTCGATGCAGGCAAATTCGCGGAGCATGTTTGCGGAACCGGAATAAATCCAGTCGGTACCGAGGCCGATGGTCACGCCGAGTGTATCAAACATGGGAGCCTGAGCCGTATCGCCGTAAAGAGAGATATTGGTACGCGGCGACCAGATGAGTTTTGTGTTGTTTGCGGCCATGGTTGTGATGATTTCAGGCGTTGCGGCGACGCCGTGAATGATGGCCAGATGAGATGTGAAAATATTCTTTGCGCCGGTTCCCTGACCGTCGATGCCCTCGCCGTTCAGACAGCGAAGTTCGTTGAGAGCGCCCTGGTTGATGCCTTCTGCAATATGCGGTCCGTAAGGACAGTCATCTTTAAAGTTGAGAACGGATTTGTGATATTCGTAATCGGCGCAGCTTGAAACCGTCGAGTAGTTCTTTGAAGAGTCGCCGAGCGGGAAAGTCTGATAGGTGGATTTGATGCCATTGATGGCCTGTGTGTCGAGATTTCTTGTGAGGCCGGAAACGGAACCGGAGCCGAAGATGGAGGTTGTGCCGCCCATGATGGCGCGAAGTTCGACGACTTCGTTGTCACCGGTTTGTCCGCCTGGCACTTTTTTGTGACCGTTGGCGCCTTTTCTCCAGTCATAACGGTGATCAAATCGTTCGTCGCCCCAGGTGCCCGGGACGCCATTCGAGTATGTCAGATGCTCGTGGCCGTTGATAAAACTCGGTGAAATGACGGCATTAGGACATGTGATGACCGTGGCATCGGCCATATCCGGCGTGCAGCCGACGTAGGTGATTTTGCCGTTTTCGACGACGACACTTCCGCCTTTCCATGTTTTTTCAAGCCCAAGAACGTCGCCGCGAAGGACGACTTTTTTGCCTGAACCGGTCTTTTCGCACGTATTGGTCGTGTCAGTAATCGTGAGTGCGCCGCATTCGATGTCGTCAGGAAGGGGTTCACAGGCTTTCGTGATGGTGTTGCAGAAATAACTGCTGTCCGACGGACAGCCGTCTTTGATGCAGTTTTCTTCGACGGGTTCACAAAGTTTTGTTTCGGTATTGCAGTTGTATTTGACAGGGCAGCCGTCGGAGACACAGTTTTTGGTCGAGGGAACGCAGTGGTTTGATTCACAGGTAAAACCTGCTTCCGTGCACGGTTTGGTGTCGGAACATTCGGGCTCTTTGACGCAGACGCCGCTTTCCATATCGCAGACTTCACCGGTTTTGCAGCCGGTATCTTTGCAGTGCGTCTGCGGGGGATAATCTTCTTCGCACAGGCCCGTCGTCTGGTTGCATTGATAACCGTCATCACAGCCATCTGTGCGGCAATCAGATGAAGTGTCGGGATCACACTGACCGGTGCTCTGGTTGCAGACAAAGCCGGTTGCACAGCCTGTCTGGACACAGGTCTGTTGCGGCTGCGGATCGGTGCAAATGCCGGAAACACATTCCTGATTGTTGCTGCAGTCGGCTTTCGTCGTGCAGGTTCCCGGCAGACGGCAGACACCGTTGACACAGACTTCATTGGCAGCACAGTTCGTGCACTTGTCCGTCGGGGTTACAGGATCAACGGGTCTCGTGCCTTTGACACAGGTATCGTAATCGCAATATTCGCCAGCCTGGCATGGCGTGGTACAAAAATTTTCACCTTTACAGATGCTTTTGCCCGTGTCGTCGGTGACGCATCCCTGCGAGCAAATCTGATAATAGGCAATGCCATGTTCGCTGCATCGCAGCTGAATCGAGTTGTCCATGCACTTGGGAAGCAGTGTGTCATCGCACATGCGGTTATTCGAATCGGAATCATCGCATCCCGCGACTGAAATCATTGAAAAAAGGCCTGCGAGAAAGAATAACTTCTTGTGACTGTCCATAAATCCTCCCAAAGAGCGCATTGAGCTAAAAAGCACCGAAACTGTGCTTTTTTTTATAACGGAAATTCGAATTAAATTCGAAAAATCAAGTTTTATTCGGATAGTCTTTTTTATAGATTGTGTCAAATGTAAACGGAAAAATGATACAAAAAATAAATTGTAACAAAGGGTGGTTGCGGGGTTTACACCTGCCTACATGGTGCTTTCCAAAATAAATACTGGTTGAATAAAATTCGTTAAAATCCATTTGTTATGATATCTAATGCAGTATTATTGCGTGCTGTAAATAGTTTCACTATTCTTGCGCGATGTAGGCAGTTTCATGATGAAACAAAATTTGACGGCATGTGTTTGCGTAAACAGTGCATTCTTTGCGAAACGGAGTAACTCTATGTTGAAACGATTTATTATTTTAGGACTTTGTCTTGGGCTTATCGCATCTCCAATCGTTGGCTGCGATGACGACGATGATAATTCCGGCAAGGAGCAGGGCGGTCAGGAACAGGGCGATAAAGACTTGAAGATCAATCTCGTCAAATCTGCGAAAAAATTTGTCGAGTCGGACATCAATGAATCTTCGTTGAATGCCTTTGTCAAAGGTCAGTACGATCTGAACTTTGAACTTCTTTCGAAGTCTGAGGATCAGATAAAAAACAAAAACGCCATGGTTTCGACATTCAGCATTCAGTCTGCACTTGGCATGACATGGGCCGGGGCTGCCGGAACGACGGCTGACGAGATGAAAAAGGCACTACATTTCGATGACAATGCCCACAAGGGATTGAACAAGATCAGGTCGGCGATTTTGGACGGACAGATGGAGGCGGTGCAATCGGAGTTTGAGAGCGCCGATTCCGTTGAAGTTGGCATTAACAACGATATTTATGTTTCTCCGAAGTACACTTGGGCGGCAGACTGGCTTGATGTTTTGAGTGTCAATTATGATGCCGGCGTGACGGAGATGAATTTTGCGGCCGATCCGGCCGGGGCAGCCAAATACATCAATGATGTCGTGAGCAGGGATACGCATGAACGCATCAAGAATTTGATTCCTGAGAACATGATAACTCCCCAGACGCAGCTGGTTTTGACGAATGCCATTTATTTCAAGGCGCCGTGGAACCATATCGAATTTACAGACAGTGAGGAGACCAGGTTCCATTTGCAGGGGGGCACGGACGTCGATGCATCCTTCATTAATACGGTTGAATATTATCCGTATGCCGAAACGGCGGACTATCAGGCTGTGAGTTTGCCGCTTCGGGGCGGACATTTTGCGATGCTGTTCGTTCTTCCGTCCAGCGATGGTTACGACAAACTTGCATCATCCCTCAACGGCGATCTGATGGATGGACTTTTCAAAAATCTGGATCGCAAGAAAGTCGATGTGACATTGCCGACGTTTACGTTTGAAACCGGGCTTGATCTCGTAGAACCGTTCCGGGCGCTTGGTATGAAGCAGGCATTTACGGATGCTGCTGATTTCAGTGCCATGACGCAAGAACCCAATATGCTGCTGATTACAGCCATTCTTCATAAATCTTTTATTGCTGTGGATAAGAAAGGCCTCGAGGCTGCGGCTGCAACGGCAGTGATCATGGCTGAAAATGCGATTCCGGCGTCTGATGATCCGGTCGTTGTCGATATCAATCGTCCATTTTTCTTTATGGTTTATGAAACGAGAACACAGAGTCCGCTGTTTGTCGGGCGCGTACTCAATCCGGCTGAAAAATAGGAAATCAATGACCTGGTGTTATGAGCTGAGGCATTGTCTCAGCTCTTTTTTTTGTCATTGGCTTTTTTTGACCGGCTATCTCGCCATTGCGAGATACGCGCGGTCTGTGCGGGCCTATGCCGGAGGCATACGTCCCGCAAATAATATGGTTGGGCATTTATTCCTCGCCGGGGCACTGTCCCCGGCTCTCAACAATCTCTGCCTTATAAGTGCGAAATTCTTTGCTCATATTTCAGAAGATTTGTGAACTACCCCCTGCCTGAGCTGTAGCGTTTGGATTACTTTTTTTGACAATATGTGACAAGTCGGTGTAAAAGCGAGGCTCTGTGTGGTGCCATAGGAAAATATGGTGGTTTAATAGCGACAACAAATGAGAGACTAGCAATGAAGACAAATGCGAAACTGATGGTTGCGCTTCTGACAGCGACGATGGCGTTTGGCGCAGTGGGCTGCAAAGGTGAGCCTCCTGTTCCCCCGAAAGATTTCGATGTTTCGGATACAACGACGAATAATGCTGAGATTTCGATCAAATCGTTTGTGATTACAGAACCGGATTTTCTCGATAATGAGGGGCGTTCTGCTCGTCCGGCTGAAGGTCAGGAAAAAGTCGCCATTCTGAGCCTTAGAGTTAAGAATAATTCTGGCAGTGAAATGAAATATAAACCGCTTCACACGGAAGGCGTAAAGAACCGTATTCAGCTGTGTACGGATCCGGATCCTGAGACGGGTGCCCGCGTTAATTTCAAGGCCATCAGCTTTGCGAACGGTGGTTATCATACGGCTGGTCAGCTCATTGCTACGACGACTATTCCTGCAAATGGTGAAATCGTCGATGAATATCTCTTTGAACCGCCTGTAACGAGTGAAGACAAGCTCGTGGTACTCGTTCCTGGGGCAATTGTCGGTGACAGTTCTCCACGGGTTTTGAGATATTATGTTCGTCTTCCGAATGATGTACCTCGTCCTGAACCCATTACCCTTAAAAAACCGAACACGATCGACGATTTATCCGTCACCGTGACAAAAGTTGCGGAAGAATATTATGAACTCGTTCCTCGTGTTGCGCCCAAAGACCCCCTGAAATATGCTTATGCCTATACCGACAAACCGGTTATGGCAGTTTATGTGACGATTGAAAATAAAGGCAGCGAGGCCCGCAGTTACGATCCGTCCCATACCTCGGAATCCAACGGCGTCAATATGTTCTTTGCCGGTGGTGCCAACCAGCGCATTAAGCTTCCGGCCGATGTTTATGGCAAGGATCAGATTACGGGTAAAATTTCAATCAAGCCCGGTGAAACCAAAAAAGACGTCTATTTGTTCGAAGCACCGACTTCCGATGGTCCGTTGGAATTCAAGCTTTCGGGTCACATCTTCAGCGTTCGCGGTCTCTATCGTTTCAACTTGAATTTCTCCCATGTCGCCAATCTTTCCAAACCCGATCTCGAACCGTGGAAGAAAGACGAAGCCGCAGCCGAAGGCGATGATGCTGTTGAAGAGAAAGAAGAAAAGAAAGACGCCAAGAAGTAATTTCTTTCTTGCTGTTCAAACGCTTAAATCCCTGTCAAAGACAGGGATTTTTTTTTGCTGTACGATGAAAAAAATTGGTTTGCCCCTGATATTTGTCTTTTTCTTCGCGGGTCGTTCCCTTTATGCCGAAGAATTGATACTGGCGCCGATAGACATTGACGCCGGAGAAGAAACGTCATACCGCGAAGAGGCTTTTGATGAACGCGGTGCGAGAGCAGAACATCGGGATGTCGATGGTGTGTGTGGGGATGCCGCAGAGATTTTGTCGCGCATACCAGCTGTCAGGGTATCGGACAACGGTAGCCGGCTTCAGCGAAAGACAGCGTCGTTTCGCGGCGCCGGTTCACAGGATATCATCGTCCGATACATGGGAGTGACACTGAATGCGTTGTCTGACGCCGGCGCGGATTTGTCTCTGATCCCTGGTCGTCTTCTCTCGTCGATCGAGCTCTATGGGAACGGTTCCACCGGGGCAAACGGTGCCGTCGGCGGCCTCATCGATCTGAATGCTGAATTGTCCGATGCTCCGTTTGGTGCGGCACTCGATATCAGTTCTCTTCACGATTTCAGCCTGTTTGGCCGTGGTCAGAAAAAAAATGATTTCATCACGATCGACGGCGCCGTTTTTGGTGATATCTCTCCGGGGCGATTTCACTTCATCGATGAACAAGGTTCTCACCACATCCGTGAGCACAATGGCGCCGTTCGTTTCGGGGCACAAATCATAGGGGAAACACAATTGAGAGAGGCCACTCTGTCGGCATTTTCTCTCTTTAGTCGAATTGAACGACAAGAAGCCGGCATGTCCGAATATCCTTCGAAGTATCGAAATGCCTCCCAGGAACAGTGGCTTTCACTTTCCCGATTCAAAACTGAGTTTTTGCCGATAAAAGTGGGGCAATCGACGGCCTTGTTCGAGACGGGGCTGTCTCATCGCGCCGCCGGCTTCGCTTATGACAACCCGACAGCATTCATCGGCGGCGCCCATACACACTCTGAAAACCTCGAAAATCGAACGACAATTTACACCAAAGGCTCTTTTCTCGTTTCTGACATCAGCCGGACTGGCATCGAACTTGGTTACGATGCTCAAATTGTCGATAGTGAGAATCTAAGTTATGGAAATACCTCCAATGAACGATACGTCCGGCATTTTTTAGCCCTGTCGGGAACTGAAAATATCGTTCTGTTCAACGATCGGCTTGAGCTGGATGGGAGCTTTCGGCTTGATTGGCTGGTATCTCAAAAACCTTTGTTGACAGCCTATTTAGGGGTTCATGGTCGACCTCATGAAAGTCTTGAACTTTGGGCTTCGAGCGGCCTGGCGCAGCGGTATCCATCCTTTGATGAATGTTATTATCGAACCGAATACATGCGTGGAAATGAAGATTTGGAGCCACAAAAGGCACTTTTGAATGAACTTGGCGCAAGCTGGCATTTTAAAGACTGGCTGAAGTTGGCCGTCACGGGATTTTATAATCTCCATTATTCGCTCATTCGGTTCATTCCCGTGACACCTTATCTTTATGAAGCACAAAATATCACCGATGTGACAGCGCGCGGTGTTTCGGTTTCTGCATCATCGCGCCTTTGGCGCGGTCTTTCTTTGCGTGCTGACTATGGTTTTGTCGATGCAAAGACTTCTGACGGTTATGAAATGCCGACAACGGCTCGTCATTATGTATACAGTCAACTGTCGTGGGATGACGAGATTTGGCATGCAGGACTTGATTTTCAATATAATTCGCGCGTGCCGCGCAATATGTCCGGAACGAGTTTTAACGATCCGCGTCTGCGGCTCAACGCCGATGTCTCTATGACGTTTTATCCGGGCTGGAAACTGGCTCTGACTTTGAGCAATCTTCTGAACAACATGCGTTCAGAAGATGTTCTGCAGCGTCCATTGCCAGGGCGTCAGGTCATGATTTCTTTGATTAATTCTTTACCCAAATCGTCGGACGAACCCCAATATTAGAAAAATACGAATATCTCCCAGAGAATGTGCTGAAATCATTTGCTTTGATTGTGGCATAAACGCTTGTTTTGGCACCCGCTGTACGGTTCCACCAAACGGCATAGCAGTGAGTATCCCGACAGGACTCGTCAATCATGAATGTTTCGGAATCTGTGCCGTAAATCAATACATTCAAAGAGGTGGCATAGGGCGTTGGAAGGGCAGGATGGAAACTCGTCGAAATCTCATATTGAAGTTCATCACTGGTCAATAGGAAAACCTTGTCTTCCGTCGTTTCTGGTTCATTGTCGGCGATTGTCGTTGTCTGAAGCAGTCTCATATCATCGACTGAAAATGCCGTTGTCATAAAGTTATTTGATGCAAAGTCAGTATGGCTGACATTTTCTGAGGCGCCATACCCATTGAGCCATGATCGAATATCACTGTTGTTCCATGAGAATGTGGATGATGTACTGATGCTATACGGCTTAACATCAATGACATATTGGCTAAGTAGTAATAATTTTTCATTGGCTTTATCGACAACAATCCATTCCAGAGGTTCGGGGCCGTTTGTGACATCATTATCCTGCTCATATTGTCCCAATGTAATGATGTCCCCAATACTGATTTCATTGAAGGATTTGCACGAATCTTTGACTCGATAGTATGAAGAATCGCAGACACATGAATTGTCGGATTCCTGCCATTTTAAGCCGGTTGCCGTGCAATCCGCTTTGATTTCACACGAGTCTCCGACTGGGACGTAGTTTCTGGTCGTATCGCATGAGCAGATGCCGCCAGAGCCGGTCCATCCGTTGTCCGTGTCGCAGATGCACAGGTTAGTGTCTTCCTGCCAGACGTTTCCTTTTT
>JAZRVP010000090.1:0-25662 GCA_045599245.1 Myxococcota bacterium
GTCCCACCGACTCGCCAACCCGATTTTTTGTGAGTCCTGCACACAAAATACACTTCTCCGGTGACGGCTTTTTTTAGTTTAGAAAAGTCACCTGAACCGAAAACGCGTACTCTCAATGCGCATTGGTGCCGTAAACGAGCCAAACTCAATGTTCTTCGTCAAGATGATTGAATTGGTTTTGTTTCGTTATGTGGATGGTTCCTACACCTGCGTTCATTTATTGTTTCATGGTTGCATTTGAGAAGACGAAACTATGACATTCAATGAGCGAAGATTCAGTCACCTGTCATTATTAATAATACTTTAGTCGATCAAACCTCCTGTTTCGACAAAGCTTAATTGCTCTGCACTATATATGATGCCCTTGAGAATCATTTGTTACAGTTTGGAGGTCGATTTTTTGAAAAAAGTAATATGGATGAGCGAGTGGAATGATAATGGAGAAAAAAAAGTCCCGGCGTATCGCGAGATAGCCGGGACTGTGAGCCGTATGATGTGCCATGAGGCACATCATAGGCGAACCGCGTCGGGGCAAAGCCCGGCGCGATGTCAAAAATAAACAGGGGATTTAAGCTGCAGAAGTTGTTTCAGGTGTATGGTCATCCTGTTTGGGATTCATCCATTTTCTGGCAATGAAGAGGGCAATCGGAGAAACCATGGCAATGCAGGCAAAGATGAACCACATGGTTTGAGGATCTTGTGTGGCATTTGGTGTTGTGGTGAGATCTGGGATGTATCCTTGAATGAAGAAACCGACATAGAGACCGACGATGAATTTGGTCATGAACCAGGGGAGATTTGCGATTCCGACGTAAGCTCCCATTCGGTCTTTAGGTGCAATTTGTGTGACATGCTGAAGGAAGCGAGGCTGCCACATGGATTCGCCGATAGCTCCGATGAAGATGAATGTGAGGAACAGGGTAGGAGTTTGGCCAAAACAAAGGAGGAAAGTCGGAAGAGCCATGACGGTTGTTCCGATGATCATCATTTTGTAGACATTCTGTTTTGCTGTAAGAGCAGCAATGATGGGGGCTGCAATAAAGACGATGAGGGGATTGATATTGCTGAATGTTTCGAAGTTGTCTGCAATGGTTGGGTATTCGCCGAAGCTTCGTTCGAGGTAGGTTGGAATAAGGATATTTTGGTAGGCAAAGAGTGTTTGAACCGGGATGAGGATGAAGATGAAGAAGTCGAATTTACCATCAGCGAGTGGATGACGTTTTATGCGTTCCCAAAGGGTGAGATTTTGAGCTTCTTTGTCATCGGTAGAATCTTCTTCTTTTTCATTAGGATCGCAGACTGGTTTGGTTTTGGATCTGGCGATGAGGATGAAATAGAGAGCAAAGATGATGAACATAAGTCCGGCGATAAAAATGAGAGCACCGGAGTAGCCATTTGTTCCTGGGATAAGACCGGGAATGATATCGCCGAGTTCATTGGTCTGATCGCCGGATAGACGACGGATATGGGGTAAAAGGAGTCCAATAAGGAAGGCACCGAGATTCATACCGGCATAGATCATTGCGTATGAAACAGCGGATGTTTTTTTATCGGAATACATTCTCGTGAGAGAATAGATGGCTGGGTTGAAAACGCCATAAGCGAGTGCGGCGAGGAGCAGGCATCCGACAACGACAAAGAAGAAGGTGGAACCGAGTCCTGTGCCGGAAGATGCGAAGAATAGTTCGGCGGTTCCCATGACACAACGAGAAATGAGGAGAACAAAGATTGAGATGCCGAGCATTTTCTTTGGCCCGAGCTTGTCGGAAAGACCGCCGAGAAAGAGCTGTGAGAATGTGATGAGCATGAGGAAGCCGCTCACGACCCAGCCCGCATGAACATCTACGCAGCCGCCCATATTTTCAGAACGAAGGCAGGCTCTGAACTGGGAGATATCGAGTGTTTTGATGTCGACGTATGGTGCATCCGTGACGAGAACATTTTTCGTCATGAAGAGCATGAGGAGTGTCAGAACACCAAAATAAGCCATACCTTCAAAGATGTTAATGATGTTGATACCAATGATTTCTCGCGGGGCATGAACGAAGGCTTTGAAGGTGTCGATTGTTTCCATCAAGCCCATTTTAAAGGCTTCGCCAACAGTTTTGGGCTCTTGCTTTTCCGGTTCATTATCATCGTCGGATGAAGAACAATTATTATCATTGTTGGTATCTGATGTGTTGTCAGAAGCCGGAACATTTGTGTCGTCGCCAGAGGACTGGATGTCTTGTTTTGCTTTTGTTTCATCCGAATTGAGATTGTTTTCGGAGGAGGAATTATTTTCGTCTTTATCCATAAAAAGTCCTTAAGAAAAGAGAATAGAAGCCCGTGTGGGCAAGTGTAAGTGTAATGGTTATACAAAAAGACGGTACTTATAGGAAGACAAGAGAGATGAGGGCAAAAAAAATCCCCTTCCGGGGAAGGGGATAAGTAGCGGAGAGTAAAAAAGTCTTACTCGTACACGTTAGCCCAGATAGAACGTTTCAGCTTAGGCTGAATGGTTTCAAGGCCGATGGAGAGAGCTGAAACTTCAGCTTTATTCTGCGCCATTTGACCAAGAGAGGAGTCGCTGTTGGAGAGTGCACCTGCAGAGACACCAGTCTGAGCAACGAGCTGAGGTGCAAGGAGTTTGCCCTTTTCAGTTTCTTTACTGCAATAAAGCTGGCTAGTGGTTTCGATACCGTAAATTTTCGTATCAGCAGGTAATTCAACGAAAGATTTCGAATTGAAGACATCGCTTACGTTGGCGCCACTGTTCTGGGTCATTTCAGCTTTTGCAAGCTGATGTTTGACATTTGCAGCGACGTTGTCAACACGCCAAAGGACTGCGTTGCCGACAGGACAGTTATTGTCAGACGAAGAGACGTTGTAAGTTGGGAAGTAGGAAACGAAGTTGTGTGTAATTGCACCCCCCGTTAATTTCTGGTGAGGAGGCATTTGGGCACCGGTGGGATCAGTCGTCGCATACACTTTGTATTTGTTTGTTGAAGAAAGTGTGGTTGAGTTGGAAAGTGTATCGGGCGTGTTCAGGACGATAACTTCAGGAGTGAATCCTGCGACCCCATTAAATTTGTTGAGTGTGTATCCTGTGCCATCCGGAATGTCGATAAATGACGCGAAATAGTGTCTGTCACTCGGATTGACGTTGAAGTCATCATTTGAGCCTGTACCGAAAGCGAGCTGAATGACGGGACGACCATCTTTTTTGGTGTAGAGGCTGACTGCGGGAGCAAAGGTAATCTTGGAGAATTCCTTTTCACCGAGGAGCTTTTCTGTTTTGGGTTCAAAAATCGGCAACTCTGCCTTAAAGGTTCGAGAGATGTTATTGTGTTTAACTGTAACAGTCTGGCTTTCCTGTGCACCCCACAATACTGGATTGCCCGTTTCGTTTGAAACATTGAGGCGATATAAAGCACCTTTTTCATCGCCGACGTAGATGTGCTGTGCAACGGCGTTGAAGTTGTTGGGATAGACGGTTGGAGCACCCGAGATTCTGTTTTTGAAGAAGAATGCTTTGACGAGGAGATCGCTCTTCTGTTTCGGGAAGAGTCTGACTACGTAGAGTGCTTTACCGACATGGCTGTCATCGTTCGAGAAATTACCACCGGCCAGAACGGCAACGGGTTCAACGATACCATTGATTTCCATGTTAGCAATGACGGGCTGTGGATAGCTGTAACCCATGAGCTGGAACGGATAATCGGTGTCGTTGCTGCTGTTGATGACGTCGAGGCTTGGGCTGGTTGCCAAATCGACATCTTTTACGCTGGATTTGTATTTCCAGGTATTGTCGATTTCCCAAAGAACGATGGGATGAGCAGGATCGGTGATGTCCAGGGCATAATATCCACGGCCGCCATCGCGGTAACCGCCGACGAGGACTGTTCTCCAGGAGTCGCCGTTGATGGTAATACCCGGGAGTTTGACATCGGAGACAACAGGCGAGGTGTTGACGAAGGACTGTGCACCATAGTTGATCAAATTTTTGACTTTGGGCAGCATGAGTTTTGGAACGAAAGCCCAAAGCTCGTCGCCTTCTTTGTTGTTTATATTGACAAGTGATTCTGAGCCGTAATCCGGCATGTCTGTAATCTTGTAAATGGTATTCGTGACACCGCTTTCAAGGCCGGGGACTGAAACACCTGTGGCATAGTTTTGTGTAGGATACAATTGTTTGGAAGCCGGTGCTGTTGTTGTTGTGTTGTCGCCAAGAATGAAAGCATGAAGCATACCGTCGTTTGCGGCAACCATGAGCATCGTATCGCGCTGCCAGTAACGAGCTGTAAATCGACGATAGTCTGAGCTGAAGTACGGTCTGGATGGAGGAGGCACTGGAAGCGGGCTTGCATATTCGATGGTACCAAGTGTCTGGCTGGCCAGGAACTGTTTGGTATCACAGGCGAATGAGGTCTGACCATCGGATGCGATGACTGTACCGGCTACGCACTGACCTGCATGGCATACACACGTGCCTTCTGATGAACATTTACCTGCAACTGCGCATTGGGCATGCGTCGAGCATTCGGTGCCTTTTTTCCTGTAACGTCCGTTGATACAAATAACGTTTTCCCCATTGAGCACCGTCGAACCGTTGACACAAGTCTGATTTCGACTGGCGTATTGATCCGGTGAAATACAACGACCTGCATCGCACAGACGAATGCGGCCGCCATCCATACCGCAGTCCATGTCTTCTTTGCATTCATAAGGACTGATCATATAGTTGGGTGTACCGGCGTTTATTTCGATGCTGGCGTTTAAGGCCGTGTTACAGGCCGATTCACTGTTATGGTTGACATAGTTGTAATCACTGACGGTATTGGATACGACTTTGCTGCTTGGAATAATACCGAAATTCGCACCTTTAAGGGCCGCAACTTTCATGATGGAAGGTGCTTCTTCACCTTTCTTGATCGAGAGATGATTGATTGCCTCGGGGTGATCGACATCAAAGCTCGTCGGGAAGGTTGAAATGGCATAACGATCTCTTGACGGCGCTCCCGTCGTACCATCTTTAGACGGTGAAGAAACGTAGTCGCCACTGAAGATATAGCGTTTGGAAAGGCACGTATTGGTATTGTCTTTTGCACTATCAATGGCCGGGCTTAATGGCGCACAGGGCGCCGGTGTCGAACCGGATGTATAACCGGCATCCGTGTAAGCTGTATCATCCGTGAAGTTGTAGATCATGCCTTCGATTTTTGTAGTGCCTGCGGCTTCTTCTGCTGTCGCGGCTCTCCATACGTCGCATGATGTGAGACGGCATTTGAGACGATGGGCAAGATTGAGGTATTGATTTATTTCGTTTTTAAATTCGCCGTTGCTATTGTCGCAAATCGTCGTTTCTCGTTCCAGTTTCGTTTTACGAATCGGGGCAAGTGAAACGGCGTAACCTGAATAGACATTATAGTAACCGGTGTTGAATTTGATACCGGATCCTGACGACGATGAGTTCCTGTTAAAGCCAATGCCTGTTGTCGTGGCAATCTTAGTCTTGGAATATACACCTTTAAGCATATCGCTCAGGGCATTAACAAGGGCGGCTCGAAGTGCCGTACTGTCGCTCGCATTGTAGAAACAGATTTTGTCTGCGTTAGGTTTGGTCTTACCGACTTTATCTGCCGGATAACTGGAGTCGTAGGTTGAGGCTATAAGTGTGTTATAAGCCGCATCACTGGTCGGATCGATGATCTTGCTCGTCGCCGGGTCGCGGCACGTGCCGCCTTTCCACGCGAGTTTGTTGAGCGTTGATACATCGGAATTGGGATCGTTGATGTCGGCAATGTTGAATTCTGCATAACCAACCGTATAGACCTTGATACCGCGATCATAGAGGTGCTTGGCATCGTGCCACACCTGTTTGGAGTGGCCGTGAAGGTTTGGCTGTGCATCATCCGTTCCCGCCAGACCTGAGCCGTTGGGGCCACCATCGGAAATGAGAACAACAGCCTTGGGACGACACGCATAATATTCGTCGGTGTAATAGCCGCTGTTCGTCGAATTTCTCTCTTTGACGAGCCCTTGGTCAACTGTGCTGAAGTTTTCGGAATCTGCGCCGAACATGTAATAAAGGTCGGCCAGCGTTTCACCGATTGGCGTCGCGGAGTTCGCAACATACGAACGAACGCGTCTAATCAGCGCATTATTGTGGTTTTCGATGCTGTCGTTGCTGTCGTCAACCGACGGATACGTCAAAGGTGCATACGCATCTTTCTGGTTATCCCACATACCCAGGTCGAACGTACAGTCTCTCGTGTGTTTGTACGTATAGGTCGATGCTGTCAGGTTACGGCCATAGGTCACGCCATCCACAAGATAGGTCTTGAAACCATAAATATTCGTCGGCTGACCATGCGCTGAATCGTCTTTCGCCATCGTATAACTGCTATCTCTTGTCGCATGGAAAGTGCCGTTTCCATCATACGTAACCGTCATGACTGGGATTGTTAAGCTTGAACCACAGCTTTCAACTGAGCCGGTGTGTTCAACTGTGAAGGTATCTGTACACCCCGTCGAATTGGCATCCGAGGTCGGAAAGGCGACTTCTGCTTTAAAACCACCGTTACCAGTTCTATTTCCGGAACAGCTAAATGGTGTCATTGTAAATTTAAATGTGTCGTCCTTACGCATATAATCTGTATTTGGCCAGGCAATATTTTCGATACCAAGTTTTTGCGTGTATCCTGATAATGTAACACCGCTGGAATTCGGTGTAATAATGTCGACGTCAAGCTTGCCATTACCACATCCATTTTTATTGCCATAGTAAATATGTGTATTGGTATAGCCTCCTCGGCTGCTCGTATATTCTGTACACTGGCAATGCGCATCCCAGTCGTTGTTTGTAGGCTTGCTGGCAATATCATTCCAAACCATTGTGTATCTTAGAACACCATCGACACGGCCACCGGCTATTGCTGCTGCCTGTTTGAGCGGGGAGTCTTTACCGGCACTCGAACCCGTCGAACCTACGGCAAATCCTGCAAAACCAAACTTGATGAACTTTTTGTACGTCTGGATGACGCCGTCATCGTAGTAGTTCGCCGCTTCAAAAGTGCCGATGTTCGTCGATGTCGTGTAATTGGTTTTCGGCTTAGCAATTTCTGAGTTTTGCGGAACACCTTTGGCGGAAAATGTAAAGCTGCACGTCCCGCCTGAACACTTCCATTCCGGAAACGGAAGCATTACCGTTTTCTCTGAGGAGTCTACAGTTGCTCTTACTAGATTGCCCGATGAATAGTTCTGTGAACCGCCGACGAGCTCGCCCAATGCTTTCGTCAGACGCGTGTTGTTATTGCCCGCAAAGGCACTGTTCATACTGCCGGAGGTATCAAGAACGATATAAACGATTGGCGCCAAACCTTCCGCTGCAGAGGCCGATGACTGCGCATACGACTCACTCTCATTCGCAACTAATCCGGCTGATGCCACTGCCATGGCTAATGCACTAATCAGTAATCTTTTCTTATTCATAATATTCCCTCGAAAAAAGAGACTATTCCACTTCCCCTTCTCGCCGGGCTTGCCCGGCAATTGGGAGTTTACAGCATTTTCTATTTACTCGGAAAACGTATGCAGAACAAGAAATCTGTTCGCAATTTCATGATCTGTTTTTTTTCTTTTTCTATGCTTATTTTCTTATTTATCTGTACTTTTAGACAGTGTATGGCCTTTTGGCGAAATTTTCTTCATGTATGTTAATGTATCGCTGGGTTTCTGGCTATTCCTGCCGGATTTATACAATTTCGTGGGTATTACGTATTTTTATATTTGTGAGGGGGCAACGCCCCCTGCGGCGCTATTTGCAGGCAAATACGCGCCTACCCCCATTGCGGGGACACCCCGCAACGCCCCGGTTTATTGCTCGCTTTATATAAATGTCACATCACGATGATGGTTATTTGAATATCATCGTTGATTTATGCGCTGTTCAGCAGTCGGACTTTTGACATCACGGTGGCTGTTATTGACGGCTTTCACTCAAAAGAGGGCCGAACGCATAAAAAAAGGACGTATGCATTTATGCATAGGCCTTTTGTGCGAAGCGTATGACGCCTGTTTTAAGGCGTCATAGCGAAGCGGTGAGCTTTGGGGCTTTTAGCCCCAAAGCGAGCCATTACGTCTGCATCGATGAAAGGAACTCGGCATTTGTCTTGGTTTGCGAAAGTTTGTCCAGAAGGAATTGCATGGCATCGACACCATTGAGATTTTGGATGAGCTGTCGAAGGATCCAGACGCGATTGAGTGTGACCGGATCGAGCAGAAGTTCTTCTTTTCGCGTGCCCGATTTGGCAATGTCGAGGCAGGGGAAGGTTCGGCGTTCCATGAGCTTTCGATCGAGATGGAGTTCGCAGTTGCCGGTGCCTTTGAATTCTTCAAAAATGACCTCATCCATACGCGAACCGGTATCGACCAGCGCCGTAGAAATGATGGTCAGAGAACCGCCGTCTTCGATATTTCTTGCGGCGCCAAAGAAGCGTTTTGGCTTGTGAAGGGCGTTTGAGTCGACACCGCCGGAGAGGATTTTTCCCGAGGCCGGAACAACCGTGTTGTAGGCTCTGGCGAGTCGGGTGATGGAGTCCAGCAGTATGACGACATCGTGCTTGTATTCGACGAGGCGTTTGGCTTTTTCGATGACCATTTCGGCAACCTGAACGTGGCGCGTCGCCTGTTCGTCGAAGGTCGATGAGATGACTTCCCCCTGGACGCTTCGCATCATGTCGGTGACTTCTTCCGGGCGCTCGTCGATGAGCAGAACGATGAGGTGGACTTCCGGATGATTTTCGCTGATGGCATTGGCAATGTTCTGAAGCAGATGCGTTTTGCCGGTTCGCGGCGGTGCAACGATCAGGGCACGCTGGCCTTTGCCGATGGGCGTGAGCATATCGAGAACTCGCGTCGAATAATTGATGGGATCATGCTCAAGAATGAGGCGTTCCTGCGGATACAGCGGCGTCAGGTTGTCGAACAGGATTTTATTGCGCGATTTTTCCGGATCTTCAAAATTGATTTTATCGATTTGAAGAAGCGCAAAAAATTTTTCATTTTCGTGAGGCGGTCTGCAACGCCCGTAAACCGTGTCTCCGTTTCGAAGATTGAAGCGTTTAATCTGGGCTGGCGACACGTAAATATCGTCCGGACTCGGAAGATAGTTGTTGTCCAGAGAACGCAGAAATCCAAATCCTTCCGGAAGGGTTTCGATGACGCCTTCCCCCCAGATTTCTCCGCTTTGCTGAGCCTCTTTTTGCAGAATCTCATACACGAGCTCCTGCCGGCTTAAATTCGTGGCATTTTCAACATGCATGGATTCTGCTTTGCTCAGCAGTTCAGAAATGTGCATCCTCTTGACGTCATTGATTAACATGGCTTTTCCTGTGTGAAGAGAAAAGTTGTGCCTGATAGCTTTTGAATGGAGCGAACTATCAGACTGAATAATACGCAGAGGATTGATTTATACGCTGTTTTTTAATTTCATGCGAATCGTTTTTTGGTCGTGAACACTTGTTTGTATCTTTAAAAAGTGATTTCAAACTTCAGTTTCTCCGGCTCGCCTGTGGATCGCGTCAGGCCTGCATCACAAAACGCATTCATAAAGGCTTCGATCGTCGGTTTCTTCAGACGCGTGCGTCTTGCCAGGGTTCGGATGTCCGAGGCTCCGCAGGATTTAAGCCACTGAATGATGGCTTCGGCTGTCGTGACCGGATCGTCCTTGACCGTTTCAAGGATTTCCGGTGACAGAACCTCTTTGATAAAATGAAGATCCGGCATTTTGAAACGCGGCCCTTTGATGCTTTTTTTGGGAAACCGGCTGGGGGCTGGAGGCTGTTCCATATTCTCTGTTTGATCGAGTGCTCCTTCCGAAACCTCTTCAAACCCAAGATTTTCTGCGCTCATGGCCGCTTGCTGAATGATCGGATCGATGGCATCTTCAATCGATATGTCCGCATGCCATGCCCCCGGATTGCCCAGTCTTTTGAGTATGGGGTTTCTTGAAAACGACACGTGAAAATTCAAATCTGAAAATTTGCCGCTCGATGAATAGTACGAGTTCACGTTGATATTCTTGGCCGGCATTTCGTAATTCAGACGATGACTCGTTTTCTCATTGACGACTTGGTCCGACCTCGCATCTCGAAGCTGCGATATGAGGTTGTCTCGTGACATTCCGCGAAATGTCAGAATATGAAACGGATTCTCTTCCAGTGAGAGCGCAAAGGTCAGCAGCAGGGCACAGACGTGTTTGCAGGGCATCTGCTCGGCTCCGCAGTCGCAGGTGAACAGAAAATCGTTCAATTTCTTCGGAAACAGCGATCGCTTTTCCTGTTCAAAAATGTCGAGAATGCCCTCCGGAAGATCTCCGTTCAGAAGCGATGTCGTGAATATGGCTCGATCTGAGAGCTGATTGATGATTTTTCTCCAGACCTTCTCTTCAATCGGCTCAACTTCGACCGAGACGACTTGATCGACGACGGTCGCTTCGAGAATTCCGCGTTCGATAAATATGTTGTTGACTAGCCGGGACTGGACGAGCGGCATGCACTTTTGTAGCTTTTCCGGCATGCTCGGATCGAGGGCTCCGATGCACTCGCTCCATTTTTTGGCACGCCATGACTGAAGCAGCAGCTCTTCATCGAGGCATTTTCTCAGACTTGCCTGACGTTTTGCTTCGGCTTCAATACGAGCCTGTCTCGCAATGAGTTTGGGCGATGAATTGACACGTTTTTCTCTTCGCTGGGCGACAAATTCCGTGATTTTGCGCGTCTTGGGCTTGGACACGGACGAATCGGCGTTTGAAACCGGATCGGAAATTGCTGAAAACTGGGGATTTGTCGTTTCCTGAGGCGCGGATGCGGCTGGCTGAACGGCTGGTTCAACAGGCTTGGGCGGCGCGACTAGACGCGTCGTCTTGGCTTCATAAACAGAAGATGGGGCCGTGAATGCCGGTGTTTTGGTGCGTTTTGGCTGTTGTGGCCGGACGCGCGTCTCGACATCGCGATTCTCCGCATTTCGTTCCTGGGATGGCCGTAAACTCTCGGTCTGCGGATCGTTCGCATGATCGGATGCGGCCGGCGCAACGGGCATCGACGGCGCTCGAAGGCGTTTGGGCGATGCCTTTTCCTGACCTTGCGCCGTATCCGTTTTCGCACGCACCGGCTTTTTGGCTGGTTTGGACGAGGGACGATTGCGGCTCTGCTGATTGATTTCCGACATGTCAACGACACGACGAAGATGAGGAATCACGGGTATTTCTTTTGAATCTGACATGGCTTTAGCAAATATGGATGTTGATTGTGATTTTTAATCAATCATATCGTTGGTTTGATTGCTGTTTGCATCAGTTCGTTTCGTCGATCATGGCATCCGAACTCAACGAGAAAAGCTCTCTGAGGCCGTCCGCATCAAACTGCGTTATCCATGCGCCGGAGGCGTCGACGATAGAGTCGGACAGGAATTTCTTTTCTTCAAGCATGGTGTCGATTTTTTCTTCAAGCGTTCCAAGCGTGAGAAATTTGTGAACCTGAACATTTTTGTCCTGACCGATGCGGAAGGCCCGGTCGGTTGCCTGATTTTCTACGGCCGGATTCCACCATCGATCGAAGTGAAATACGTGGGTTGCTGCCGTAAGATTGAGGCCTGTGCCGCCAGCTTTGAGCGATAGGATGAGGAACGGGGGACCGTCCTCGGACTGGAAATCTGCCACGATCTCGTCGCGCTGACGTGCCGTCAGGCCGCCGTGAAAAAATGGAACCGTTTCCAGCTCGAGCGCGCTCTGAAGAATGTCCACCAGAACATCGCCCATCTCCTTGAACTGCGTAAATATCAGAGCTTTCTCGCCATTTTCCAGAATCGTCTCGAGCATCTCGATCAGGCATTGAACCTTGCCTGAGCGTGCCGGCGAAAGGGTCGTTCCTTTTTCGTACAGAGCCGGATGATCGATGATCTGCTTGAGATGCGTTAACAACGCTAATACATGGCCGTGACGCGCAATTCCCACTGCCGACTCGATCTTTTTCATCGTCGCATCGACAAGGGCCTGATACATCGTCGCCTGCTCTCGCGTGAGCGTGCAGTACAGCTTGTGTTCCATCTTTTCCGGCAAATCCTGAATAATTTTGGGATCCGTTTTCACGCGGCGAAGAATGAACGGCGAGACGAGATTGCGAAGACGATTCATTGCCGCTTCATCGTTGTATCGTTCAATCGGAATGCCATACAGCTTCTGGAAGCGTTCATTCTTGCCCAGAAGGCCGGGATTGAGAAAATCAAGTATCGACCAGAGCTCCGCTAGACGATTTTCAATCGGCGTACCTGTGAGCGCCACTTTGAATTCTCCACTCAGTTCCCGGACCAGTACGGACCGTTTGCTCGAGGCATTTTTGATGGCTTGCGCTTCATCCAGAACGATCATGGCCCATTGATGCTGGAACAGAAAATCGGAGTTTCTCGTGATGAGACCGTACGTCGTGATGACAACGGTTCCCGGTATTGCGAGCATTTCATGAAGGTCTTTGAGAGACTGGGCTCTGTCGGAACCGTGATGAATGACGACATTGACTGATGGCGCAAATCGGGCAAATTCGCGTTTCCAGTTGCCGACTACGCTCATTGGACAGATGAGCAGTGTGCCTCTTTTGTCTGTCGGATTGCGTTTGATTTGGTTCAGAACGTGGCAAATGAGCTGAATCGTTTTGCCAAGCCCCATGTCGTCGGCAAGACAGCATCCGAGACCGAGTCTTTGTTGATATGAAAGCCAGGCGGCACCGCGTTCCTGGTAGGGACGAAGGGTTCCGACAAACGTGTCGGGGGCTTTCTGCGTCATGTCCGCAATGTCTTCCTGCGTAAGACGCGTCAGAACATCGGCTATTTTTCCTTCGACGACGACTTCAATATTTGAATTGGGCGAACCCGGATCGGCAACCCCCGTCAGGGCTCGATTCATCGCGTCAAATCGGGTCAGGGTTCCCCTCGATTCATTGCTGCAGATGAGCGCTTCTATGTCCCGAAGCTGAACGGGATCGACCAGTACCCATGCGCCTTTCCACTGAATAAGAGGCTGCTTGAGGGCTACAATGGCCTTGAATTCCTCGACACTCACAACCTCGTCGCCGAGCGCAGCTTCCCATTGGAAACATGCCAGATCGTTCAGACCAAAATAGCTCTTCGCAAGATCGTCCGGGGTCGCGTCGCAGATCTTGAACCGTGCACGAAGGCGTCTCGCCCCCTGATCCGTGAGCTGTTCCGGAAGGCGGACGTCAAATCCTGCCGAATAAAGAAGCGGACTCACTTCCGAAATAAACGTCCATGCCTGTTTTACGTCCAGAAAAATGCCTTCCGGTTTGGCATTTTCAAGGCTCTTCTTGATCGGATCAAAATAGGCTGCCGCCTGGCCGAGATCCGTCAGAAGCTTTTCCTGCGGATTTTCAAACGAATGCTGGTCTAAACGAAGTCGTTCCGTGCCGATGGAAAATACGAGATTGGCCGGTATGGCAAGCGTCGGGTCTTCAACGGCAACGAGTACATACCGAAGAAACCACATGTTCTCCGTTTCTGCCGTCGGAGCTTCCAGCCAGAAGCCCGTTTTGGCATCGATTTCTTCCAGATCCGTGTTTTCATGAATGGGTTTGACCCACTCCATGAAGGTTTCGACAATGTTCGGGTCTTCGAGATGGTAGTCTATGCGCGATCGCGTCTTGTCCGAAATCAGTGCCTCGAACCATCTCGACTCCCACCTCGGCAGATATTGAAGTTCTGTCGGCACCGGATATACGTACTCTTTCATCGGAAGAAGCCTGCGAAGTTCACAGTAGCGTCTGTAGCGAAGCTTGTCTTCCGATATCACCGGCTTTGGCTGAGGTTCCGGCATCACGGCTTTCGTGACGATATCATTTGACTGGTCTTGGTTTTCTGCGGATTCTGTTTCTGCAGTTTCTTCAATTTCCTGATTCTCTATCGAATCATCGTCCGATTCTGTTTCGTCTTCATCCGTTTCCTCATCATCATCTTCGTCATCATCACTATCGTCATCATCATCTATTTCATTGCTGTCTTCGTCTTCATCCGTTTCCTCGTCATCACCGGGTTCGTCGCTTTCATCATCGGAACTGTCCGTCTCCGCCTGGCAGCAGGATGCAGAGGGCGTATTGGCTGAGATGAAGAGCTCCACGAGGTAGTTTGCCTGCGATTTGAGCGTATCAAGACTCAGTTCCCACTTGGCTTCAAGGAAATCTTCCAAAGACATCGTGTCATCGGGATGTTCCAGCTGGGCCAGGTTTTCTCGAATGCTTTGAACGAGCTCTCTTGATTCCGGTTTGGACATGACATTCCGAATGAAGGCATCGACGCCGGCATCGAGAAAAGCACGAAGCAGCGCTTCGGGATGCCACATCATTGCGGCTCTCGCAAATTTCCCTCTTTTCTGGCCATTGTCCTGCCTGTTGTTCTTCGGCACACTGTAGAGCGCATGGGCGCATTGCGGCATGAGGCCTGCCAGCTGCCGGAGTCTTCCGATGTCGAGAGAGTTTTCAAGTGTGGCCTGCCAGACTGCAAAAAGCTCGTGTTTGTTCGTCTTGATCGTGGGAACAAAACACTGCCGTGAAATCAGTTCGAGAGTGAATTTGGCGGCATAGCTCCACGCAATGACGGATGGACAGATGCGTTTTGCCTTGGGACGCTGTGCATATTGCTCAAATGATGCAGAACCGAGACACAGTATGGCGTCTTTCATGCTCATACAACGGCCGACAATGGTCTCAATGCGGTACTTTCTTTCTTTTGACTGCGGATTGCCTTTTTTCTGTGCCGGCGATGTAAATTTTTGCTGCGAAGGCAGGATTAGTCGTGCCTGAGCTGGCATGAGCCACGATTCAGGTATGGCCGGAAGCCCCATCTTTTTGAAAGCTCTCGTCCAGTCGAAGGTATCGGGATTGGACGGTCCCCAGAATAGGAGAAAACCATCAGATGGTGCATTTCTCTGGGTTACAAATGTCGCATGAACTGGAATGTCACGCGGAAATACTTTTACTTTACTCACGCTGAACCTGGCTTAAGTAGTCTAGGGAAAATAGAAAACAGCAGAATGAGGCTGAGTTCTGGGGCAGGCCGCAGTGACTGCGTGAACATCCGAAAAAGAAAACGTCAGGATGTAAGTGCCTGTCCGGACACCGGCGGTCTCTAATAACGGAACAGACCGCCGACGTCAAGGGGGAAAGGATTAACGGTTGGACGCAAACTGTGCGGCTTTGCGCAGGCGGCGAAGGGTTTCATCGCGGCCTACAAACCATACAACTTCATAAATGCCGGGGCTCATGGCTTTGCCAACGATTGCTGTTCTGGCCGGCTGTGCAACTTTGCCCATCTTCACACCGCGTGCCGTCGCAATCGACGTAAACGCCGCTTCAATCGCACTCTCCGTCCATTCGGAAACACCCTCTATCGCTTTGGCAAGCTCTTCAAGAAGAGCCGGTGTGTCCGCATTAAAGTGTTTCGCTACACTCGCTTCGTCATAGCTCTCCGGCGCATTCCAGATAAACAGACTATCGGAGACGATTTCATTCAGGTTATGCGCTCGCGCTCTCATCATCTCGAGCAGTTTGTTCAGCCATTCGCCTTTTTCAACATGGACACCGGCTTTTTCATAAATCGGCATCGTGTGGTCTGCAATTTCATCAATAGAAACGAGACGAAGCTGCTGTTCGTTGACCCATTTGAGCTTTTCTTCGTCAAATTCGCCGTTCGCCCGGTTGACATCACAAATGTCGAATGCTTTGACGAGCTCATCCATCGAGAAGATTTCATCGTCGCCGTGAGACCAGCCAAGGCGTGCTATATAGTTGTTCAGACCTTCGGGCAGAAGACCAAGGGCTTCGCGGTAGTATTCAACCGATGGGCTGCCTTTGCGTTTGGAAAGACCGTCAATGCGCGGGGCATGACCAAATCTCGGGGGCTCTTTGCCAAGAGCATGATACAGCGCGATCTGGCAGTGCGTGTTGTCGATGTGGTCGGCACCACGGATGACATGCGTGATTTCAAGCGCCAAATCGTCCACAACAACTGCAAACTGGTACGTCGGCATTCCGTCCGATCTCACCATGATAAAGTCGTCAAGGTCTTTGTAACTCTTCGTTATCCTGCCCTGAATCATGTCGTCAAAGGTCGATTCGCCTTCTTTCGGCATCTTGAAACGAACGACGTGCGTTCCACAGTCCGGGCCGAGATTCTTTTCTCTGCATGTGCCATCGTAACACGCATGATTCGTCGCCTCTTTCATCGCTTCTTTCTTGGCTTCAAGCTCTTCCCGCGTGCAGTTGCATCGATAGGCTTTGCCTTCGGCAATCAGCCGCTCTGCAATTTCGTGATAAATCGGAAGGCGCTCGGACTGGCGAAGAACCGGACCGTCCCAGTTCAGTCCCATCCATTTGAGACTGTCATAAATGACCTGAACCGCAGCTTCCGTGTGGCGCTCTCGATCCGTGTCTTCGATGCGAAGGATAAACTGACCGCCGCAGTGGCGGGCATAAAGCCAGTTAAAAAGAGCCGTCCGGGCATTGCCGAGATGCATAAAGCCCGTCGGTGACGGGGCAAAACGAACACGAACTGTCATATTTTCCTCATGGGTTGTGTCAATAAAAAACTCCCGCTATGACTGGCGGGACAAAACTTGTTCATACGCCATCACGCGCTTTTTTTCAAGATGGGGGTGGCGCCCTATTCATGCCCTTGCGGTCATGAATACGGTCGCCGCTGGGGCTGCGCTATGGCTGCGCCATACGCTCAGCCTCTTTCCTTTGGGCTTATTCTATACTTATATCTTTGGATTCATGGCAAAATCATGGCAGACTGCTTCCCATCTCTTTTATGAGACGCTCTGCCTTTTCTCATTCGGAGTTCAATGTATCACGATGCTTAAAAAAATGCTCAAACTCACTATTTTCGCGGCTTTCGTTGCCACGATTTCGCCTGTCACGGTTCTCGCCCAGTCCCCTGATGAGCAAAATGCTATCTTCCTGGAAAATCACAGATTCAATTTTGATTTTAGTCTTGAACAGCATGTTTGCATTGATATGGAGGGCGATGACTGGAAATGCAGGAATGGATGCTGTGACAGAAAACAGTCGTTCGGGTGTACCTGCCGCGTCGAAAAATCGATCGCCGTCGCCGATGTTCAGGTCTCTGTCATCTCATGCACAACTGACCACGTCTGGGAGCAGAAAACCGCTATTCTGGACGGTATCTGGCTCAAAAATGAAAAGGGACTCTATCGCATCGATACGCCCTCCGAATTCGTTTCCAAAACGCCGCTCGCGTTCGTCGGTAAACTCGAACCCTTCATTCCGGCCGGCTTGACACACGATACTGAAAAAGAAATCGCCGATCCCGAAATTGAAGACCATCGCACAGCGATTCGCATCCATGCCGTCGGTTCCGGATGGTGCCGGATGGATGAAAACAGTGGCGGCGATAATTTCGTCAGTCAAATCTGCGTCGATAACAGCAAAGGGTTTACGCACTTTGATGCCTCTTTCGACGGCGGTTCGTCATGGACGGTTCGTGCTGAAATTAAACCTTGATTTATTTTCTGCCTATAAGAAGGCATTTTGTTATAATTTTAACTGAGTGGAAATATTCGCGCATATTTTTGCGCTCCAACTGACTTTTTGACTTTATTATTCGGTGGTTTTCTTTCCTCGAAGAGGAGTTTGTGCAATGAACGTTCTGACAAAAAAAAGAATTCTGACCGCTGCCATGACAGCAGCATTTGCACTCACAGGGACTTCAGCCGCTTATGCCCAGTCCTGCACGGAATATAGCACGATTTCTTATACCGATTTGTGCGCCAATACTTGGGAGGAAGCCATCGGATACTACGCAAAAAATAACAAAAAATTCAAAAAATTAGCGGTTTCAACAACGTCGTTCGGAAAGAATGATACGTTTACGCGAAGTGAAGCTGCAAAGCTGTTTTGCGAGGTTTACGGGTTTGGTTCGTCATCCAATACAAACTGGAAATTTACCGATATTAGCTCCGATCCCAACAGAGGATATATTCAAAAACTCGCTGAACAGGGCGTTGTCGATGGTTCAGGCACAGGTGCGTTTAATCCCAATGATACTTTGACTCGTATTCAGGCCGCCGTGATGATTTACAATCGGGCCTATAAAGGCCAGACACCGAGAGGTTCTCGCTTTACGGATTTGCCCGCCTGGGGCGTAAATGCCGTCGAAGTTCTCTATGATAATTGTGTGGTCAGCGGCACCAGCGGTTCCACATTTTCTCCAAATTCCCCTGTGACTCGAATTCAGCTTGCGTCTTTTATGGTCCGGCAGGATAGTCTCGATAATTCTTTTTTCTGCTCCAGCAAGACGAATTACACGTCGTGTTCCAAATATGGAAACTGGTCCAATAAAACCTGCTCAATCGGCACCTGTGATGTCGAAAGCGGTGGCTGTGTCGAGTGCAAGATGGACAGCGATTGCGGCTCCGGCGGCTGTTACAGAAATGAATGCGTAAGCTGCACAAAGGATAGTCAGTGCGGCGGCGGTCAGGTCTGCGACACGAGCATTCATGAATGTGTACAGTGTGTGGATGACTTCGATTGCAGCGGTGCCGAGGTTTGTGAGGACAACAGGTGCGTGACGTGCCGCGATAACGAACAAAAATGCGAAGATGGCGTCGTCTCTGTCTGTCGCTTTAATATGTGGCAAATGGGCGAAACCTGCACATTTGGCTGCCAGAATATGGTGAGCTGCAAAGAGTGCATGACGGATTCAAAACGATGCTCTGATGGCAATCTTCAGATTTGCAAGTCCGATGGAACATGGGACATTGATGTGAATTGTGCTGGCTTGGGGTGCGATGCCGCAAATTTGAAGTGTTTGGAATGCAGCGGTGATGAAAAACTGTGCGACGGCACGACGATGAAACAGTGCATAGATGGGGCCTGGAGAGATGGCGGCTGTGGTTCTGCGGGCTGCAATTTGACGACAAAAGAATGCAATGCATGCAAGGCCGATGATTTGCGATGCATAACGGACAGCGTCGAAAAATGTGATAATGCAGGTCATTGGCTCAAAGAGGTCGAATGTAACGGAAACGGATGCAATACGGCCAATAAGACGTGTAATTCATGTCAGCTTGGTGCTAGCCGCTGTGATGGCAACAGCCTGAAGACGTGTTCGGATGGACTTTCGGAAGTAACGATTTCCTGTCCTTTGGGCTGTGACTCTGAAAAGAACGCCTGCAAAACGTCATCAAATCCTGCCGATGAAAAATGTACACCGGGAACCAAACGCTGCAGCGCGTCCGGGGTGCCTGAAGCGTGTTCGAGTGAAGGCAAATGGATAACTTCTGCGATTTGTTTGGAAGGCTCTTTTTGCCTGGATGGCGATTGCGTTTCCAGCAGCAAATGTACGGAAGGAACAATCGTCTGTACGGACGATACAAACTACAAGATTTGCAGCCAGGGAAAATGGACGACCGGGGCTTGTGACGCCAATCAGGTTTGTGTTTCAGACAAGTGTGTCGGCGGCAGCTCTGATGATCCCGGCGATGATCAGAATAAATGCAATACGGGAGATTTCGAATGTTCAGAAGATGGCGTCTGGCTTCTCGAATGCAATGCCGACGGCAAATGGGAAAAGAATGACAAATGTGACTATGGCTGCGCAAACAAAGTCTGTAACGAATGCAAAAAAGACGGCTGCGACGATGATACGGCCTATAAATGCATCGACAACAAGAAGACTGCAGCCGTTTCATGCTCTGAAATGGGCGCGAAATGGTCTTGTAATGCGGGCAACTGCGTGAGTTCCAAATCGTGTAAGTCCAGCGAATATCCTAAGTGTGCGGTGGATGAGAAATCTTCTTATGATCCGCATGGTCTGTTGTACTGCGAAGACGGCGAGCTTGTGATGAAACTCTGTGATTCCGAGTGTGATCACGGGGTATGTCCTGGAAGCCCGGAAAATTGCGAAGAAGACGGGATGTTCTGTCGAGGCGATGATGTCTATGAATGCCAGGACGGCGTTGTGTCGTTCATTAAGACGTGCAAGTCGAATGACTGTTTCAAGAAATATGGCTGCAAAGGGTCAGTCGATGATATTGCCGATCCCGTGAAAAAACCGGTGATTAGCAGCAGCAGCAGCTGTTCGCAGCACGGCGGCCAGGGGCCGTTTGCCTGGTTGATTCTTCCGTTGATGGGGCTTTTGGCACTTCGAAGACGCCGAAATGTCTAGCAGTCGATTGTTGCTGGCATAAAAAAGTGGGGTCTGCAGACAGCAGACCCCACTTTTTTGTCTGAAAAAGAACAAAAAAACTCCCTCACGCGAGTGAGGGAGTTTTAGGGAATTATTTACTGCGAGAAACGACCTGACCCACGAGTTCGAGTGAATCAATGGCGATCGCATTGCCGTTGCCTTCGAGTGAAGAAATCGACCATTTGGTCGGTACACAACCAATGATTGTGTAGGTTGCGGCTTTTTCATAATTGCCGTTTACGGAATCACCAAGGAGTTCAATGGTGATATTTTTGGCGGCAACGGTGCCTGTACCAACCTGATTAATCCAGGCAAAAAGGTCGTTTTCAGCCGAATAGCCTGTCAGAACACCACGTTTCAACGTAATGTGCGCCGGTTTGCGACGTCCCTGACGGAACAGCGGAACATTGGGCTGTGTGCTGTCGCGATACTCGATCATTTCGGCTTCGCAGCTTAAACCATCGACGCTGCTGAAATGACCAACGCTCTTTTCGTTGATCAATACTTTGAAATTGAAATTGGTAATGGGGTCGATATCGGGACGACGTCCGCTGCCACTGTAATCCTTGCCTGCCATATTATCCTCCTGTGTGAGTAATCCAACAAAACCCAAAAAACGGCCAGTATCTGAGCAAATAACATACCATGAAAAATAAATCGACACTAGGTTTGAAAATTCTCTATCCCGCTTGTTTACTGCGTATTTAAAAAAATTGTCTAGCTCATGTGTCGCTTCATTCACGTTTTAGATGGGAACTTTTATCCCCACTTCTTTTTCATGAATGATTTGACATTTTCCTCATTCATTGCAATCTGGTCAAGCTGAAATCTTGTAATTCATTTTCAATATGATACTACTCACCCAAGGAACCTTTGAACAAAACGATAATTTAAGGCTGTAATTGTCGAGAGCCGGGGGGGCTGGCGAGGAACAAAGGATAGGCAGTCCAAAAGGCTTATACTATCTAAAAATATTGAGGATTCCAAAGGACTCAGTCCTTTGGCGGGGGGCCGAGGATTTTCGCCATCCAGTGAATGGCGAAAACCAGAGAGCCCAGTGAGCAAATGAAATGAACGAGTTGGAGAGCCGACAGGCTCGGGAAACGAAGTTCATTTCATATTGCGGACAGAGGACTGGGGCAAAGCCCCAGGGGGGTACGGGGCAGAGCCCCGGTGAGTAGTAACTACTATATCGTTTAGGAGGTAATGATGAAGCTTCATGTTTTACTTGCGCTCTGCGTTTGTTTGCTTCCGTCCATTGCGTTGGCTTCTCCTTCCGTCTATTTTAATGGAATCGACGTCACCGGTGTTTCCGGACAGCGCTTCACAAACGTTACCGTCGAATTCGATTCAACCGGAAATGTCATTATTACCGGCCCTCAATATCATCTTGCCGATATTACGCCAAAGGCCGAAACGCCATCTGTTCCAGTCGCTCCCGGAAATGTTGTCAGTTCACAGACTCAGCCGGTGGATCCTGTTCATCCGACGGCGGATCCGGTTCAGGCTCCGGCGGCTGTCAAGTCGGCCGAAATCGACAGACTTCCCAATCAGTATCAGCCGACATATCTCGTCGGGGAATTCAATTATCCAGGCCTGCTTGGATATAATATCGACATCTATATCAACGGGAAGTTCATTAAAACGATGAATCAGGGGCAGGCCCATGCTTCTGTTGATATTTCTTCCTACCTTGTGACGGGAAAAAACGTCATCCAGTACCGCACGAACAGAACGGCAGATTCCGGGTCGTCTTCTCAGGCTACGGTCGATCTCTCGCTGGCAAAAGTTACGGGTCGCGAGGGAAATGCTGTCGAATTATCGGGAAAATATGCGCGTGTTCTTATAAAAGGGGCTGACGGTGAAAATGTTTACACCGTTGAATTTCTGGTCCCGTAATTTGTAAAAGGAGTGATATGTCAGAAGAAATCATTCATCAGGAAGAACCGCTTGAAATCGATGATACACCGCATGCGATAACCAATGAGTCGGAAATGGACGTTCCCATGCGGGCTTTGAGCGAACGCGTCGAACGGCTTTATGAACACATCGGCGAGGGGGAATCGGAGGTCAGTATTGTTCTGACAACAGATGAGGCCATTCGCGAGTTGAATAAGGAATGGCGTGATATCGATGAATCCACCGATGTTCTCTCGTTCCCGATGCGCGAGGATGAAGATCCCGAAATTGCTGCACAATTGCCGCTTGGTGATGTCGTGATCAGTGTCGAGACAGCGCTTCGCTATGTCGAATCGTGTCATCACAAGGATCGAATTAACGAAGGTCCGGCGCCGTTAACCGAGACCTGGTCGCTTCTCGATGAATTGACTTTCCTCGTGATCCATTCGACGCTTCATCTTCTGGGGTACGATCATGCCGAATCCGAGGAAGAAAAAGAAATGCGCGACAAAGAACGCGAATGGATGCTCTTTATTTTGGACAGCGAGAAGGCTTGATGCGTTTTGCAGTTTGGGGGCCGGACGAGAGAACTGGGATATAAAAAATAAATAAAAGGGCGTATCGCATGGCGATAGCCCTTTTTTTGTCCGCGTATGAAATAGCGGACAAAGCCCTGCGTGTGAAGCAGCAGGGCCATTATGAAAGAAAGAATTTAGAATTCACGACGACGTCGGATGAGTGCACCCAGACCGAAAAGGCCGAGCAGAAATGCCGCCATGGAACCGGTTGCTGGTGTGGATGGGCTGGCCTGGCAGTTTTGAGAGGTGTTGACTGTACGGCGCTGGCATTCGAGCAGATCGGCACAGACGGGATCCTGGCAGTTGATGCTGCCGTCGGCACTTACGCAGACGCTCTTTCCACTGTTGAGACACTTCTCGTTGATTTTGCAGTCAACATCATCGCAATCGGCGGCACCGTCGCCATCGTCATCTATGCCGTTTGTGCAGTTTTCAGTGGGGGCATTCGTGCTGCATGATGAGTGACCGGCGCAGGCCGGGTCTTCACAGTCAACTTTGCCATTGCTGTCGTCATCCATGTTATTGCCGCAGATTTCGGTTTTGGAGCTGCAGGCGGAAGACGTGAAACAGGCGGGATCGTTGCAGTCTGCGAGTCCATTGCCGTCGTCATCGATGTAATTGTCGCAGATTTCGGTTTTGGAGCTGCAGGCAGAAGACGTGAAACAGGAGGGATCATTGCAGTCCGCGAGTCCGTTGCCGTCGTCATCGATGTAATTGTTGCAGATTTCGGTTTTGGAGCTGCAGGCAGAATACGTGAAACAGGCGGGATCGTTGCAGTCTGCGAGTCCATTGTTGTCGTCATCGATGTAATTGTCGCAGATTTCAGACAGGGGTTCAGGGGCTGTGCCGGAGCAGGCAGCATCATTTCTGCAGTCGTAATCATTGCAGTCCGTTGAGCCGTCTCTGTCGTTATCGATGCCGTCGTCACAGATTTCAGGCCGGGGAGGGCACGCAGCGTCATACGCGCAGTCGGAATCATTGCAGTCAGTGAGTCCGTCTTTGTCGTTGTCGATGCCGTCGTTACAGATTTCTGCGACAGGTGCCAGAGAGCATGCAGAGAAAGAGTATTTGCAGTCGGCGGTGCAATAGACGTTGCCGGAGTCATATTTGGAGTCGAGCTGTGCGCATTTTTTGACGCCGTTAATGAAATCAGTGCCATCGCACTGTTCGTTGGCGTTGACGATTCCGTCGCCGCAGTAAGCGTCGAGCTTGCAGTCGGGATCGTTGTCGTCAACTTTTCCATCGCCGTCGTCATCCACGTTATTGTCACAGATTTCAGTATACTGTTCGGCAACTTCCGGTGCTTTTGAAATGATCCAGTCGTAGTAGTCCTGAACAGCAGTTGAAATGCCATAAGCTGCGCAAATGGCGTCGCCATAGCTCGTGACGCCGGAAACGTATTCGATGCCGCCATTTGTATAGAAAGCAGGACCGCCGGAGTCACCCTGGCATGGGCCGCCCTGGATTTGATCGTAGTAAATGCTTCCGTAGGGCATCAACACATATTCTGTTTCGTTTCGAAAGTAGCCGTAATACGAGCAGTAATCGGGAGCCGGATGGCAACCGGAATAGGTTACGCTGCCTTCTTTGCAGCCGTTTTCAGTGTCACCGGTGTTTGCGGGACCGCAGTATTTTGTAATGGAACCGGTGAATTGAAGTTTGGTGCCCATTTCGCCTTTTTCATTGTAGCCAAATCCCGAAAACACCATTTTGGTTGCGAGTGATTTACTGTTGAGTTTCAGCCAGTTTGGATGAGGCAGAATGGGTTTGGCAACGGTTGATGGAACGGGCTCTTTAAGTTTGATAAGGGCAATATCGGAGTCGATTGTTGAATAGTAGTAGTCGTCTGACCACTGGCTGTATGAGAGCTGTCGTTCGCCGTAATTGTTGTGATAGTAGAAATTGTTTGTTCCCGCAGTGTCGTAGAGATTTTTGGCAGCAGTGTATTCATCGTTACCAAAGCCTATTTTGACGTATCTGTTGCAGGCACTGGCACTCACTCTTCCTGAATATTCATCGATATCCGTAACACAGTGGGCCGCTGTGAGAACCCATTGGGGATGAATAAGAGTGCCGGTGCAGAAAATTCCACCACTTCCACATGTACTGCTGGGATTTTTCATATACAACCCAACCACTGCTTTGTGGGAATCCGTATTGTCCAGCTTGCCGTTTAACATGGCGTGATGGGTCATTACCATTTCTGCTCTAGGTTGTTTTTGTTCGTTGCTGCATGCCGAGAGCAGCGAGACACAGCTTGCAATTGCTAGAAGACAGAAAAGTTTTTTATGCATAAATACTCCTGGTTAAAATAGGCTATGAACGATAGCCAGAATTTAGTGAAGGCATACTAGTGATTTTTGTATTAAATGTAACCAGTAATTTTGTCTGTATTTTACACTATTTTGTGTATTTGTTTGATTTTATTGAGGTTTTGTTAATTTCTTTTTGATAATTTATGATACAATTGAATGTCTTTGTAAGGAAGGTGCTCAGAAAATGTTATTGCTCAGCCAGGAGATCCCGGCTTGCCTTCGGCCCCGGGAGAATGAAAGGGGTAGGCAGCTTCCAAATGCTTATACTACCGAAAATATTGAGGTTTCTTAAGGGCTTAGCTCTTAAGGAAGTTCTGAACAAAACGATAATATATTAAGGCAGAAATTGATGAGAGCTGGGCGGAGGGCCCCGGTGAGGAACAAGGGATAGACAGCCCAAAAGTCTTATACTATCTAAAAATATTGAGGATTCCAAAGGACTCAGTCCTTTGGTGGGGGGGGGCGAGGATTTTCGCCATCCAGTGAATGGCGAAAACCACAGAGCCCAGTGAGCAAATGAAATGAACGGCCAGTCGAGGCGTTGTGCACAACGCCTCGACCAACAGGCTCGGGAAACGAAGTTCATTTCATATTGCGAACTGAGGACAGGGGCAAAG
>JAZRVP010000091.1:0-5938 GCA_045599245.1 Myxococcota bacterium
CAAGAATAATATCGTCGGTCAATATGGGGGCTTGGGGGGGATCTTTTGGGGCGGGGTGGGATGGTGTTGATTCTTCAATGGGGACATCCTCGCCATTGGGGAGGGCATCGTCGATAATGAAAGGTATTTCATTATTTTTGATATGATGTTTTTTGAGCATTTGGCGAACATCTTTACATTGTTCCGATTTCATCCAGGCGGTGAAAACGGATGCTTTTTGAAGATCGTATCGATAATCGCCATTTTGTGGATAGACAGCACGTGTTCTGAGGATAACTGCGTTGTCATGAAAGGGGAGTGCGAGCATGTTTTGTTTAAATTGTTCTGTATAGCTCCAGTATTGTTCGGTATTTGAGAGATAAAGAACCGATACTTTTGAATGGATTTCAGGATCTTTCAGTGTTTGGGCTAGTGATTGTATGGTTTTGTCGGCGAGCAAATCGCCTTGGAGAGGGATAATTCTACCGTTTAGGAGCAGGTTTTTTAAGTAATTGAATGTGTCAGGGTCATTCATAAAAGTTTTATCACTCATGTTTTTAATTTTATCGAGTGATGAAAGAATGAAATATCGATATCGATTATATTTTTTTAGTGTCTTATTTTCGTTGAGTTGATTATCGGCTGCATATTTTTTGAAGAAAGCCTGTCCTTTGGATTTATCAGAGAAAATGAGTCTCAAAGAGTCAGCGTTTTCGGCATATTTCCATGCAGAAAGAAGGGTTTGATGAAGCTCAACGATATAGGAGTCGTAGTCCAAAGCGATCACGAGGTTAGCTTTTTGCCAACCGGCATAGAGATAGACTTGTTCCGGGCCGACTCCAATAAAAGTTCCGCCGAGGTCCTGAATAGAGGATTTGAAAAGTTCGGGATGTTTTTCATCACTTGAAAGGTAATGCTGACCGTTATTCATAGAATCAACGGAGAGAAGTACTTCTGGGTCGGCATCGGTGGGGATGGCTTCAAATTTAGCTTTTTGAATATCTGATAAAGGGGCTGTGGGATCTGGTTTTGTTATTTCGAAAAATTCTTTTGGAATTTCCTGAATTTCTGCGGGAACGGATGGAGTTGGCTCATCGGGGAGGGCGATAATTTCATAGGTTGGCGTGGGTGTGGCTGCGGGTAAGGGAGCAGGGGATGGAGGTTGAATTTCCTGCTGTGGTTGTGGTTGTGGGATTGAAGGCTTTGCCGGTTGAGGGTCATTGCATCCTGATAATGAAATAATAAGGAATGATAGAATTAATAATTTAATAAAATTGTTCATGAGATGAATAAAATGCGGAAAAATAGTGGAAAAATTATTTCACGATACCTTTTTCATGCATTGCACGAGTATACATTTCTGCGACTTTTCTCGTTTGTTGATTTTCAGAGGTATTGTTTCCTATGGACCAAATCCAGTCGTAATCGCGGCCGTTATCCATGCTAAGATTACCGATGGCTCTAAGCAGGAGGGAGCGCAGATAATCGTGTTCAAAAAGGATAATTGCAGCTTCTTCGTGATATTTTCGATAGATGACGGGGCATTGAAGATTCGGGTCAGCTAAATCGAATTCATGTTTCATGTCAGGGATATTTTGCGCAGCAGCTGTAAATCGAAGAATATCGGTAGCCAGACAGCGAATGTCGTTTGAGATATTGGGATCATGGATATATTCAAAACTGAGTGCGGCAGCGTCTTTAGCCTTGATAAATTTGAGATAGAAGAAGGCGTATTGAAGGATTTCAGGACTGCAGTTGTTGTCTAATCTACATGTTTTGAGGAGTTGGATGGTTTCAGGAACGGCCATTGAATCTTTGAGTAAATAGAATGCAAAGAGGGCAGCTGGGATGAGTTCTGTATCTGAATGAGATTGACTGAATGTGTTTCTGATAGTGGAAATGAGCAAAGCTCTTGACGCGGACCATTCCATACGGGCAAGAGCGATTGCGGCTTCGCTTCTGGCAAGATTAGATCGAGAACTGTCACCTAAAGTTGATTTGAGTGCGTCAGCGGCTTCAGAAATTTTTGCTCGGCCAGAGACGTATGCAGCCCAGGCTCTGACTTCATCATTGTCATCGAGTGCCAGACGGGTGATATTTTCACGAATATCTTGGTCTTGCCACTTTTGGGAGTGGAATGCATTTGAGATTGTTTTCAGTACAAGGACTCGTTCGTCTGGATTGTCACTTTTCATAGAGAGAATGATACCGCCGACATTCTGATACCAGGAGATGTTTTTCCCGGTGGCGAAATCGCATCCGAAACCGAGCACAACAATAGAAATCAACCAGATGAGGATGAAGAAGATATTTTTATTTTTGAGCAGCGCTTTTTGTTCTTCCAGGTCTTCTGGGATAAAAGCGTCGCCTTTAGCCATCTTTTCTCGCCAGGGGCCATAAAAGACGACGTCACCGATGACGAGAGCGAGCAGGTAGCTGATGATAAGAACTCCTGCATAGAGAATGATAAGCAAAAAGGCATTTAGCGCAAAGCTGGTACTTTTGAAGTGAAGGAAAAGGCCGATTCCAAAAAAAGCCAAAAGTAGAGCTATGATGGCAAAAAGGGCAGTTAGGCGAAGTTTTTTTCGAGAGGCTAAAGTTTTTTTAAAGAAACCGAGCTCATACATATTGGGTATGATTTCGAGTTTCAGGCCGCTTTTTTTTGCCACAGAAGAACTCCAAAAGAGAGCAGGCGCCGATAAAGGTGCCTGCAAATGAGTGAGAATGGGGGATTAGGCGCGATAAATAGTCACATGATTGAGAACGACGTCTTCGAGGGGCTTGTCGTTGCGGTCTCTTCTGACATTTGCAATTTTCTTAATGAGATCCTGGCCATCGACTATTTTGCCAAAGATAGCGTGATGGTCATCAAGCCAAGGTGTAGCGACTTCGGTAATGAAGAATTGAGAGCCGTTCGTATTAGGGCCGGCATTGGCCATAGAAAGCATGCCGCCGCAATTGTGACGAAGTTTTCTGTTAAATTCGTCTTTGAATTTGTAGCCGGGGCCGCCGGTACCTCTGCCGAGAGGGCAACCGCATTGAATCATAAATTCAGGGATGACACGGTGAAAGATGATGCCATCATAGAAAGGTCTCATCGCTTTTTCGCCTGTGTGGGCATCGGTGAATTCGATTTGACCGGTTGCGAGTCCGACGAAATTCTTGACGGTATTGGGGACGAGATCTTCATAAAGTTCAGCGGTCATATCGCCCATAGAAGTTTCGAAACGGGCATAAAGTTTACCTGAACCAGGGATATTGACATGAGCGAATTTTTCGAAGCCGACTAAAGTTTCAAACATGGAAAACCTCAAAGAAAAGAAAAAGGAAGGCGGATGGACCGCCGAAAAAGGGAGTATATTGTACCATGAAAAGGGCAACAACGAGATGAATAAAGCGAAGAAAAGGAGCAAAAAAAAAGGGCAGGAAAACCTGCCCTTTTTTTGCGACCGGCGATTAAGCCGGAAGCGCTAATGCAAGTGGATTAACCACCGATCTGCATGTTTTCAACAACGAAGGTGATCTCTTCGGTCACAACATCATTGCCTTTACCATCGAGGGCGCCGATTTTCCATGCTTTAGGCCAGCATCCGAAGAGGAACCATGTACGGATGGGGTTACCAGCGTTGTCGTTGAGGATAATGGAGATATCACGACGGACATACTGACCTTCGCGAGCGAGTCTCCACCATTCCTGGAGGTCAGGTGTAACGATGTAACCTTTTTTAAGGGTGACATCACCGAATTTGGCACGACCCGGACGTTTACGGAGGGTCAGATCGTCGCCATCCTGGAATTCGATGACTTCGAGTTCAGCGCTGATTCCGTCTACGCCTTTGAAGTAACCGGCGGTGACGCCACCGATATCAACTTTGAAGTTGTAAGCACCAACATGATCGAGATCATTACGACGGCTTGGCATATGCACACTCCTTTTAGTTTAGTTAAATTTCCCAACCACTGGGTTAAATTTAACGGAACTTGATGTTCCCCCTCAATCGCCATGAGAGAGGGGCAACGGTTTATAAAAGATTTAATCTAAAGAGAGACTTATTCAGAAACGTCACCACCGGCGGCCATCTGACCGATGCGGAAGATAACGAATTCAGCGGGTTTCACGGGGCAGATACCAATTTCGCAAACGAGCTGGCCAGCATCGATGACTTCAGGGGGGTTGGTTTCTGCGTCGCATTTAACATAGAAGGCTTGTTCCGGGGTCTGGCCGAGGAAGGCGCCTGTACGCCAAATGTTGAGGAGGAAGGCAGTGATGGTACGGGAAACACGTTTCCAGAGACGCTGATCGTTGGGTTCGAAGACGACCCACTGGGTACCATTTTCGATCGACTGTTCAACCATGTTGAAGAGACGACGAACGTTGATGTAACGCCACGAAGGATCGCTGGAGAGTGTGCGGGCACCCCAAACGCGGATACCGCGGTTTTTGAAGCTGCGGATGCAGTTGATGCCTTTCGGGTTGAGAAGATCCTGTTCACCTTTGGTAACATTGTATTTGAGGCCAAGGGCGCCACGAACGAGTTCGTTAGCAGGAGCTTTGTGAACGCCACGTTCGTTGTCGGAACGGGCATAGATACCGGCCATGTAACCAGAAGGCGGCTGGAAGACGTTACCTTTCTGGGGATCATAGACTTCGATCCAGGGGAAGTAGTAAGCACCAAATTTGGAGTCACGGGGTTTCGGGAGACGATCAACGCCGCCTTTTTCGATTGTTTCCGGACTGTCAAGGATGGCGAAACGATATTTCATGTTTTCGCAGTGGCTGAGAACAGCATCCTGGATGGCAGGATCGGTCTGGCCAGGGGCGCAAACGATAGCAATGTCGTCGATTTCTTCGAGAAGTTTGAGACCGGAGCGGGCACCAGGACCATTGTCTTTACCGATGTAGAGAGCGGCTTTGCTGGCAATTTTTTCGCCATCGGGATCAACGCTAACTTCGGGATCGAACGTACCAACGTTGACAACGTAAGCACGACCACCACCGTTATTAAAGAAACCGTAAACAGCGTGTGCAAGGTATTCGCTGTTCTGGAAATCGCCAAAATTCTTCGTGAACTGGCTCCAGTTCGTGCAAAGAACCGGTTCGTTCACCGGCCCAACTGAGCCCTCACCTAAAAATGCCAATGTGTTCGTGCCCGCTGCCTCGATAGGTTTGGTACCACGATCAACTTCTTCAACATAAACACCAGGTGACAAATACGTCGATGCCATGAGATCTCCTGCTAACTTCCGGTGAATTAACACTGGGGGTTGATGATTTCTAACAGAGGACCATCCTCTGTTATGGGTCTATTTCTTTCGACTGCACTATTGCAATACGAAGGAATTATTTCGTTTTTACTTTCCAGATCCAGAAAGGCCAATTGACCTACCGAACGTCCTTCTAATAGGATCACTTCGTCTATCACTGTCAAGATATGTCCATACACAGAATTGAGCGGCTGGTCTAACCTTTTCTCCCATGCTTCGCCAGAAAGACATCGTCTCTTCGTATCCGAATTTCTGCTCTTCCACAGGTCTTAATGCAATGATCTCTCTCTGTCTGAAAGAATATCCTTGCAATAGTCCTTCGCCAATCTCTGGATGCTCATAAAACACTTTGATGGCCAAGGCAAGAAGTACATGTTCTTCTTGTGGTGTCTTTCCCCAAGCTGAAACTACATAATAAAGCTTCAGTAATAAGGATGGATCCACTGAATATTCAACGACTTCTCCCGATTCTTCACTTACACTCATCAGCTTCTGACCGCGCTCGCGAACAATCGGATCAATGCAGACCGCACTTAAAAAAAGCGATAAAGCTGGCAGCTTTTTGATATTTTCTTCAGTCGGTATGGTCGTATAAAGCTCCACATCTTTGTAACCAGCGTTTTTTAAACTGGTTTCAAGTAGTTTTTGAAGCGTCGTACTTACATCTCTGATAATCTCAAACTGACCCACTTTT
>JAZRVP010000092.1:0-6505 GCA_045599245.1 Myxococcota bacterium
AAACTAGACTATGCAAATCTATTGGCTTTTTTTGCATGGCCATTACTGCTGTTTGTTTTATCAACGCATGCGAAGATGAACCTCATCTGACTTCAAACGATACCAGCTGTCTCGAAAGTGCTAAGCCGGCAACCGCAACGACATGCGACTGCGAAGATGGGTCATGGCAATATTGCATTTATCCCGTTGGTGATAAATGTGCAAAATCTAATTGTGCGGCTGGGGAAATATGCGACTCCACGACGGGTGAATGCAAGAAAAGCGAAACAAATAAATGCGCCGGCGTTTCGTGCGATGCCGACGAAACTTGCAATCCCGCAACCGGCATTTGCGATAAAAACGACGTCGATAAATGCGCCGGCGTTTCGTGCGATGCCGACGAAACCTGCAATCCCGCGACCGGCATTTGCGATAAAAACGACGTCGATAAATGCGCCGGCGTTTTATGCAATGCTGACGAAACCTGCAATCCCGCGACCGGCATTTGCGATAAAAACAGCGTCGTAAATACAGCTAATATCAGCATTACAGGCGAAAACTCGATGGATGAAAACTCATCCACCACTTTAACCGTAAAACTCGATCCCAAGCCGCTTGCTGATGTCACTGTAAAAGCGACCTTGACCACACCTGACATTTGTTCAATTTCTGGCGACGACTCGCTGTCTTTCAAAACATCGGACACAGTGTTTGAAAAAGAAATCACAATCGAAGCGACGAACAATGACATCATCGATGGAGATAGAGATTGTCATATTGTATTCAATGCGACATCGAGTGATACGAATGAAGCAACGACTTATCATAACAAAACAGCAGAAATCACCGTTTCTGTGAAAGATGATGACAAAGCAGGCATTATTGGATCAGGGGCGGATATCATAAGCGTATACGACCTCGATAATGAAGATGATCCCAGACCATCATCTAGAGATTACTGTTATACCTTAAAAACCAAACCGGAAAGTCAGGTTGTTCTTGCAATCACGCTTGAAAGGCCCAGTGCCAAATGGGTTCAACTGGATAAAACTTCAATTATTATTATTCCTGAGCTATATAATCAAAAGACGAACTGCGTCAAAGTCACAGATATTTTCGACTACTCCATAATGGGAACTCCCGATTGGGCAGAAATCAAGGCAACAGCCATATCGTCCGATACAAATTACAATAATATAACAATAACAGAGGGTATTCTTTTTGGGGATGTTTCATGGGATGGTTTCTATGATAAAGTTTCACCAAACTTGAGATATGATGGTTCCGGTCTCCATGAAGGCCAAAATGAGTCAGGTACACTGCGCATCGCTCTGGGCAAGAAACCGAGTGCAACCACCACGGTTACGCTTTCATATCCAACCGACACGATTAACGTAACACCAAACAAGCTCACGTTTACGACATCAACCTGGCACGAATATCAAACTGTAATCATTAAACCCGTTGAAGATAACATCTACCATAAAGATGGCAGGGTTAAGATCGAATACAATGCCGATGCAAACTTCTATTCGGTGAGCGACTACTTCGAGTTCATGCGCTATGACGATGACAAATAACGAAGCCGTATTGCGAAGCAATAGGCGAAGCGTGAAGCCGTATTGCGAAGCAATAGGCGAAACCAATTCAAGAAGCCGCGTTGCTATGCGACGCGGCAATCACGGCGCGTATTTGCGAAGCAAATAGCGACGTCCACACAAATAATAAAATCAAAGATTTCCAAAATCCAAAGGATATAAATATGAAAAAACGACATCTATTAGTTCTTTCACTGACGACTCTTTCTTTCATGGCTGCTGCTTGCGATGAAGGCGACGAATGCTCAAGAAATGCCGACTGCAATTATCCGTGTGAATACTGCAGCGAAGGTGCATGCATTGCAAATCCGGCTATGGCAGATGATGTCGTATGCGGCGGCACCACAACTGAGTGCAAATGCGACGACGGAACGGCATGCCCGGGGGCCGACAAATCGAGCTGTGCAAGCACACCGGCTGGTACGACCAAAGTCAGTTTCAGCCTCAAATATGGCGATTATCTCAACTATTTCACCTCTCAGGCATGGCGCACTCTGATTCCCGATGTTCCCGGAACCTCCGGAACCGGCACCGGCGAAATCGTCATCATGCTTTGCAATGAAAACGACCCAACGTGCAAAACACCGGCGCACGTCCGTACTGTCAAAGAAGACGAATATACAAAGAAACAAGCCATAACGGCTGGTTTTGGCCCATCCATCACGTTATCCGATCTCCCTGCCGGCAAATGGAATCTGATGATTTTCGAGGACACGCCTGCTTCCGTTCAGGACGGCCGCGACTGGCATTCCACAACGCTTTACTGCCACAAAGACCAGGATGACTGGGGATGTCTGGTCAGTGATGCCGACAGAATGCTCATCAGTGCCGAGGATTACAGTGCCTATAAATCGGCGAATAAAGATGATGCTGCCACTTATCCTAAACCGTCTTCACAACTGATTGAAATCAAGGCCTGCGACAATGACTGCAGCACGGATTTAGGCAGCCTTATCCTCGGGCATTATTTTGAAGAACAGATGTCGCCTGATTATGAACCCGAAGCAGCCTACCTCGCCGTTGCAACCGCTGGCGGTATCCGAATTGTTGATCTCGAAACAGCCAAAGTCCTCGAAGGCAATGCCGCAAATAAACTCGATTTTACCCTCAACCTTGGCAAAGATGCCGCCGGCAATGATTTCAAAAATGGTTTCCCGTGCGGCCTCATCGACAATGGTGACAATGAAATCGTCTGGGTCCTCTACACATTCCCCGATCAAGGCGGAAAAGTTCCCAATGTCGCCGTTCCGTTTAATGTCAAAACACAGCAGCAGGTTGGCACAAAACACATTGTTTTTGGTTCGTATGTCGATGCCAACGGCACGAAAAAATACGGCGATGTCAATGGCGAAGCTTGCCGTGGTATCGTGAAAGACGGCCGAATGTATGTCATGACACGTGCTGACGGAAAACCAGCCACAGGCCATCTCTATTATGCACCATCGCTCAAGGACGTCCTCGATGACACCGCTGATATCGAATCGAAATATTGCTTTGATCGCGAAGAATCGAGTGGTTCATGCAAATCTGACGGTGGTGAACCTGCTTATCTCAATTTTACAGACAGTGTCGCTGTTTGGCATGATACTGTTTATTCGCTTCGAAGTGCACTCGATCAAAACAACGAGCCTCAGGCAAGCGGCGGTGGCATTTGTAATGGCGAATACGCCCAGTGCATCTTCAAATCCAAAGCGACCGATGAAAAGCTCGAAGCCATCACCGATAAAGAAAACGTTTCATCATACCTCGATGGCGGTCTTTACGACGAACCCGTTTCCAGCAAAATTACATCGGGAAATGTCGATTGCAGACTCGATCCCGTCTTTATGAACGTTCCATCTCTCACCATTGTTGAGAAATCAGACACAGAAGCCTGGCTTTTCGCCAGCAAATGCACACAGGTGAACGCCTACAAACTGACTTACGACTCAACTTCAGGCAACATTAGTGAAGAAAAGCTGGACCTCGATCCCGATACGGATGCTTACGCGCTCGACACGACGATTTACGGCAATTACATCCACGATTGGAAGCTTTCGCCCGATAAAACGACGCTTTGGGGCGTTCCATCCGCTAAATCACCGTTTGCATTCTGGGTTAAAGAAGGTCAGCTTAATGAGCGAACCAGCGTAAACCGCATGGAATTCCTTGCGCTTGATATTTCGGGGGACAACCCTGTTGTCAGCACAGCTGCTCAATATAATCGAAACATCGACAACTACGCTGGTGCCGGCAAAGTCATGTCAGATCTCGTCACACCGGAAATCGATCCCGGCATCGATATGAGCAATTTCTATTATATTCAGCATCTGCTCAGACTGACAGACAAACTCGTCGGAAATATCTATGAAATGCGTCCTTCGCGCCCGCTCATGGCCGTTGGCAGCAAAAATCTTTGGCTTGGCGTTATCGGCGATCATGCCTCCGGCGGTACGGACAACAAAATGACGTTACAGCTTTTCCACGATCTGCTTCCCTATTCACTCAAAGAAGGCAAAGCAGTTCTGTGGTCCAACACTGGCGATGCGTATTTCAAGCCCTATACTGGCGGCAAAGAATCGACGAAAAATTATCAAAACCGTCATGCAGGTTTTGCCCTTGATCCCGTGAATCATCAATTCGTGAACACGATGGGAATGGTATATATTTCTAAAGAATAATTATCCCATCTTGCGTTGCTCCTACATTTTTTAGGGGCGGTGGCTATGCCCGTTGCATGGCCGTGAGACGCAAAATTTTGCGTCTCTACGCCGGCCATACAACGGTCATACGCCACACGCGTCGGGCCTATCGGCGATGCCGATACGGCCCTTTGCCGCCCGCTATTCGGCGATGCCGAATACGCGGGCGGTTTTTGATTTTCATTTGGGTGGGAATTATGTCCCAATATCACCAATTTACACGAGGTGGACATGAACGATAAATATATGAATCGATATCGAATTCCATCATCTCGTTGTCCTGGGCACGATTATAACCATGGCGCATATCATGTGGTTATTTGCACCCAAAAACGCGTGCATTATTTGGGTGAAATTATACGCAATGATGGCGTTCCCACAATGATATATTCCCCCATTGGTGAATATTTAAATCAATGTATTGAAAACGTTACCGTTCATTGTCCGTATGCAGAAATACCATATTGGCAGGTTACGCCAAATCATGTTCATTTAATTGTATTTATTGATGGGGATAAAACGCCATATAAACGGCGGAAATTTTCAAAAATAAATTGTGATACCCCCACCGTAAATAATCCAACCGTAAATAATCCAACCGTAGAGACGCAAATTTTTGCGTCTCTACAACGCGATTCATTTCGATCGCCTGGCGATTCAACGTCATCCCCCCAAAAAATTGAAAATATGGCGGGATGGTTATCCATTGCCATACGATGTATAAAACGCGCCGTTACCGCGTATTCGCGTGAAAACAAAATTCCATTTCAATGGCAATCACGATTTTACGATCGGATTATGCGTGATATGGATGAAACGTCCAAGACCATTGATTACGTATTGAATAACGTTGCCGCATGGAATGTTGATCATGAAAATGATATCGATATTCCATGACTGGAATCGCAAATTGGAGAATCTCATGATCCCTAATATCCGCTCCCTTTACCAATCGACCATTGCCGATTTCATCCAACGGGATGCATCGACGATCCTAGGCCACCTCGTCAACGCCTATCACGGCAGCATCCAAACCACGCAAAGCGAGGCGTGGAAGACGGAAATCGAATTATTGCAGTCGGTGCTTCAGCCATGGGAAAACGAGGATGCCCATATTCTGTTCGAATACGACATACCGAGGTTGGGTAAGCGCGTCGACGTCGTGCTGTTGCTTCGCGGCATGGTGTTTTGCTTGGAATTCAAGGTCGGGCAGGCTGAGGCGCTTCAGAGCGATGTCGAGCAGGTGTTGGATTATGCGCTCGATCTCAAATGTTTTCATTTATACAGCGCCGATAAGCCAATTGTTCCGATTCTCATTCCAACGAATTATAAGAAAAAAACATCGAACATTCAGAATTCGCCTTATGATGATCAGATTTATAACCCGCTTATTGTCGGAAGTGCGAAATTTCAGACAGTGCTTGTTGATATCGTGGAGAAGGGAAATAAGCCGATTCATCCGGAATCATGGGGGCCTAACTGGTCGATCAGTCCGTATTCACCGACGCCGACGATTATCGAAGCTGCTCGGGCGTTATTTGAAAATCATAGCGTCGAAGAAATTACGCGCCATGAGGCGGACAAAGTTTCAACCGATGCAACGATTCACTATCTTCTGGATGTCATCGAGCATAGTGAGTGTGAAAAACAAAAGAGCATTTGTTTTGTCACGGGCGTGCCTGGGGCTGGCAAGACGCTCGTTGGGCTGGATGTTGCAATCAAGCAGACGTATGAAAAGTGCGATCAAAAGGGGAATGGGGCCGTATATCTTTCGGGCGTTCATTTCGTGCAGAAACTTTATCAGCATTTATACATTCTTTATTATCAATTCATAATAATGCGTCACAATTATATAAAGATGTTTCGGCCAGAAATTATCCCATTTTCTTAACGCGCGACATCGATAAAGCGCGCGCTTGGCTTCGTATGAATGCGCGAGGATCGCTGCAGACGGGCATTCTCGTAACGAAGGTGGCGGCGCGCTTTAAGCCGCAAGCGGTCAATGTGCTGGCGAATGGCGATGAAAATGCGGTGCATTGGTTTCTGGAAGACAAGACCGACGTTCGATCGTCGAATTATCTCGAAGAAGCGGCGACCGAGATACAAGTTCAGGGGCTTGAGCTGGATTATGCCTGTGTGCTTTGGGATGCCGATATGCGCTATGAAAATGGCCAGTGGCAATATTACAAGTTCAATGGCAAAACGGCATGGATTCCCGAAAAGAATGCAGAAACGCGCAAATACATG
>JAZRVP010000093.1:0-47884 GCA_045599245.1 Myxococcota bacterium
CGGGGTTTGGGGCAGAGCCCCAGCGAGGTTTGGGGCAGAGCCCCCAAAAACATCTTTATTCAGACCTTCCCTAAATAAAACGTCATAAAAAAAATCACCTAAACCTGACGCAATCCATGACAGAAAAGATGACGTCATCGACGGACTGTTCGTCATCGACGAGTGAGATGCGATGATTGACAAGGAGGGGAAAGGCTTCCCGAACGTCATCAGGCAGGACGAATTCGCCATCACGAAGCCAGGCAAAGCCGCGAGAAGCCTGAAGAAGCATGGCGCCAGCACGCGGACTGGCCCCCTGCTCTACCCTGACATCCTGACGCGTTGCACGAATCAAATCTACGATGTACTGCGCAATATTCTCTGAAACACGGATTTCACTGATCTGTTTTCGGATTTGAACAAAATCATTGATTGTCAAAACGGGTTGAATGACTGCCGCCGGTTTTGCGGCCTGAAGAATGATCGCAACTTCCTGTGCAGCAGACGGATACCCAAGGCGAAGCCGAAACATGAATCGATCGAGCTGACTATCGGGCAGAGGATAGGTGCCTCGTTCTTCTTCCGGATTTCGTGTTGCAATGACAAAAAACGGGTCAGAAAGCGGATAAGTTTTGCCATCCACCGTGACCTGATGCTCCTGCATGGCCTCCAGCAAGGCACTTTGAGTGCGCGCCGAAGCCCGGTTGATCTCGTCAGCCAAAAGAATATGGGTAAACACAGGCCCTCGAATGAATTCAAAATCACCCGTATTCATGCGATAAATGCTCGACCCCGTAATATCAGACGGCATGAGGTCCATCGTAAATTGGATGCGGTTAAATTCCGTCCCCGAGGCCTGCGCCAGGATCTTCGCTAATGTTGTCTTGGCTATGCCCGGTACGCCTTCCAGCAAAACGTGACCACCCGTCATAAGGGCAACCGTCAGGGCACGAACCGTGCTTCGACTTCCAATATAATTCTTTTCAATTTCCGACTGAAGACGATCGTAAATGCCAGCCATGCGCACTCCCTTTGTTTCAATGGCCGCCGTGTGATAGCGACAACCTGTGTATATGCCAGATTGCACACAACGCAAATCGTTTCTTTGGTCACTGCATAACAGTCGGGGCTCTGCCCCGAACCCCGCCAAAGGGCTGAGCCCTTTGGAATCCTCAATATTTTAGGTGATACAAGCATTTCGAGCCGTCTAACCTGTTTCCCCGCTGGGGCCCCTCCCCCGGCTCTCTGCAATTTCTGCCTTATTATTGCAAAAATCAGTCTTTTTTACGAGTTCTGCCCATATTCGTAGATTTGTAAATTGATTGTAGTTGAGTAGTAACTTTCTTTGCCAAATTGAAAGGTTGTTGTAGAAGGAACATGGCGGAAAGGATGCCGCCCTTTTACAACATGGACGATATATGAAAAAAATATGGCAGTGGATTCCTGTACTGGGAACGATACTTTTGGCAGGTTGTACCAAAGCGGCGCCGGTCAATGCGGATCAGACGACACAGCGCGAACTCGTCACAGTCACCGCCAACGAAGAAACTGGCGCCATTGAGGCACCACTCGAAGAGACACCGAAACCGTCACGTCAGGACGGCGTTCTCAGCGTGAGTGACAACTGCGAACGACTCATCTCAAATGACAGCATTTTTTCGCAGCCGAAAGCCCGGGATGCCTGGGCAAAATACCAAATGAAATCTTATGCAGAAGCCGCAAACCTGTTCGAAACGGCGGCATCTGACATGTCTATTTCTGAGGCCGACAGGCAGAACTTATATTTTCTGGCAGCTCTTGCCCAAAACAAACTCGGCGCCGCACAAGCCCCCGAGGCCGTTCGCCTCATGAAAAAAGCCTTTGAGATAAAGGCTCCGCTTCAAAGAACAGCGGCCGTTTACGGCACAAAAATCGGTTATCAGGCCAAAACCTGGAACGATATCGTCGATTTCACCGACACACTGCTCGCCAACCAAGATTATCGAACTTATCGCGGCATTGCCCTGACCAACCTCGGAAAATACGAAGCCGCTGCATCCGAGTTCGATCAAATCGAAAAATATCCCAAAGCCATTCGTCTCGACGCTTTGGAGGCGCGCGCACGCGCTCAGTCCGAAACCTCTCAGCTCAAAGCCGCCCTCGAAACATACCGCCGCATTTACGAGCTCGATCCCAATTCCGCCCAGGGCCAACTCGCGTCTGACGCCATTATGTCCCAGAAAGACAAATGGCCGACAGGCTTCACCTTCCCGCGTCCCGCACAAAAAGCCGATACCTCCAAATCCGCTCGCGATCAGGCACTCTCACATTTCAATGCCCATCGCTCCGAACAGGCCATCTCCGCTTATTCAAAACTCCTCAAGGACGACAAAAAGAAAAAAAACATCGCGCATATCTGCGAAGATTTGTACAACATCGCTCGAAGTCACGTCAAACTCAGAGCCCATGACAAATCCCTCCCCGTTTTCAAGGAAGCCCTTGAAACATGCGAAAAGACCGATCTCCAGGTCAAAATTCTGTATTCGGCGGGAAAAGCCGCCTGGAATGCCGGACAAAATTCTCAGGCCATTGCCTGGTATCAGCAAATCGTCGACGATTACGCCGATCATTCCTACGCCGACGATGCCCTCCATTATCAGGCGCAAATTCTGCTGGGACAAAACGATCCCGACAAGGCTCGCGATGTTCTCAACACCCAGATCACGAAATATCCCGACGGCGACATGGCAAAAGATGCCTACTGGCTTCTTCTTTCAGACCTGTACGACAGAGAACAGTGGCAGGAAGCCGTCAAATTTGTCGATAACAACCTGGCCCATGCCGGGGAATCGGATTTGTATTCCCAGGGAAGACTGGCCTATTTTCAGGCAAGATCCTACGAAAAGCTCAACAATTCAAATGCAGCCGTTCAAAACTACCTGAGAATTCTCGACGAATATCCGCTCTCCTACTACGCAATGCTCGCCCTCGGCCGGCTTGAGGCACTCGATGCAGCCCAGGCCGCTGCCTGGCTCGAAACCTACCGTACAGAAGTCTTCAAGCCTAGTCAGGGACTCGACTACTGTTTCCAGACCATCAAATCTGAAAATGCGTTTAAAGCGGCCAAAACACTCGCTCAAATGGGGCTTTACAGCGACGCTCTCGAGGAGATTTCTCCGCTTCTTTCCAGCAGCGACACCCACGTGACGTACGAAGCCAAACTGGCTCGCGCCATCCTGCTGCAAAAAAATGGAAGCTATTCGGACAGCGCCCGTCTGGCTGCCGGCCTTCTCAATCCCGCACAGGATCTCGTGTACCACAGCTATGCGCCGTGGCTTCTGGCCTATCCCAAACCCTGGCCTGAAATCGTAAGCAAGGCCGCCACGCCGGAAACCACACTCTATTACACGACATACGCCATCATGCGGGAAGAAAGCTACTACAATCCCAAAGCCGAATCCTGGGCCAATGCTCGCGGTCTCATGCAGCTCATGCTCCCCACGGCTCAGTCCACGGCCGCAGAAATCGGCCTGTCCAAACCCTCGGCGGCCGATCTCTTTAAACCCGAAACCGCCATCCCCATCGGCTCCGCCTACATTGCCAAACTCAACCGAATACTCGCTCCCCATCCCATGCTCGTTCTCCCGGGATACAATGCCGGACAGGGAAATGTCGGCAAATGGATGAAACGCTTCGCCGGTATCGACATCGATATGTACGTCGAAAAAATACCGTTCAAGGAAGCCAGACAGTACGCAAAACGCGTCGGCACAACGCTCTGGAGATATCGCTGGCTGTACGATGAAAAAATGCCGAAAAACTTCGATCCCGCTCAGAAAATGAACGAGCTCTCGGCACCCGAACCCAAGCCATAACAAGCCCTTTCTTTTCCATCACAAAGCCGTATCAACAAGGCACAATCGTCCAAAACACACAAAATAAAAGGCCTGCGCGTATGAAATAGCGCAGGCGCCGTCCGCGTATCGTCACGATAGCGGCGGCTAAAACCAACAGGATATTGCAATGAGCTATCGAGACCTGAAAATTGCAGAAACTCTCGTCCGAACCCCCTACGAAAAGATGCTCACGGCCTGCCTTGTCGCCCGTCAGGCCGCCGATTATGACGCCATTGAGGCCGTTTACAAGCAGTGCCAGGAACGACGCCTGTTCGAATTTGCAGAGGAACACGAATGCACCTCGATCGTGGCCGCACGCCTTCAGACCATGAAAAAATCCAGCCCCCAGTGGGACACCGCTCTGAACGACTGGAAATACCGCCTTAGACAGCGGTTTGAAGCACTCGACGCACTCGCAGCCGCCCTCAAGAAAGAAAATATTCCCGTCATCGCCTTGAAAAATGCCGGAATCGCAAGAGGCATTTACCCTTATCCCGAGGAATGTCCGATGGGCGATTTCGACGTCCTCGTCCGGAAATCTGACTTCGTCAAGGCACACGAAATCGTCATGAGCCAGGGCTTTGAACTCGGCTTCAGAGCCGCCCAGACCATCGAAGAGGAAGGCGTCAACGCCGGCCTCATCAGCGGCGGAACCGAGTACAAAAAAGACCTCACCGATGACATCCTCTGGCTCGAACTCCAGTGGCGCTCCATCGCAGGACGCTGGATTGCCCCCGAAGTCGAACCCAAAGCCGACGACCTCATGCAGTCCGCTGTCCCCATCGACGGCACCGACATCCTCTTGCAGGACCCCGTCTCAAACCTCGTTCAGGTCGCCCTTCACACCTCGAAACACTCCTACGTCCGCGCCCCAGGCCTTCGGCTCCATACCGACGTCGACCGCATCGTGCGCGCCTATCCAAACCTCGACTGGGACGCCTTCATAACCCGCATCCGAACCATGAAGGTCACCGTTCCCGTCTTCTTCTCACTCGCCATTCCCAAAACAATCCTCGGTACCCCCATCCCCGATGACGTCCTCGATGCCCTCGAACCGCCTAAAACTCAACGCGACTTCATCTTCCGAATGATACGCGACGCCGGACTCTTCCATCCGCTGGCACACAAATTCTCACGCCTCAAATACCTCATCTTTACAGCCGCTCTGTTCGATTCGCCAAAGGCCTGCATGCACTCCGCATTTCCCTCCCCGGCCTACATGAAAGAACTCTATCACCTCTCATCCGACACACAGCTCCCAATCTGCTACACTAAACGCTTCCTCGGACTCATCTTCAAACGGGTTAGAACATAATGCCGAACGAAAAAATTCTCGTCGTCGAAGACGATATGGCCATCGCACGAGGACTCATTCACAACCTCGGCTATGAAGGATACGACGTCCGGCACGCCGCACACGGAAATGCCGTCATGCCCTTGATGACCGAATTTTGCCCGGACCTCGTCATCCTCGACGTCATGCTCCCCGGAAAATCAGGCTTCGATATCCTTGATGAAATCCGCGCCTCCGGAAATGAAGTCCACGTCATCATTCTGTCCGCCAAAACGTCAGAAGTCGACAAAGTACAGGGCCTTCGCCTGGGCGCCGATGACTACGTTTCAAAACCTTTCAGCCTGAAGGAATTTCTCGCAAGAGTCGAGTCCGCAATGCGCAGGATTCGCCAGCAAAAGAAATCCGAGGCCTGCGCCATCAAGTTCGGAGACCTGGTCATTGTGCCTTCGGAAAAGACCGTGACTCGCGACGGAGTTCCACTCAAACTCACGCCCAAAGCATTGGAGCTATTCATCTTTTTTGCACAGCACCCCTCTCGCATCTACTCCCGTGACGACCTCATCGAACACATCTGGCACGGCGATTACGACGGCACACCGAGAACCATCGACAACTTTGTCCTTCAAATCCGGGGACAAATCGAACCGGCCCCCTCCAAACCTACCCGCCTGGAAACCGTCCACGGTCTCGGATATCGTTTCAACGGATAAGCCCTCAGATTATTTTTGGGGCTCTGCCCCAACCCCGCCGGGGCTCTGCCCCGAACCCCGCCAAAGGGCTGAGCCCTTTGGAATCCTCAATATTTTAGGTAGTATAAGCCTTTTGGGCTGCCTGCCTCGTTCCCCGCCGGGCCCCACTCCCGGCTCTCATCAATTTATGCCTTAAAATTGTGAAATAGCAGTTCGCCAGTCTCAGCCGATATTTCAATAGATTTATGAATTTACCCCGCTAAACAGCAACGAATAATACATTTTTCTTATCTTTCAAAAGGATACGAACGCCATTTTATGCTATAATGAGAAGCTGCATTGCTCTGCATGCGGCTTTTTTGTTTTGTACACTGTCGAGAAGGAACTCGCATTGAAACATACGCTTCCCATAATTTTAACTTCACTCTGCTCTATGCTGTCTGCCTGTTCGGATGACACGGGAAAGCCGGACAAAGACCCCGGAAAGGACACGCCCGGAAAGGACATCGTGGTTTCAACCTGCGACCCGGAACAGGACACATGCATGCCAAATAATCAGATTCTTCATTGTGTTGACGGGCAGAGAAAACTCGAATACTGCCCGGAAAATCAGTTTTGTTTTGATGGCAAATGCGGAAATATCGTCTGTGAGCCGAATACGATTGAGTCATGTCTTGAAGACGGCCGGTATCACGGCTGCAACAAGCTAGGAACAGGCTTCGGCGATTTCGAGTGCAACTATGGCAAGACTTGTGTCGACGGGGAATGCCAGACAAGACTGTGCCTGGAAGGCGCCGGAAAATGCCTGGACGAAGAAACTATCCTCCTGTGCAACAAGGCAGGAACCGCCTATTCCGATCAGAAAAAGTGCGCCGACATCTCCCCAAAAACCATCTGTCAGGAAGGCGCCTGCATTCCCATCTGTGAACAGACCTCAAAAGAAGCAAGTTATATCGGGTGCGAATACTGGGCCGTCGATCTGGACAACTCCATTGACGCCGGCGTTTACGACGCCGCCGGTATGCCTTTTGCCATCGTCCTGAGCAATACCCACGATACCCTCACGGCAGATGTCGCCATCTATCAAAAAGAAAATTCAAAAACGAAAAAAGCCATCGATTTTCAGGTGCCGCCTCTCACGACGAGAACCATCTATCTGCCGGACAAATGCTACGAAGGCGGCATCACCTGCGCTGCCGCCTACAGCGTCAACGGAACCACCATCACCCCTTCGGCCTACTACATCAAATCCGACCTCCCCATTACGGCGGCTCAGTTCAACCCGCTCAACAATGAAGAAGTCTATTCCAATGACGCCTCCCTGCTCTTCCCGACAACCGCCATCGGAAAACGCTACATGATCATGGGACGCAGACAGCACTACGACGACATGCACGCATTCATGACCGTCGTCGCCACACAGCCCGGACAGACCGAAGTCGTCGTCAAATCCACCTGCAAAATCATGAGCGGCCTGGACAAATCTCAAAAACCAATCTACGCCATGAAAAAAGGCGACATCCAGACCTTCTACCTCGATCAGTTCGACGTTCTCAATCTCGAAACCTCACAAATCGGTGACGACCCAACAGGCAGCGTCATTACGGCCGACAAAAATATTGCCGTCTTTTCTGGAAACGAAGCAACGAGCATTCCGGAAACCGACCCCATCACGTGCTGCGCCGATCACATCGAACATCAGCAGTATCCCATGGGCGCCTGGGGTAAAAAATACAACGCCGTCAAGCTCAAACCGCGCGGAAAGGAACGCGACCTGTGGCGCATTCTTGCCCGAACCGACGAAACCCACGTCTCGTTCACGACGCGCTGCACTGGGGATAAAAACTGCAAAACCGATTCGCCCATTCTCGACACCGGCGCCATCGTCCTGAACAACGGCCAGTGGATCGACATCCTCTCGACCGAAAGCTTCTCCGTCGAAGCCAACGCCCCCATCCTCCTCGGGCAGTTTATGGCCGGTCAGAACGACCCCATCGATATCGAAACCGGCACGCAAACCCCTGACTGGGCCGGCATCGGCGATCCCGCATACCTCATCGGCGTCCCCATCGAACAATACCGGACACACTACCAGTTCCTCGTCCCTGAAAAATACAAAAAGGACTATATTACCGTCATCGCACCGGCTGACTCACAGGTAACACTCGACGGAAAACTCATGCCCGAAGACGATTTCTTCACCTTCGGAACAGGAAAATTCAAAGCCGCATACAAAATCGTCGAAGACGGTTCTCACAACATCCACGCAAACGCTCCCATCGGCCTTTTCTCATACGGTTTCGACAACTACGTTTCTTACGGTTATCCGGCCGGACTCGATCTCAAGGAGCTCTTTGATTAGTTTTGGGCGGCAGGCTATTTCATACGCCTGCCCGCACGCCTATTTCATACGGCGTGCGCTTCTTTTTTTATTACTCTTGGAACCATATCCCCGCACCGAACCTCGTTTATCAGTCTTTCATTCTTCCACTCAAATACGTCTCGGACCACCCATTTTCGGAGAACATCATGAAAAAATTCAATCTCATTTTCATTGCCTGTCTCGCTCTGGCTTATACCGGCTGTGCAGAAGATCCCAAAGTCGACTACTGCCCCGACAATCCAAACAAAACCGTTCCCGGATTATGCGGCTGCAGCGTCGAGGACACCGACAGCAATAACAATGGCGTGCCAGACTGTTTTGAAGACAAAATTCATCACGATTCCGAAGATCTCTGTCCAGACGATCCCGATAAAACCGAACCGGGATTATGCGGCTGCGGCACTGAAGACAAAGACTCCAACAGCGACACCATTCCCGACTGCATCGAAGAGAAAATTAATCCCCAGACCATCGACAAATGCCCGGACAATCCCGACAAAACCCTGCCCGGCATCTGCGGTTGTGACAAACCGGACACCGATAACGATAACGACGGAATTCCCGACTGCCTCGACAAATGCCCCGATGACCCCGAAAAAGTCCTTCCCGGCATCTGCGGATGCGATGAATCCGATGAGCTTGACGAAATCACAGGGCTCCCATCATGCCTCATGGATGAAGATGATCTCTGCCCGGGCGACCCCGACAAAACCGATCCCGGGGTGTGCGGCTGCGGCCTGGCCGATGACGATACCGATGGCGACGGCACCCTGGACTGCTTCGATCAGTGTCCCAATGACCCGAACAAAGTCAAACCTGGTGTCTGTGACTGCGGCACCCCCGATGACGATCTCAACAACGACGGCATTCCCGACTGCCTCAACCAGTGTCCCGACACTTCTTCCAAGTCTTTCCCCGGAAAATGCGGCTGTGACACCGAAGACTCCCCCGAAAATATTGCCGATGACGACGGCGACGGAACGATCAACTGCCTCGATGAATGCCCGAACAATGCATTCCTCACAAAAGCCGGCGAAAATGGCTGTGAAGAATTCGATACCGATGGCGACGGAGTGTTCGATTCCATCGACACATGCCCCTACAACCCTAATATCACCGAAGGTGACGCCGACTGCAACTACGTCGAAACAGAAACCGGAAAAGTCTTCCAAATCTGGATGCTGCACGATTTTGAACGACTCGCCAGCGAAAAGCCGGGCAGTGAAAATGTTGCCTGCAAACCCATTCCCGAAGGTGAAGAAAATCACATTTATCAGGCAGGTGATTGCTGCGACCCTGAAACCGCACCTTTATCATGCGCATCTGACACACAACTCAGAACCTATTGCAGCGATGGAATCATCGTTCAGGAATTATGTCCTCAGGGATGCAATGGCACATCCTGCAAGTCGTGTTCATCGAGTGCAAACGTCACATCCGGCGGCGAAGAAGGCGCCTGCTGCTCACCAGCGACATACATCGAAACATGCAATGAAAACGGAACCGTCGCAAAATGTGTCAATTACGGCGTCAAATATGTGAAATGTGAAGACAGCTGTTTTAAAATGACGGAAGACAATATTAAAGCCTTCTGCCAAACGCCATTCGATGAAAATTTGATTGAAGCTCAGGTCATGACCGATCTCAACTTCAATGAATACAAAAACAACGCAGAAGCCATCCTCGATTGGACTTCCATTCCGCTTGACCACGTTCATTTGAACGGTGACGGACACAAAATCATCGCGCAAAAGGATGAAAATCGCTTTGCCATTAATCATCCGGTCTTCAGTGATGTCAAAGACAGCATCATTTCAGGGCTCAGCATCGACTTCGATGTTTCCGGCTCACCAACCTCATTTTTTGCCGAAAATATCGAACATTCAAAAATCAATAACATCCAAATTAACGGTTCATTTTCTGCATCATCAGAGCTTGAGCAAAGAAGTACCACAGCCGCCATTATGGCACTCAATACAACTGATTCCACGGTCAATGACATTGAATTTTCAGGCGATATCGATGTCAACGGCGTTAATTTTTATGGTTTGTTCTCCAACGTCACAGACACAAAATTTGACAAACTAACCATCAAGTCTAATTCTTTTATTTGCAAATATACGAACTGTTCTTCCACCATTGGAACCCTAAACGGCTCTTCGAGCTATTCAGATATCATTGTTGATATCGACAAATGGGATTTCCAACCCCTGGCTTATAATATTCAATATGGTCTGATGGCATCCGATTACGGCCTCGGCGGGAAAAACGTCGATATTCATATCAAAAATAAAGAAATACATGCACCTGTTAACTATTCACCCATATTAGATTTAATGGAATATATGGGGGAAATGCCATATAGTTTTTCATACGGCGTCACAGCAACAGCCTATGCCCCAATAGATACACTCGCACTAAAAGTCGATAATTTTAAATTTGATAGTGTTTATTTCTTTGGTGCTTTCGGCACTGTCGGAAACTACAGCTTCAAGAATATAGACATTCAGTATCCCAAATTTATTGTCGATCTCGACTATGAAACAATAACAAAATTAAAAGACTGGTATTTTTACATCTATACTTACTTTTTTGGTTTTGCAGAAACCATTTATGGTACACTTGAAAATGTCAAATTAACAGTCGGTGACCTTAAGATGCCTGATTCTTTATTTAAAAAGCCTAATAGTGATAATTACGGTTACTATTTATATGTCTATGGTTTCGCAGGCTCTGTTTACAATTCCGTGCACAATGTGAACGTCGAATATGGCGACGTTCACACAGGATATTTTTATGGTATTGGGAATGTAAACAGATCGACATATAATCCAATCATTTCAGATTATCATTTCCATGCAAAAAGCATTTTAGCCATTGAATCTGTCATGGGTGCAATCAATACATTTTATACCGGAAAGTTATTGAACAGCACGTTTCTCATCGACTATATGCAAGGCAATCAAACAGGAATGTTCAATACTATAAACTATACGTCATACGACAGCGTATATTACTATCCGGAACTCACCAATGTTGCTTTCTATGGCGATATGTACACAAAATCAACGAACTCATCTTCATTCATTCGCTCCATTTCAGTCCATTCTACGCAGAAGAAATATTTCTCGACAGACAGAGTCTTCACAGCGAGCCGCATTCAACAATTCACCAAAGTGGATGACTCCGGAAAAGCCACAGATCCAGTCGTCAATTCGGCACTTCCGGCTATCGCCAATTCAATGAGTTACACAGATGCAACGAGTGTTAATGGAATCACCGACCTATTTTTCCTCAAACGCGGTGAAGAAAAAGCAATGCCAACAGATAACAACTTCACTACACTCGTCAATCCAATCCAGCCCACCGATGTTCCCGATGTCGTCAATTATTTGAACGAAAATATTGAAGAGGATGACCTCAAATGGGAAATCAAGGAAATCACAGAGAACGGAGAAACGATAAAAATCCCCTGGCTGAAAACCGAATAACGAATTGAACCGTGATCTGCATCGTTGATCTCATTGACGCATCAATCAATGACATCAACGATGCAACTTCACTCATAACCTAATTCAGTCCAAACAAAAGGCCGCAAACATTGCGGCCTTTTGTTTTATCCTTTCTCAGCCTGCGCCAAAGCCTTCAAAAAATCATCTTCGGACCAGAGCTCGATCTTTGCCTTGCCGCTCTCGTTTAAAGCAAGAGCCTTTTGCCATTTGGAACTCGTCTGCGACACAGCCACTAGAACTGACAGGTCTTTTGTCACACTCCCGGCCGATTTGCCGCCCAAGGCTTCAACTCTTTTTTGAGCCTCTTTGCGGTCCATCGACGAAAGCGTTCCGGTAAAGAGAAATGACTTGCCCGAAAATGGCAGATTTTCCGTTGTTTCTGCTGCTACAGGCACAGCTTCAATCTCGACATATTGGAGCAAATCATCGATAAGTGCCGATCGATTTTTCAATCCCTGCACAATCGATTGTGCCGTTCTTCCGCCTCTCCGGATATCAATGATCAGTTCCGCAAACGCTTCCCATGAGAGCGAAAGTAAATCAGAATATCGCGTATAACGCTGGAAAATGACCTGCTGTTCTTTTTTCGTGAAATTCAATTTTTCGAGAAGTTCTCGCGTCAGTTCACAATCAGGACAATATCCGTTGTGAAGCCTCTCGTAAACACTCAGGTATTTGCTGTAAACCAGTTTCTCGGTTTGTTCACGATCGTCCTTGCCACCGATAATCGGGAATAACTCATCAACCGTCGCAGTCCGGACGGCATCAATGGTTCTTAAACTTTGTGCAATTGCCTGACTGCTGACGCGCCCTAATGACGCAATGGAAAGCGATTCGAGGAATGTCGAGAGCGAAAATCGAGTATTTGAATGTATGGAATCGTAGAGTTTTTGCGGCATGACTGCTTTGGGATCGATCTCCCCGTCTTCCGATAACACGACTGCAAAATCCTCGACACTCAACCGATACAAATCAGCCGGCGTTTCAACTTTTCCCGAATCGTAGAGATTCTCAATGATTTTTTCACCAAAACCGAGGCAGTTTATGACTTTGGTATAATTCTCAATCAAAGCCTGTCCAGTTGCCGGACAATTGTCAGGATCAGAACATTTCAAAAAGAGACCGTCTTGAACGACGCGAGAACCGCAGGAGGGACAAGTCTCAGGGAACTGCACATCACAGGCATCCTCGGGAATGGACACAATATATTCGATGTGAGGAATGACGTCCCCCCGGCGCGAAACGAGAATGCGAGAACCGATTTTTAATTCTCTTTTATCGAAAACGCCACATTCATCCTCACGACAGGGACTTTTTCCAAATTGAAAGTTTCTAATCATTTCGGCATTGGACAGCGTTGCTTTTTTCACGATAGCACCGGCCAATTCGACGGGATCGAACACAGCCACGGGCGTCAGTCTTGCACCTTTGGCGACTTGCCAACGAATTTCACGAAGCACAGACTCGCGTTCCTGACACGGAAATTTAAATGCAATAGCGCATCTTGGATGGTGATCGGTGTATCCCATTTCGCGCTGAACTTTATTATCATCGACTTTAAAAACGAGTCCATCCGCATCAAAATTCCAATCGGGCCGGGAAGTCGTCATTTGCGAACAAAAACATTTAAGTTCGGACGTCAAAACATTCAGCGGCTTAGGCAAAAGGCCGTCAAATCGTTCAAAAATGCGATATTCCGGCGTCACAAACCCGAGTTTTTTCAAGACTGTGAATTTTTCCCGATCAGTCGCAAAGGCTTGCCCGATATCCTCTTTATAGATGGCTTCATAGGCAAAAAAGCTCAGGCCATATTTGGCCGTTTCCGGGGCATTTTTTTGTTTTAATCCGCCGACAGCCAGATTTCTTGCACTGATTTTTTCTCCCTCATAAGCCTCAAAAGCCGTGAGCGGCATATAGACTTCACCGCGCACTTCAAGCCCCGGCATATCGATATGTTTCGGGATCGCGTTGATGTAACGCGCGTTTGCCGTGATATCCTCACCGATACGCCCGTTGCCGCGCGTTGAAGCCACCAGTAAATCACCGTTTTCATCGTATTGAATGCTGCATGCAAGCCCATCGATTTTGGGCGTTGCGATGACATCGCCGTCAAATTTGCAAAGCCAGCTGCCGATCTCATCAAATACTTTATGAATATCGGGTTTCCGAATCGAGAGCATTGGTGGATTATGTTCGACTTTGCCTTTCGAAACGTCTTTGACATCCGGCGAGGTGAGCACGTCCGCCGGCGCCTGATTCGATGAAATATCGCGAAAATGCTGAACAAGAAGGTCATAAACAGTATCCGAAATCTCAGGACTTCCAGCATTATAGAGGGCATTGTGACGCGCAATTTCCTGTTCCAGTTCATCCACCGTCATCTGATAGAGACAAGACAATAATTTTTCGTCATTTGTCCCCAAAGCAGGCTGGCCATCAGCCCCCCCCGGGGGGGCATCGACTGAATTTTCGGACGTTTTTGTCTCAGAATTTGATGTTTCAAAAAGAGTCATTTGTTTTGGCTCATCCGACGTCACCAAATCAAACAATGACCGCTGTTCAGGCATCTTTTTTTTCATAAGCTCATCTTCCAGCATCGATGAATGCGATGCGCCTTAAAGTCATCGGGAACAGAAATATCCGTAATATTTTCGATATGAACTGTGTAACCATTCACGGTTGCGGGAAGCAAATCTTCTTCAAACCGAAGCCTCTGGCTATTGGTTGAAAAATAGAGAATGCCGCCGGGTTTCAATAAAAAAAGACAGTTTCGAACGAGCATTGGCCACTGTTTGTTCGTATCGAGAACATTTTCAGTCATTTTGGAATTGGAAAATGTCGGCGGATCGAGAAGGATTAAATCATATCCCTCCTTGGTTCCGGATTTGACTTTTCGCATTTCAAGTTCAAGAAATTCGATGACATCGCTTCGCGTCAAAGGAAACTGCTTTCGATCCTCAAAGCCATTGAGTTCGAGATTGAGTCCGGCCCAATCGAGGTAAGTGTTGGACAAATCAACGGTCTGAACAAAAGAAGCACCGCCTTTTGCCGATGCCGCAGAGAGAGCCCCCGTATAACCGAAAAGGTTCAAAACTCGTTTATTTTCAGCCGTTTTGAGCAGAATGGAACGAAGCGGTCGATGATCAAAAAAGAGCCCAGTGTCGAGATAATCGGTCAAATTTACGCCAAAAAGCAAATCCCCTTCGCGAACGACGCCGGAAATCGTCTTTCCCGAACGTTTTTTTTCATACTGTTCGGTGCCTTTCTGTCGCTTTCTCGTCTTGAGAATCACGTGACCATCGGGAAGTGAGAGCACTTTTTCGGCCTGTTTTTTCATCGTATCCAGCCAGAGGTCTTCTTCGGCGGGATCTTTTTCATAGGGACGTTCAAACAATGCCATGCAGACGTATTGCTCGACGACAGTTCCATCATCATTGACCAGGCCGTAATAATCCACACAAAGAGGAATTTCGGGAATATCGCGATCATAGATGCGGTAGGCCGTCAGATTTTGTTTTTTTGCCCATCGTCTGTAAAATTGAGAACGCTTTGAAAGACGATTGGCAAACATCGTGGCCTGAGCGTCTAATTTTGTTTGTTCCATAGTTTTTGCCTTATTTGTAAATGAACTATTCAACACACGATTTATTGTCATCTGTGCATCCGTTCGCACAGACAACCGAATCGATAATCACATCTGCCTTGCAGCTATAAAGCCTGCTATCCAGACAGACGTATCCACTGCCTGTACAGGAGCATTCCGCCCCCGCGCACTGAATGTTCACGCTGGTGGAACACGTGTCTCCAAAGACGCACGGCGTAGAGCATTTTGACGAGTTTTCAACGTTATCCTGATTGCAGGTCACTGTATAAAACTTAGAGGCGCAAACCGTTCCGGAACCTTTGCACTGACATCGTTCGGTATTGCAGACAGCGACAGCTCCATATTTTGCGATATCGGCCTGAACATCCCCTTCATAATTCGCAAACAGATCGAAAACGGCCGGATTGACGGCAAAATCAGCATCTTCGTCACTACAGGAAACCCCTGTAAAAACCGCACAAAACGTTGTAGTCAGCCCAAACAGCCAGCCTATTTTTCTCAACATATTATATCTCCAAAACAAAAAGCCAGAGGCCTGAAACCTCCAAGCCCGGATATCAAAACTTTTCTCATTTTTATCACAAACACGAAGTATTCCCAAAATAAGAAAACGCCGCGTATTTCCGCCGAGGCGAAGCCTTGGGGGAAATAGCGGCGTTCAAAGCGCGGCGTATGCCCGACGGGCATAGCCGTGCACCACAATTATTCGTCACAGTCACAATGACCGCAACCGCAACCGCATTTCTTGTCCTCTTTCTTCTTTTCGATGATGAGAGCTTCGGTCGTGAGCATGAGGCCGGCGACGGAAGCGGCATTCTGAAGCGCAACGCGGGAAACTTTTGCGGGATCGAGAATACCTTCGGCAATGAGGTCGCAATATGTATCGTTTGCGGCATTGTAGCCATAAGAGAAGCTGTTGTTTGAACGAACTTTGTCGACGACGACGCTGGGTTCAACACCGGCATTGCGAGCGATCTGACGGGCCGGTTCTTCGAGGGCACGACGCAGAATGCCCACGCCGAACATTTCAGCTTCGCTGCATTTGACGTCATCCAGAGCCTTCACAGCGCGAAGATAAGCCGTTCCGCCGCCGGGAATAACGCCTTCTTCAAAAGCGGCTCTCGTCGCATGAAGGGCATCATCGACGCGATCCTTGCGTTCTTTCATTTCGGCTTCCGTCGCCGCACCAATCTTGATCACGGCCACACCGCCGCTGAGCTTGGCAAGGCGTTCCGCCAGTTTTTCGCGATCATAGTCGCTCTTGGCGTCATCGATTTGTTTGTTAATCTGGGCACAACGGGCCTGAATGTCATCGGCATTGCCACGGCCATCAACAATAATCGTCGAATCTTTTGAAATCGTAATCTGACGAGCCGAGCCGAGATGTGCCAGTTTCGTGTCCTCGAGTTTCATGCCGAGATCCTCGCTGATGACCTGACCACCCGTCAGAACGGCGATATCCTGGAGCATGGCTTTGCGGCGATCACCAAAGCCGGGAGCCTTGACGGCGGCCACTTTGATGGTTCCGCGAAGACGGTTCACGACGAGTGTTGCAAGGGCTTCATTGTCGACGTCTTCGGCGATAATGAGAAGCGGTTTGTTGGTGCGAAGGACTTCTTCAAGAATCGGGAGAATGTCTTTCATGGAGCTGATTTTCTTCTCGACAAGGAGGAGAAGAGCATCATCCATGACACAAGTCATGCGTTCTGAATCGGTAACAAAATACGGCGAGAGATAACCGCGATCGAATTCCATACCCTCGACGACTTCGAGAACGGTGTCCATGCCTTTGGCTTCTTCGACTGTGATAACGCCCTGATGACCGACTTTTTCCATGGCCTGAGCGAGTAGGTCGCCGACGATTTCATCGCCATTGGCACTGATGGTGCCGACCTGACGAATTTCTTTGGGATCGCGCGTCTGTTTTGCATTTTCTTTAATGAAATCAATAACTTTTGCAACACCAGCGTCAATTCCGCGTTTGAGAGCCATCGGGTTATGGCCGGCCGTAACGTAGCGGATGCCTTCGCGGAAAATGGCTTCAGCAAGGACTGTTGCTGTTGTCGTGCCGTCACCGGCGACATCGGCGGTTTTGGAGGCAACTTCGCGAACCATCTGAGCACCGAGATTGCCTGCGATTTCCTTGATCTCGACTTCTTTGGCAACGCTGACGCCGTCTTTTGTCACCTTGGGGCTGCCATAGGATTTTTCAATCACGACATTGCGGCCTTTTGGACCGAGGGTTGTTTTGACGGTACGGGCGAGAATTTCAACGCCTTTGAGAAGTTCCTGACGAGCGGCTTCCTTGTAGATAATTTCCTTTGCCATTCTATTTTTTCCTTTATATTTCAGCGATTTACGAACAAGTTTGAATTATTCTTCGACAACAGCGAGTACATCGTCTTCACGAAGAATCATATACTCGGTGCCGTTCAATTTGACTTCAGACCCGGAATATTTACCGAACAGGACGACGTCTCCTGCTTTAATTTCGGGAACAATACGCGAACCGTCCTTGGCCAGTTTGCCTGAACCAACGGCCATCACGACGCCTTTTGCAGGTTTTTCTTTTGCGGTATCGGGAATGATAATGCCGCCCTTGCTGACGGATTCCTGTTCAAGACGCTGGACAACGAGATGATCGTTCAAAGGTTTCAACATGATGATTTTCTCCTTAATATCATGAAAATTCAGGGATTTTTTATCCCCTTGGCAAACGGCGCGACAAAGTAGGCACTCACAATCAATTGACAAGACCGGTTTGAAACTTTTTTTTCATCCATTGTTACATCTCAATCGGGGCTCTGCCCAGAACCCCGCTGGGGCTTTGCCCCTGTCCTCAGTTCGCAATATGAAATGAACTTCGTTTCCCAAGCCTGTCGGCTCTCCAACTCGTTCATTTCATTTGCTCACTGGGCTCTGTGGTTTTCGCCATTCACTGGATGGCGAAAATCCTCGGCCCCCCACCAAAGGGCTGAGCCCTTTGGAATCCTCAATATTTTAGGTTGGTATATGCTTTTGGAGCTGCCTAAACATTATTAGACCTCGGCCCCCCCGGCTCTCGTCAATTTCTGCCTTACAATTAAATATCCCTGACTTGACAAAAGAAAAGCCGCATATTTCATGCGGCTCATGGCAACTAAAAGTTGAAAATCACAAATCACTGGGATCGTAATTTTTCAAGTTAGAGATTGAATTTTTAAGAGCCTCAGCTTCTTTCTTGAGTGCCTGAAGTTTCTCTTCCATGGACTGAACGCGGCTTTTGAGCACACTTTGATGTTCGGGAGACAATTGAAAACTTGAAGAAACAATTTTTTCATAGCCATCCATTTCCGACAAAGATTCAAAAGACTTGTTATTATGTGCCTGAACCTCGGCTGCCGGTTGTGAAGCCGGAGACGGAATGGACTCAGAAGGCTGATTTAAAGGATTCACACCACAGGAATTCGAATGGTCGAGCTCCTGAAACTGCCCTGGTGCCATGGGATTCGAGCGTTGTTGCGGCACTCCGGCCCAGACAGCATTATTAATTCCTGGCGGCGGTCCATAACCGACTTGCTCAGGCATTGACACATTCATAGGAGGCACAGGACGAGGCGGAGCCTGTGGAATAAACTGGGGTCGCGGTCCATAAACCGGAGCCATTCCTCTGTTGTTTGCCGAATTTATCAAATTTTGCAGCAACGGAGCCGGCGGCTGGATGAGTGGCGGCAGCGGCTGAACAAGTGGCGGCGGCTGAATCAATTCACCATTTCTTGCGGCAGTTCTCTGTTCACTCTCGAGATAAATATCAAACCCGCCGCATCGAATGCAGTCGCCTTCGTACACTTCAATGCGCTCATCAGGCTGAAGCCTCATGCCTCGAACAAACGTTCCGTTTGTCGGCTTACCGTTAGGCGGATTCTGTATCGTCACCAATCCGTCTTCGATTCTAATCAACGCATGGACGCGAGATACCGAACCATTGGACGTACAAATGCCACAATCCGGATTGCGACCCACCAAAATTGGAGAGTTTTGATCACAGGCATCGATCGTTCTTTCACGACCATCGTCATCTTTATAAACGAGTCTAAGCAATGCCATTCCTCCATGTTTTGCGCACCAAATTACACGAATGTCGTAGTTTGACTGAGTTTTTTTCAAACACAGACAACGATGTCAAAAAGTCGAAACAAATTCGCAATTTTTCGACGACGCGGTGACGACAATTGTTATCTATAAACTGAAACCACTTGATAAAACAACAAAATGCGCCTAAATAGCGCCGCTTTTTTCCGGCGGATGACCGGAGGAGCATTTTTCACTATAAAAAGAAAGGATTCGATTTATGGATACAATGCCTGTTTTTACCTCTAAGGACGTGAGCAAGGACGTCGAAGCTATCTGCAGTAAATGCGGTCAGTCATGGCATGTCATTGTTGCCGTTGTGGATGGAAAAATTGCACAGGTTGAATGCAAATCATGCGGCGGTCGTCACAAATACAAACCCGTTGCCACCAAAGACATGACGACCAAAAAGAGCACGCGAACGACAATCGCAGCCTCGACAAAAGCCGGTTCACCACTTCCTCAAAAAGAAAAAGCCCAGGCAACACCCAAAATTCTTCTCCCGCAATGCAAGACAAATGATCGTCCGCTTCGCAAATACGACATTCACGAAACCGATTATCAGCTTGGCGATCGCATTGAACACTCCAAATTTGGCCTCGGAACCGTCGACGGTTTCCCATCGGCAGGCAAAATGAACGTCACATTCGATTACGAACGCAAGATTCTCATCTACGGCAAGTAAACGTTTTAACAACTGAGTGCATTTGACAGCGCTACGGCGGCCTCCAGCTGCAGTGGCGGCTGGCAAAACAAAATACTGCATTTCTACATTCCTTCGATGGCGACCTCACACGTTTTTTTGCAGAAACCCACGCCGACGGCATAAACTGTTTGATAACCTTCTTTGTGAATCGCTTCGGCATATTTGTTGTCACGGACCTGATTGAGTGCAATATTGGGAAGCGCGTTGATTTCATCCATGTCATTGGACCACTTGAACTCGAAAACGATAGCACGTCGCTCGCGATCGTCGCGCAGAACAATATCGGTGCGGCCGTTGCCGTCTTCCCGATTCGATTTAATCTCATATTGATATAAATTTGATATAATGCCGAGCATCATGCCGTGATAAAACATTTCCTGGGTATCGTAATAACTCACCACCACCATGAGGACATTATTGATAAATTGCTTGATGACATCTGCTTGTTTATCCCAGATCGATTGATAGAATGCCGAAAGATCCTGCTTTTTCACGGCATAACTAAATGCCAGTCGAATATACTGTGGAAATATCGCGTGGATTTCTTTATTCACCAACTTAATTTCATGAATCAAATCCTCACCAACCTGTCGCTTTGACAGACTTTTGATATAACCGGTATAATAAAGAAGCGTCCATATATTTTCATCATACGATTTCATGTCGCGATACGTCATTGCTTCATGAATTGGTTTATATATGGACTGACCTTTTAATAACGATTCGAGATCATCGCGGCATTCGGTATGTTCAATAACCATGTCGCGAATGACGTCATTGCTGCTCGAATTTGTCCAATAGCAGCGAATCGCCCTCGGGTCATTTAAGGTGAGATTATCGACGCACTGAACAAGGCTAAATGGATTGTAGATGTGCCTTGTTCCAAACTGATAGCAGTCATACCAATCCTGAATTGCATCGTAATGCACGGAAAGATTGTAATAATCAAGCATCTCTTTGACTTCGTCCGGTGTAAATCCGAAATACTCGTTGTCCATTTCAGAATCGATCGTATAAACGCGCAAATTATTAAACCCAGTAAATATCGATTCTTTAGAAATGCGCAAACAACCGGTCAGCACGGCTTTTTCAAAGCTCGAATTCGATTTAAGACCATTGCTGAACAGCGAACGGATGAACGACACCATTTCGTCGTAATAACCGTAATGATAAGCCGTATTGAGCGGAACATCGTATTCATCGATGAGAATATAGGGTTTAATATTATATTCGATGGTAATATATTCGGAGAGAAGTCGAAGTGACCGTTCGAGTTCATTTTGCGAAGCGGTTTCAAGCACCAGACGCATAAAGATATCTCGCTGATTTTGTTGAAGTTTTGTTGAATGTTCTAATTTGCGGAAGCATTCACAACATTCAGCGATTGTGTCTGCATACTTTTGTAGTGTTTGTTCAAACGTTGGCTTGCTGCACTCTTTGAGTGACATGAAAATGACCGGATGTTTGCCAAGATGTGACAATATTTCATCACCGCATGCCATGATTTTTTTGTCCTCAAAATAGGGACGAGGGTCGAAAGGTCTGCCGAGGAAATCGTGCGCTGCAACAAACGTATGAAATGTTGTAAGCGATAAGGTTTTACCAAACCGACGGGGGCGCGTGTAGAGCTGTACCTGGCTTGGATTCTCCAGAACTTGCGCAACAAACATCGTTTTATCGACGTAATATGCTCTATTTTTCTTAAAATCTGTATAAAATTCAAGCAGTGCGCCTGGTTTTAACTTGTTCTTATCCATCGCCGTACCTCATTGAACCATGTCAGCCTGCGACTTTTCAAAGCCGACTGCTGTATTATAACATAATATTCGTCATTTTCTGTCGCAAATTTTCAGCTGCGACTAGCGGCGCATAAACGAATGCGGGTGTACAAAAAACGGCGCGTATGCAATAGCAACGCTGATACGCGCGTATAAAATGCTCGCTATTGCCCATCACAACCTTGATTTCATATCATATTTTGTGAAATTCTAAATAATTACTTTTTAACCCACTTTTTCACTACTCACAGCTGGTAATTTATGATTTTATAGATGTGTGCATGAGACATACATTATTCATTTGAACTGAAGACTATTTTGGAGAATATCCGATGAAAAAGTACAGGTTATTGTGGACCATGGCTGGACTGCTTACGTGTCTATGGCTTCCCTCTGTCGGGATGGCACAAAATTGCACGGATTTAAGCACCAATGAAACCTGGATGACAAAGCTACAGGAAATGGGTGCATCGGTAGCCACCAAAGAGTGGGATGCCGCACTCAATACCGGTCGCGAGCTTTATGCCATTTGCTCCGATTCCCCCATTCTGAACTATTACATCGGCATATCCCTTCAGGCAAAAGGCGAGCGCGTCAAATCAATGCAGTATCTCATCGCCGCCAGTGAAAATACGATGAAATTTGCGACGCCTGCCGAAACCTCGCGAAAAATCTTTTTCGCGCTCTACGAAGCCGAACACCCCGATCGCACAGAACAAGCCATTGGCGAACTCAAAGATAAAATCGCATCGCTTGAAAACGCTAATCAAACGAACGCAGATGAAACCAAAAAGCAGGAAGAACTCGTATTGACACAAACCGATCTCCATGCCTCAGATTTAAAAAAAGCGATGTGGACAGGAGCAGGCATCGGCCTGGCCGGCATCCTGTTCACTGTGGCCGGCGGTACCCTGGCTTTTATGGATTCAAGCCACATCGAAGGCCATGAATTTAACATGATTGAAAATGGCAATGTCGCCGTAAAAGAAAAAGTCAAACCCATGTACTCCGCAGGTCTCGGAATGCTCGGCGCTGGACTCGCCATGACCCTTGCCGGCGCCGTCGTCACCGGCATCTTCGGATACAAATACACCCACTTCGAAGACCACTCGCTCTCATTTGCCGTAACGCCAGAACAGATTTCGTTCGGCATGACGTTTTAAGCCTCTTTCACTGATTATAAACACCTTCAGGGATTAAAAATATGAAAAAATATACCGTTTTTGCTGCAATATTGTCGAGTCTGGCCCTGTTTTCCTGCAATACCGAGGAACATTCAGGAAAGTTGATCGATAATATTAATTATACAACATGTATAGATGGCATACAATTTCATTATAATAGTAAAGGCGTTAACCCCATCCCCTGCCATACACCCGAAAATGGCAAAGCCATTTGCAATGCAGATGGTGGTTGTGACGTCGAATGTGACAACGGTTATACAAAAAAAGAACAAAAAAAACAGGAAGAACAAGAAGAACAAAAAGTTTTTCAATGCGAAATTGCAAAAGAAATTTGTTCCGAAGACTCTGTTTCATGCGTAGATGGCGACCTAAAGATATGTACGAATGGAAAAGAGCCAAAGATAAAAGATTGTCCAAAACTCTGTGAAAATAAAGAATGTATCGAATGCACAGAGCAAAATTTAAGTGCCTGCTATCACCCCGAGAATGGTAAAGCCAAATGTATTTCCATTTCGAATTGTGATATCGATGGCAATTGTAATGAAGAGAATAGGTGTAATTTTGATTGTGACGAAGGCTTTGTTAAAGACGCGTCAGGAACAAAATGCATAGGATTTATCTGTAACAATTCAGACATTAATAATTGTACTGAACCTCTACCAGACCATGCCTATAGAACATGTCAGAATAACACATGCGATTTTGAATGCGATTCTGGCTATATAAAACATAACAATCAATGTGTAATTTGCGCCGATGAAAACACTTCCCAATGTCATGTCGAAAATGCTGCATCATACACCTGTACAATTGATAATAACTGTGAATTCGAATGTGACAACAAGTGTTACAAAAAAAGTGGTGATGGTACAAAATGTGAGCTCGATACATCTAATCATGAGTGTATAGTCAATTGCGATGATAAAGATATCGTTTGCATTGAAACAGCCGAGCAATTTATTAGGCTTCCCCAAATGGTGGTTGATGGCAAAGTCAAAGTCGAGAATAAAAGTGAGAACGCATCATTTATTATTAAGAATGATATTCATTTAGAAGATGTCCTGAAACTTATCGATGGAAAATGTCCTAAATGGCAAGCCATGGATCCTATTGAAAATTTGAAATTAAATACTGAAAATGATTCTATAAAAGAAATTTCTTTTAGTTTGAAGAATAATGATGAGCAATGTCCACTTCAAGAAGGACTATTCTCTACACTCACAAATTCATCAATCTCAAATTTAAAAATATCACTTGGTATTAAAGGCTCCGATGCCCAGGCTGCACTTGCCCAAACCGTTGACAATACGACACTGACCAACATTACATTTACTGGCTCTGTAACCAATACAACCAAAAGTGGTTATGAACCGAATGTGGCTGGAATTGTTGGAACAGCAAAGAATTCCACACTAAAAGATGTTATTTGCATTGGCGTCAGTGTCTCAGGAAATGGCATGAAACATGAAACAACTTCTTCAGAGAATAAAACCCAATTGAATGAAAGCAGTTATGTCGCCGGGGTGATTGGTGTCCTTGAAAATTCGACATATACAATGTCAGCTGATAAGAAAAATACCATCAAAGCAATCTTGACAAATCATATCGGAAGCGGTTTTGCCGGTCGAGCTGTACTTTCAACCATTAAAAATGTCACACAAGAAACCGAAAGCATTAATCAAGTATGTGATGGAACGAATGCTGAATTGCATTGCGATGTTGTTAAAACTGCCGGTTATGCCTCTGGCTTTGTTCATTTTGTGCAAGGCGGAACATTTGAAAATGTTAACAACTCATCAAAATCTGTTCAAGGTGAATACGTCAGTGGTTTTGTAGATTCAGCAGTATCAGACAATCTTGAACAAATCCAAAGCAACCTGTCATTTACTAATATTAATAACAGCATAGATACTATATTTTGCAACGGCGTATCAGGCACGAACATCCAACACCAAAACAAAGCAGCTGGCTTCGGTTTACACTTAAAAGATATAGAGTTAAGAAAAATTACTAATAATATTAATAATTTCTATGGAGGCAATAATGGAAATTACCTCGCTGGATTTGCCTATTCTTTATATGACTGTATCGTCGATGAGATTACGAACACCATCACTGGTAATATCATCGCTCTTAATTTTGCTTCTGGATTCGCAAACTCCATAATCAACAGTCCAATCACAAATGTTAAAAACGATATTAACAGTTTACAAGGCAAGACCGTTGCTGGTTTTGGTTATAGTATCAACTTTAAAGATACTTCAAACGCAACAGACAACAATTTATCCAACATCACCAATATAATTCAAAAGATCACTGCAAGTGACCAAGCTGCCGGTTTTGTACACACATCAACATATTCTCATTTTTCAACCATTAAGAATCAAATTAACGATATATATTATTACAACCCAGAGAATTTCAGTAGTACACCTGACAATTCCGTTGGCGGATTTGTTTATTCCGCCAGTTCATCCAAATTTAATGAGATCGAAAACACAATAGGCACAGTCGATAGCAAGGAGCTCGGTGGTTTTGCTTACAAATCTCACGCATCGAAATATAACAAGATTTACAATCAAATTGATGGCGATTGGAGTGGCACAAATTTTGGCGGTTTTGCTTACAATGATATAAATATAAGCGAGTGCAATGATACATCCGACTGTTATGCAGAATACAGTGATATAAAAAATATCATTGACGGAACAATAACCCCATCTGGCAATGGCGGCGGATTCATTGAAACAATTAATTTCAGCAGTGATTATACAAAGTCTTTAAAAATTAGTAAAATCATTAACACAGTCAAATCAATGACAAGCAACTCTTCTTCAAACTCTCCATCAGCCGGTGGGTTTATTAATAATATAAAAGCAACTAAAAGTTTCACGAATCTTCACCAAAACAATTTACATGTTCATATTTCTAACATTACATCAAAAGTAAATATTAATTCTGATACAGCATCTGGATCCGCCTCTGGTTTTATCTACTCCACATTGCCGATTACAATTATTAAAAATGTTAAAAGCATAGCTTCCATCAACAACAAACATGAATCTATTGGCTTTATTGGTATAGATACTGACCATGAGCTTGTGAGTAATAAATATCAAACAGCCATTGACTTAAACAGCATATACTCACAGATATCTTTTAAGAATATTGCATATGCACCAAGTGGATTTATTCAGATATTAACAGAGCATTATTCAAACAATTCTTCAGAATTCCAAAAAGCATATTCCAATTTAAAAATAAACGCCTCTCAAATTGTTAGTATCTCAGAAACAGTCGATACTTCTGGAAGTAATCTGGCGTCAGACTATAATAATATTATTTCAAATTCATGCAATTGGTTTGATAAAATAACAGAGCTTTGTAAAAATAACGAAACAGACTGTTATCTTACTGAAAATAATCCTTCATTCACTAAAGTCTGTTATTACCCATATAATATAAGCACTTTTTCTGTATCTGTATCTTCGTCTGCATGTGAGGAAGCCTATAATGGAAATTTTAAATTTATGGAATGTAATTATGAAGGTGATGATATTGTAAAAACCACCTTTGGCAACAACTGGTCATTAGAAAAAATACCCATATTTGAATCTGACCAAGTTAGTATTACCACAGACACCAAAGTCCCCATGCTCACACCTGAGGAACCTGCCAAAGACTGGTTAAATGACTCATTTTTCAAACAGGATTCACTTTAATTCACCAATCCCCCATTTTTCATGAACCGGCGTGGCATGCCACGCCGTTCTTCATTAAAATCCTTGATATTTTCTCGAAAAACGCCGAAAATTACGCACTTTTTTACGGGGGTAATTCTGCCCCGAAACACTTTTTTTTTCTCATCATAAGGAAACTTCATGCGATACTCACAGGCGCTTATTCCAACCCGTAAAGAAACTCCGGTGGATGCCGAACTTCCCAGTCATCAGCTGATGCTTCGTGCAGGCTATATTGAACAGCTCACGGCCGGCGTTTACACATTGATGCCGCTTGCATGGCGCAGTGTGCGCAAGATTGAGCAGGTCGTCCGCGAAGAGCTGGATGCGGCCGGTGCACAGGAAATTCTGCTCCCGATGGTTCAGCCCGCCGAAATCTGGATACTTTCAGGCCGCTGGGACCACTACGGAAAAGAGCTTCTCCGCTTTAAAGACCGCAAAGACATGGAATTCTGCCTCTCTCCTACGCATGAAGAAGGCGTCACGGATCTTGCCAAACGCCACATCCGTTCCTATCGCGACATGCCAAAAAATCTGTATCAGATACAGGTCAAATTCCGCGATGAACTGCGCCCTCGCGGCGGCTTGATGCGCGGCCGTGAATTTTTGATGAAAGACGGCTATTCGTTCGACATTTCGTTCGATGCCGCCGAAGAATCCTACAAAAAAATGTACAACGCCTATACGCGCATTTTCAAACGCTGCGGCCTGAGTTTCCGCGCAGTTGAAGCCGATTCCGGCAACATTGGCGGCTCTCACAGCCACGAATTCCAGGTGCTTGCGCAGACCGGCGAAGATCGCATTCTGTCCTGTCCGAAATGCGGTTATGCGGCCAACGAGGAAAAAGCCGAAGTCAAACGCACAGTCACGGCAACCTCATTTGATGTTCACGCCGATACGCCGGCCAAAGAAGAAGTCCATACCCCCGGCCAGCATTCGATCGACGAAGTCGCTGCATTCCTCAAAATTCAGCCCGAACAGTCGATCAAAACGCTCGTCTATCTCGCCGATGGCGAGCCCGTTGCAATCCTCCTTCGCGGCAACGACAACCTCAATGAAATCAAACTGACGCGCGTGCTTGGCTGCGAAAACCTCGTCATGGCGAGTGATTCTGCTGTCAAGGAAGTCATGAACGCGGAAGTCGGATCGCTCGGTCCCTGCGGTGTCAGCATTCCGGTTTATGCCGATTTCAACGTTGCCACGATGCACGACTGTGTCTGCGGCGCCAATCATACCGATTATCACCTCATTCACGTCGAACCCGGCCGTGATTTCCAGGTCAAAGCCATAGCCGACCTCGTTCTGGCGCAGGAAGGCGACGCCTGCCCGCACTGCGGCGAAAAACTTCAGGCTTTCAAGGGCATCGAAGTCGGCCACGTGTTCCTGCTCGGCACAAAATACAGCGAACCGATGGGCGCAACCTATCTCGACGCCGCCGGTGATTCTCATCCCTGCGTCATGGGCTGCTATGGCATCGGCATTACGCGCGTTCTCGCGGCTGCCATTGAACAATACAACGACGAAAACGGCATCAATCTCCCGGCCGCCATTGCTCCGTTCCACGTCATCATTGCCCCGATGCTGATGAAAAATGAAACCGTCGTTGCCGCCGCCGAAAAAATCTACAACGAACTCCAGGCCGCCGGCATCGAATGCCTCTACGACGACCGCGATGTCCGCGCCGGTGTCAAATTCAAGGACGACGATCTCATCGGCGTGCCCTACAGAATCACGATTGGCGAACGCAACCTCAAGGAAGGACTCGTCGAGTTCAAACATCGCGCAGATGCCGATAACACCAAGGTTTCTGTCGATGAAATCGTCGAATTCGTCAAAAATCGCGTTCAGGCCGACCTCAAAGCCGTCTGCGAATAATATATATTCTTTTTTGGATGGACGGCCTATTGGCTTCGCCAATACGGCCGTCTAGCCGCGCTATTGCATACGCGCGGCCGCGCGAGGCTATTTCGCTTGTTACGAAACATATCATGTCTCTCTTCGTTCAATACGCCTCGCGCTTTCTATTTTTTTGTTGGTTATCAGTATCCATAGAGGTTTAATACATGCAGAATATATCGCATCGTTTTCATCTGAATTTGATATTACCAATTCTACTCGTTTTTTGTCTCATTCCATCGACAGCTTTTGCCCATGGCGGACCAGAATTTGCCGTATCGATGATGGCGGTTATTTCTGCGTTTTTTGCTGCTTTGGCTGAACTCATTTTTACAATTATTGCAATTGTAAAATATAAAGAAGGTAAGCCATTTTCCACAAAAGCCTGGATACGACTTGCCTGTTTTTCTATCCTTGATGTGTTCGGAATTGCTTTTTTCACAGCGATAGTGGAACTATTAACGCAAAAAACAGGGATAGTGGATCCAATGTATGTAATGGTGTTTGTAATGACCATGCCTATATATTTGATTGTTCCATTTGCAATATGCCTGCTTATTTATGCGGTTAGTACTTATATCATTAAACGTATAAGACAAAAGCATGCAGAAGTGAGTTCTCAACAAAAATATGAATGAGTAATAACCATGTCAAACAAAACCGATAATTCACATAAAACATCAAACAGCCGTTTCAATCACACAAAGCCGAACCGTTCCTCCGAAAAGAGCGAACGGCGTCCAGAACGTACTGAAGGCCGGGACTATAATCGTCCGTCGCGCGCCGACAAGTACAACGATCCGGATGCATTTTTTGTCTGCGGACTTCATCCCGTCGAAGAAGCGGTCTCTACCCTGCCCTCCGACACGATTCGCGCTTCGCGTCTGTATGTCGCCGAGAGCCGAGAGCAAAAGGAAATCGCCGATCTGCTCAAAATCTGCGAAGAAAAAGGCCTCAAACCGGTCCAGACATCGATGCAGGATCTGTCGCGAAAAGCCGGCGAAACGCGGCATCAGGGCGTTTTGCTTGAGCTCCCGAAGTTCAAATATACGGAGCTCGACGATGTCCTCGAAAATTTAAGTCCGCAGCCGCTCATTCTTGTGCTCGATCAAATTCAGGATCCGCACAATCTGGGCGCCATTATTCGTTCGGCTGCGGCGTTTGGTGCCGATGCGGTTGTCATTCCACGCGACAGGGCGGCACAAATTACGGCAACCAGCCTCAAAACTTCTGCAGGACAGGCCTACAAACTCCCGATATGTCGTGTTTCGAATATCGCCCAGACGCTGCGTCAGCTCAAGGAACTCGACTTTAACGTCGTCGGAGCCGATATCGATGGCTTCGTCGAATCCGAAATCGACTATCATCGCGCTACCGCGCTCGTCATGGGGTCTGAAGGCGACGGGATGCGCCGCCTCACGCGCACTTTGTGCGACCAGATGGTACGAATCGCTCAAAATCCGGACGTAGAATCATTAAACGTCAGTGTCGCCGCCGCAATCCTCCTATACACCGCATCAAAACAACGAAAATTGAACTGGTAGTGCAGAATGAAGACCGCCTCTTGCCTTCCGCTTTGCCTGACGGCTGCCTGCCTTGTGTGTGCCTGCGAGGCCAGTGATCCCTGGCCAAACAGCCGCCGCTATGATGCCGGCCAGACAGCCATCGTCTATCAAGCCCCACCAGAAGCCGCAGAAAGCATCGAGGCTGCCTGGTTCCCTGCCTCGATCCTTCAATTATCCCAAAACACGTTTATTTATGCGGCTCGCGGAACTCGTAAGATCATTCATCTCGATGCCGGCACACAGACTCAGACCGTTCTTTTTGATCTCTCCGCCTTTGAAAAAGATATCAGTCCAACCCGATCCTACAGCACTCCCTGGGGCGAAACCCTGATTCGGGCAAATACGAACTGGATCATCCTTGCCTCAGCTTCGCAGCCGATCGTCTGGATGAATATCCATACCGGTGAAGTCGTCCTGACCGGCCGAATTCATCCCCAAAATGCACTCATTCCTGCGGACGGCCTGATGGCCTCCGACATCGATTTTGAACTGTTTTCGGGTATCGGACGGGTAAAAAACGGTTTTGTTCTGGCCTTTGGCAATCAAATCTTCACCATAGACTGGGAAAATGCCCGGCCCGAAGATTTGCTAAGTACGCCGATGAAAAAGCTGGCAGGCACACTCGATCCCGTTGCAGACGCCGAGCCGTCAGACGCCTTCAATACTTTGCTTCAAATGAGCGAATTTACCCATTTTGCCGAGTTCAAAGACTGGATTTTGTTCTGGGAAAAGCATCGTCTGAGAGCGGTCAAAAAAGGCCGGATTTTCACGGTCACGGGAGACGGTTTTCTCACGCCGGGCGGCAGTCTCGATGAGCTTTTTGCGCATGAACTCCCCCAAAATCCGCCCATTGCAGCCATGGACAATGTTTTTTTCACGCCGTACTGGGATGACCTCAAAACCCTTCTTCGCATTGAAATAACGGATATTGACGAAGAAACCGGCCATGCCGAAGGCTATCAGTCGACATTCAGACCGGAGGCCGGGACGATGGACACCATTGTGTCCGGCATGACAGACCTGGTCACGGTCGATACCATTGCCGGAACCTTCTGGAAAATCGATCCCAAAACCGAAACCGCTTCGCGCATTTTCGGCCCCGAAACCGCTCTGGATCGTTTTACCAGTCTTTCCCACGATCCAAACACCCCATACGAGCCCCACTCCATTCTGGCCCCCCTTTCCATTTCACCCATTCACGACGGCGCGAATCTCGTCCTCCTCTCGCCAACCATCGAACGCCTCAACCTGCTCAATCCCGAATCGGGAAATCAGTCCGTCATACTTCAGGCCTCGTTCACGAGCATGGCTTCCGATCGAAAGGACCGCATCTGGTACACAGAAAATGACAATACCCTCAATCAGCTCCTCATTCACGAAAATGGCCAAATAGAATCCAGCTACATTCCCGCTTTCTTTTCGTATGCCAATCCCATGGGCATTCCCTGCGATCACAAGCAGTTCCGACTCCCTGAATCGCCAGATATCCAGACTTTTGGCCGCCATCTGCTCATTCATCTGCCCAATGAAATGCAGATTCTGGACTACGATACGGCAGCCGACGAAATCACCGCTCTTCATTCCGGCGGCTGGCTTTCCCCGTCGACCTCAAAACCTGATTATTTTCAGGCCGCATTTCCTGTCTTTCTGACGACGCTGTGGAAGAGCTCAAACCTGTTTGAAGCGGCCATTTTAGAGGATGACGGACATCAGTATCTGACCGTTGTCAATCTTACCTCGGGGACCATTTCTGTGGCCGGCAGAGATATCGAAACCGGACACGGACTTGTCATTTCCGGCAAAGGAACACAGTCCATCGCCGGCGGCCAGCCACTGGAAGACACAGAACTGACCGATATCCGGACCATCGCAATTGCCGGCGAAAAAGTCGTTGTCGCAACCCGTGATCAACTTTTTGAAACGTCTGAAAACGGCATGTGGCAGGCACTTGATGATGACGACGGCTGCCGTGAACTCCCAAATTCGGACCTGATCGATTTGCAGATACAGGTTCAGGGAAACAATCGCCTGTATCTTGCCAAAACAGTTCATGGATTTGCCGCATGCAGCAGCACGAACCAGTCTTTTGCAGGCACCCAAATCGGCAGCAAATGGACTCAAATCGATGATGTCATCACGGCGGCCTCATGCGACGGATACTCGCGAACAGCCTATTTGACAAACCGGCAAATCTGTTCACAGGAATTTGGCAAATCAAAACCTGACTGTACCCCCATTCCAGCCGGTTTTGACATCGGTCAGCTGGCGTGCGGTGCAGGACAAATCTTTTTCGTCGACCGTGCCGAACATCCGACCATCTACAAAACTTCGCTCAAATCGCCGCAAAAGCCGGAGCTTCTTACCGGCAATGGTCCGGCACTGCCTGACAAATCCCCCATCGGAGAAACGAATATCGGTGAAAACATCGGCGCCATGGCGACCGACGGCATCCCGAACCTCTATTTCTGGATGAAAGACACGTGTACAGTCTGGCGATTTCCGGCATTTCAGTCCATTAAATGGACTGATAAAACAGAAATCACGCGCCTCATCACCCATGACTTTCTGTGCGATGGAGCTGCATTTGCGGTGTCATTTGACAGCACGGTTTATTTTGCCCGCGATCGTTTTGTTTACCGCGTCAAAACAGGGGACAGAATCGATCTCATTGCCGAACTCCCCGGTCCGGTCATAGAACTCACGGCCATTGGCTACGGTCTGGCAATCATGACACCGGACGGCATCTATACGTGGGAAAAGGACATTCTGAGCCACCGCGCCCCCAATCCAATCGAGCTCAACGGACAAAAAATAGACTATGCCACACCGGGCGGAACGCATCCCCGTATGGCGCAAAAGCCGCACACCAATGCCGTTCTGGTTCCCGTTTTCAAAGGTGACATGCTTGTTCAAATCGCGTTATAAAGCGCGGCGTATGCCATCCGGCATAGACGCGCTTGCGAGGCGTATGGCACGCCAGGGCCATAGCCGAGCCCCATAATTATTCAAATTATCCCCATATATAATGAATATTTTTTCACAAATAGAATCTATGTTTGAATTTTTCATTATTAACAATCATTCTTTCTGTATTTTTGTTTTTTTGTATTTCAAATCGATCAGCCAATCGGCTCACACTGAACTGACTATTTTATGAGAGAAACTGCATCTGAAAGCATTGCCGATCGCGCGCCGAGAGCTCACAAAATAGTGCGAGTCGTTTTTTTTCTGACGTCCTTTTCGTGGACGCTCAATCCGGTTCAGAACTACATGACGGGGTCGACGCCGATTGAAAGCATCATAACGCGCATGATTCCGATGCTCATCGTCGCCCTGTACTGCGTCGTCTGTCCATACAGAGGCATGATAAACCGGATGTTTCGTCCGGCCTTATGGCCTCTTTTGTGGTACATCTTTTTCGGCATTCTGTGCGGAATTTCAGGCATTCAGCCGGCACTGAGTGCATGGAAGGGCGCGGAAATGATCATCGCGCTCATGTTTATCTACGTCTCATGCAGGGACGAACAGACGACAAAATCCGAGTTTATTGCCTGGCTCAAACTCAATGAAATCCTCATCTGGGCAACGATTGTTCTGGCACTTATCAATCCGAGTCTCGGTTTCCGGCATTCGCCCTCTATTTTGCCGTGGCTTCAGGGATATCTGCCGATCATCAACCCCAATGCGCTCGGCTTTATCTCGATTCTGGTTCTGGCAAGGCTGCTGTTTTTTCCCGCAAAGTACAAGCCGATCCGCATATTGATTGTATTCGGAGCCCTGCTTTGTGCACAGTCCAGGACGTCTTATGCGGTAGCCCTGATCATGCTCGTCATTTTCATCATCGACGGCATTCGCCAGAAAAAGTTTCCCCGCGTCATCATTGCATTTTTCTTTGCCCTGATTGCACTGGCACTGGCCACCGGAATGCAGGATCTCATCGTCAAGATCGTCATGCGGGGTCAGACAAGTGAAGAAATGAGCACTCTTTCCGGGCGCTCAAATTACTGGGCCTTTGCGCTGGAACACGCAGGCTTGGCCGGAAAAGGTCTGGCTACCGGTTCGAGAAGCCTCATCTTTATCGGTCAGGATACGTTCTACAAAGGCACCGTGAACCTGCACAATTCCTTCATGGAAGCCCTGATGGACAGCGGTTATATCGGGGCCGTTCCATTCCTTTTCTTCATCATTTTTAACGTTCTCAGGCAGGGCATCCACACAATCACGCGCACCAGCATGACCGAAGCCCTGTTTCTCATCTGCGCCATTGCTTTCGTTGCAAGAGGCATGACCAGCGTCGTTCTCGCTCTGTTCTCCTTTGACTTTAACAACATGATGTTTCTCTGGGCATGGCTCTACACGAGAAACATGACCGAAGGCGGCACCACTTCACTAAGCCCTAAACGCCCTGTTCCCATCTGTTATCAGAAAACACTTGCCGAACAGATGCAGGAGAAAAACCAAATCACTTGTCAACCGGCGCATTCGGAGTAAAAGGAGCGCGGTGTTTTCTTTTTATTAGGTAACTCTCATGAACAAAAATCATCAGTTCTTCATCGATATCGCTAATTTTCCAAACAAACTCTGCATTTTCAGAATCGTCGTCATCCTCATCAGCGTCACATGTTTCCTGTGCGGCCTGCCGCTGACAGCCTCCATCGTGGGACTCATTGCGGGAATCACCGACAAAATCGACGGCATTTATGCCAGAAGACACAACATGTGCACGGAACTCGGAGCTCTTCTCGATCAGATTTCCGACCTGATGTTCAATTTCTTCGTCATGGCAGCGGCCGCCGTTATGGGCATCTGGCCAATCTGGGTCCTTTTCTTATGGGGATTTAGAGATCTTTCGGTTCTGTGCATGAGAACCTCGGCCGGACAGCTTGGATTTTCAATCCACTCCTCAAGCCTCGGAAGAATCGCGACTTTCGAAATGTTTTGCGCCCAATTTTTCATGCCGCTGGACTGGGCTCTCAACAACCCGAATTATATGTATGCCGACTGGGTCCAGGCCCATTTCCATCCATACGTCGGTATCGGAATGCACTGGTTTGCACTCATCGCCATTCTCGTCGGCATCGTGATGCAGTACATCACGGCCGTCAAATATGTCAAAATGTATGTTCAAAAGTATGATGAAGCGGCCAAAAAAGCGGCTTCATCTGACGACTGCTGCAATTCTAAAGAACTGACCTCCGATGAAAAAAACGATTCTGAGGAAGTCAAAAACGAAGATAATTCTGCCAGGTAATTTTGTTATTTTAATTTTTCAACCCAATACGGCCCCCAAAGCCGCTTTCCTTTTGTGAAAACCGTTCATGAAATGTATTCTCTATGTTCCGCCTTTTGAATGTGAAGGAACCCGAACCGCGAACATTGCCGATGTCAGAATCGGTGGCTTGACGCTTTACCAGAGAGCCTGCCGTTCCCTTCAGAAAGCCGGTTTTGATCAGCTTCTGGTCGCCCACCCCGGAACGTTCACGCCCGAGGCCGATCCGCTCATCACGATGCCCCTGAACTACATTCAGTACGAAGTCCGCATCGGGGAAAAAGCCGACGAAATATGCGCCATGATGGATCTCAATGGCGAAACATGCTGTCTCGTCGTCCTGGACGGTATGTTCTCTCCGGAATGCTTCAAAATGCGTCCCGTCGGAGCCGATGTGCGCATCGAAGTCAACAGGGAACCGACAGGAGTCTATTTCATTACGGCAAAAGCCTTTGAAGAAATTCTCAAAAGCGGCGACGTACTCAATGCCCTGGAAAGCGACATCTCCGAGACTTTTCTCGCCGAGGATAAGACGGTCTATCACCGCATTCGAAGCTCCGACGACTGCAAGGCGGCTCAAAATATCCTGACAAAATCTCTCCGCAAACCACTCGGCAGAGACGCCGACGGGCTCATCGCCTATGCCATCAACCGCCCATGCTCTCTGCAGATCAGCAAACGCATCGCAAACACAAAAATCACTCCAAACATGGTCACCGTGTTTGGACTTATTCTCGGCATCGGTGCCGCCGGACTCATGTACACCGCTGTTCCGGCTCTCATGGTCACAGGCGTCATCCTCTGGCAGATTTCCTCTATGGTCGATGGTATCGACGGCGAACTCGCCAGAATGAGAATGAGCCCCAGTCACAAAGGTGAATGGTTCGATACCGTCGCCGATGACGTCACAAATATCGTTTTCATGTTCGGTCTCGGACATGCCATGGCTATCCATTCCGAAAATCAGATCTTTTTCCTCATCGCATGCGTCGTTTGTGCACTCATGGTGATTGCCGTTGCCTGGTTCTACAGCGAATTCAGAAAAATGGGCATCGCCAGCCATAACCATTTTGAATGGGGTTTTGAGGCTGAAAATAAAGAAAACAAAAGCAACGAAAAACGAAATCCCATTCGAAAAGTCCTCGATCTCATTGCCGGCGGTTTTGCCTGGATTGCCAAACGTGATTTTTACACGTTCCTCATCATGGTGCTCATCATCGTCGGCCTCGTGGCTCCGGCCTACTACGTCATGCTTGCCGGTGCTTCATGCGTCGGGATCGGAAGCCTCTTTGCCCTCTCGATAAGAGCCATTCGAAACGGTCGAAAGAATAAAGCCGCCAAAAAGGCCAAAACGATCGCGAATTCATCCAAATCGAATGACAAAGCCAAGTCGGATGAGCCTCAATCAAATGACGATGCCAAATCAAATGACGATGCCAAGTCGGATGAACCGGAAATTGCGTCAGATTCAACCGCTTCAAATGCCTGATTCCGCCCTCTTGTGTAAAGCAGGCCCTTCAAATGTGGTGTATTTTTTATCCACTTTTATAATATCGGATACCAGATACACCATCACTTTGACTGCATTTGGAATTGCCTAATGTCCGGTTCACCTGATTTTCTTGATAATTTTTCAAAACACACCTATACCTACATTCTGGCACGCTTTCTGCCAGACAGCCGCAGCTCTTTTTTCTCAAAAGGGCATGGCGCAAAAGAAGCGCTTCGATTTTGTGGGAGATTGTTAAATGGATGAATATGCCAAGCGCTATCTATTGATGTGTCCGGGACCGGTCAACGTCTCGCAGCGCGTTTTGGATGCCATGATCAGAAGCGAAATTGGGCACAGAGAAGCCGAATTCTCAGTTCTCATGTCGTCTATTCGTCGAAACTGCCTCGACATCATGAAGCTTTCGCAGGACGATTATTCGATGGTCGTCATCACGGGGTCCGGCTCTTCCGGAAACGAAGCCGTCATTACAAGTGCCATTCAGCCGACCGATCATGTTCTGTCTCTGGCAACGGGTGAATTTGGACGCAGACTCGGCGAAATCTCAAGCATCTACAATCCAAATACGACGATTCTTCTCCAGGATTGGGCAACAAAACTCGATCTCAATGAAGTTGAAAATCGCCTTAAAAATGGCCGCTTTGACTGGGTCACAATGGTTCATAACGAGACAAGCACGGGCGAGCTTCAGCCCGTCAAAGAGGTCGGCGCACTGTGCAAAAAATACGGTGCAAGACTTTTTGTCGATGCCGTGAGCAGCTTCATGGCTGACCCACTCGCCCTCGACGAATGCAACATCTCTTTCATGAACACATCCTCCGGAAAAGCCATCGGAATGCCCCCCGGTCTCTCTCTCGTCGTCGGAAAAAAATCCGAATTTGAAAAGCTCACCGCTTATCCCGTTCGAAATTATTATCTCAGCCTCGCAAGGCACTACAAATTCTTTACTGACAAGCTTCAGACCCCCAATACGCCTGCCATTTCGCTCTTCCACGCCCTCAATGAAGCCCTCAAAATCATCCTTGAGGAAGGCGTCGAAAACCGCATGCAGTTCCAGGCTCTCAAAGCCAAAACATTCCGAAACGGCATCGATCAAATGGGGCTCTCTCTGCTCCATCCCGATCACGTCCTTTCAAATGCCGTCTCCACGATCTGCCTGCCTGATAACATCCATTTCGACGTTCTCAGAGCCGCTCTCCGTGACAGAGGCTTCATCGTTTACGGTGGAAAAGGTCCTCTGGCAGGCAAAATCTTCCAGGTTTCCACAATGGGACACGTCGACTGTGACGACGTCAACGCACTTCTCGCGGCTATTCGCGAAAGCATGTCTGTCGCACTCCACTCCGTCGCCTGATTTTTTATATGCGCGCCTATTCTGCGAATACGGCGCGCTTCGTGCGGGCTATCGCCTTTCGGCAATACGCCCGCACTTCTTTTTTTTCGTGGAATAAAAAATGTTCCCCAATTCTCACGTGCTTCCATGGATGGGCGCGATCTGCCTCACACTATCCCTCTGCGCATGCGCCGAACTTGAAGCAAAACATCACGCCGAAAAAGCATCCAAAAGCCTCCTGGAATGCCAGTTTCAGGACGCACTCTATCATTTCCAGATAGCACACGAACATCTGCCCGATAACCGCGACATCCTCATCGGACTTACCATAGCTCAAACCGCATGGTTTCTCGACAATCCGGACATCCGTTCCATTCTCGAAAGAGCTGGATTGAACACATCAGTCCGCGATATTTGTCTCAATTTTTTCCAAAACGACGATACTTCTGTTGTCTCAACCCCATCACAAAATAGTTCATGCCGGTCCATTGAGCTCGACAATCTGTCCGATACCGCCAGCACTCCGATTTTCGACGGCGCCATCGATCCAACGCTGACCTGGAATGAACTTATCCAGTCTCTATACAATCATCGAACACTCCTTCATGACGCTGCAACCAACGCACTTCAAATCGTCCAGTCGATGAAACCGGACAAAACCTGGCACACCTCGAGTTCAAACGACGTACAGATCGCCTTGCATACTGCCGATTTTGCAGCACTTAGCTTCGTTCTCTCGTTCCTCTCAGCCAGTCTTGATATTCTCTACGTCTATGATTTCAACTTCGGCATCAAGGACACCATTCAGGCCATTCAGGATAAAGACTATCCCAAAATCACGCAGCTTCTCAACGGCCGCCTTCTCACAGCTCGCTCCAATGCCACCGAAACGCCTTCCTCAAAGTATCTTCACGATGCCGTCAAGTCTTTGGATTTTGCCATCCAATCCATTGAAATCATTCAAGAAAAAATAGAAAACGATACTTCTTTATCCAATATCGACGGCGTTTGTCCAAAACGTATATCCCTTTTTCATTGGGAAAATATGCACCCCGGCATTCTCCATGATTTTGACTCCGCATCTCACGTTTTCGATGCATCAAAACAAATCATGGATTTGAGCGCTTTTTTTAATCCGCCCGTCTCTTTGAATGTCGAATATCTGTTGACTCATTTACCCGTTCATCCGGCGGATGAAATCATAGTAAATGTCGAAAACGGCGCGTTATCGTGGCAAATTCAAAATGAAATTACCCAAATAAATCAATCATTTACGCCAAATATTCTCGAATATCACGATCAGCATTTGACCCTCATCACCGGCATTGACTATCGCCTGAACAGCAAATGGCTGACCTGGTCTTTTAAATCACTTCTGTAATAACGACGTTGTTTTCTACACAGTCTGGGCTCTGCCCCGTACCCCGCTTAAGGGCTGCGCCCTTAAGAATCCGCAATATTTTAGGTTGGTATTAGCTTTTGGGGCTGCTTAACCATTATTACCCCGCCGGGGTCCCTCCTCAGTTCGCAATATGAAATGCACTCCGTTTCCCGAGCCTGTCGGCCCTCCAACTCGTTCTTTTCATTTGCTCACTGGGCTCTGCGATGCCAGCCGTCCACCGGACGCCTGCCTTCTCGGCCCCCCCCGGCTCTCATCATTTTCTGCCTTATAATTGCGATATAATTCTATTTTCGCCAATTTCAGCTCATTTCAATAGATATATGAATTACCCCCTGCCTGAGTTGTAACAATAACAATTATTATATTACACCGTGTCATGGATAATGCCTTGGTGATTTTGGTATATTGCACCCGGTGGTTTGTGTGGTTCCCTTTTTTAACTGCTGGGGAGATAATAATGAAACGACAGCAATATCTATTGTCATTGCTCTGCTGCTTTGCGATCTGCGGCTGCAGTGATGATTCGAGTGGCACCAAAACGACTGACTCGGATACTGACCCAGTTGACGAAAACAAATGCTCGTCCGACGCCGACTGTGGCGACGACAAAGTCTGTGTCTCGAGTGAATGCGTCGATGTTAAAGTCCTCGCCAAAGGCGATGACTGCGATGCGTCGAGCAAAACGGCCGTATGTCCCAAAGATATGGGCTGTTACCTCGGCAAGTGCATGACCGAAGACGACTACAACAACGCCGACAAGTGTCATTCCGACGCCGATTGTGCCGACGATAAAGATGGTTACACGACATGCCTTGAGAACGGCCTTTGCGGTGCCATTTGGCCGATTGGTGAACAGTGCGGCGGCAATCAGGACCTCTGTGAAGAAGGTCTCGAATGCAGTGCCGGCGTCTGTGTTCAGATCGTAGCCGAAGGCAGTGAATGCTCCAAAGAAGACAACATTCTTTGTGCCAATGGGTTGGACTGCATTCAGGGATTTTGCCGTGTCGAAGAAAAAAATATCGAAAAAGGCAATGAATGTAACGATTCATACAAGTTCTGCGCCGATGGTCTGATTTGTCGCGATGCCGTCTGTATTGCAGAAAAAGCCGAAAATGACGACTGTAACGATGACACTTTCGATATCTGCAGTGCAGGTCTTGCCTGCTTAAAAGGCAAATGCACGCCTTTTGGCGACACATGCACATCGACAAATGACTGCACCGAAAAAGACTCTTTCTGTTGCCTGAGTGATGCCTGCGGCCTCAAAGGCTATTGCATTCCCTACGATGACACGACGAAATACGACGATTCATGCCGTTACAAGACAAAACCCGGCATCTTTGAGGCACAGATTCAGTGCCGTTGGCAGCCGCCCACGAACGATGCAAATCCCAAGTCCAAAAAAGTCGAAATGCCGCCGCTCGTCGGTCGTTTCGGCAATAATGCCGGGCTTGATACCATTGTCGCCTTCTTCTCTTTCCAGACCCGAAACACCTCAGATTCGGCTTCTCTCCTGTCTGTGATTCGTTTCATTAATCCGGAAACCTGCGAAACACTCGAAAGTATTCGCGTCCCTCTACTCGCTCAAAATGCTCATTATCCTTCTGCAGCCGATGTCGATGGCGATGGCCTGTTAGAGCTTTTCCTGATTTCAACGGAAGGCTATCCCATCTGTTACAAATGGAATGCTGAAAAACAAAAGCATGAAGAAATCTGGAGAGTCAACGATGTAACCGTCAGTGGCGGCCTGCCGATGATTTTTGATATCGATGGCGATGGCAAAGCCGAGGCTCTCTACGGGTTAAACGTTATCGATCCCCTGACCGGTGCCCTTATCTATAAAGGCGGAAATATCGGCGTTAATAATCCTCTCGTCGGGAACTTTGATCATAATCCGGAAGGTCTGGCTACGTTCGTGAGAACAAATACGGTCTATAAATGGAATCCGGCAGATAAGAAGTGGAAATCCGTTGCGACCCTTCCGTCTTCAAGATCTTTCCTTGCGTATGCAGATTTCGGTACACCGGGAGAAACTGCGGCTGATTTCGATTTCACAAAACTCGATGGCTATCCGGAAATCGCAGGAAGCAGCAGCGGTGTGCTCAATCTTTTTGCCCTGCCAGTCAATGCGGACGGCAGCTATAAAACCCCGCAGACGATCATGACGGTGAATTATACCAAGCCTGCGGAAGGTACGACGGATATTAAAGGCGGTCCCATCACCATCGGCGACTTCGATAGTGACGGTCTGCCCGAAATTGGCGTCGCTTCAATGGGGTATTTCGGTGTCTATGATCCTCGCTGTACCAAATATGAAGAAGGCAAATGCGCCGATAAAAATGTCCTTTGGGAACGATGGAGTCAGGATGCTTCGTCCGGTGTCACGGGCTCTTCACTCTTCGATTTCGATGGCGATGGACAGACCGAAGCCGTCTATGGCGATGAATGTTTCATTCGCGTTTATGAAGGCAAGACGGGTAAAGTCCTTTTCAGTGCGAAACGTTCCTCCGGCACGTCTTATGAAGCACCTGTCGTTGCCGATATCGACGGCGACGGCAGCTCTGAAATCATGATGGGGTCGGATGACAACCAGTCCTGTTATGACGATGGAACCAGCCGCATAAATCCCAACAGTCCGGGCAGTTCAAACTGCGTCGATCCCATTCACGAAGGCATTCCGTGCCTGGATGATGAAGACTGTCCAATGTCCAGGAATTGCGACAAAACACTCAAGCTCTGTCTTTGCGAAAAAGACGAGGACTGCAACACGCAGCTGGCGCCCGGAAAGAAAACGATTCTTCAGCAGTATGTCTGCGCACCGCCTATTCATCCTCAAGTCGGGTTTATGACGAACCCGAAAGGCGGTTCAGCTCGAACCATGGTCATGGCTCGCGGAAAACGCCCCGATGGCTGGAAGAGTGGCGATTACAAGGTTTGTCGTGCCACGCGAAAAACGATGGATATCGGTGTCGGCGATCTCATGATCTTCAAAGACAGACTCGATCGATGGGTTTCATCGAGAGCTCTGTGGAACCAGCATGCCTATAACATCATCAATGTCGAAGACAGCGGCAAGGTTCCGACAGCCGCACAGTGGATGTCGAACTGGCTGCTCAAAAATACCGGTCTGACAATCGACGGCACCAGCGATCCGCGCCCGGTTTACAACAATTATCGCATGAACAAACAGGGACAGTTCGGCGCCGGAACGGTTCCCGACATCACCGGACGTTTCATCGCAGGTTCCATCTGCGGAAAGACCTCGGACGATCGATTCGTCATCAGTGGAAAGCTCTGTAACCGAGGTACCAAGCCAGTTTCGACAAAACTTCCGGCATCGTTCTTCTATGTCGATGAATCCAAATCCGACAAACGTGGTGACTTCATTTGTACATCCTACACGAACGCCATTCTGGGCGTTGGCGAATGCGATCAAGTCGGCTGCGTCATCGACGAAGCCGAACTCGAAAAACTCGCCGATAAGGACGTCCTCATGGTGACAAATCTCGACGAACAAGGCTTCGCAAGCACGGTTGAATGCAATGCGGACAACAATACCGACATCATTCATATCGATTCGTGCAAGACCGACGATCCAATTGAAATCGTCAATTAATTCATGATGGATTGGGCGTGTCTATTGCGCCGTTGGCGCAATACGGCACGTTTGGGCCGGGCTATCGGCGATGCCGATACACCCGGCCGTTTTTTTGGGGCAGAACACCACAGGAATTGCCGGACGTATTGGCGAAGCCAATAGGCCGGCACAAAGCCCGGCGTATTGGCCAAAGGCCGATAGCCGGGCCCAAAAACACTATTTAATCTGCTCCGGCGTCAGATTTTGAATATCGAGAGATATCGTCCCGAGTTCGAGCGTTCCGCCCCAGTATCTCGAAATACGCGGATCGCGTCTGGCCATCCGAAGGCTCGGACGGAGCTGTAATTCCAGAGTGCATTTGCCAAGGTTTGAACACAGTTCACCGAGGGAGATTTCGGAACGAACAGGGACGTTATACGAGATCGGAGCATGGCTGTAAAAAGCTGAGATCTCGCGCCAAATCTGCCCGTTTCCGGCTCGCGCCATCAATCGTGATGCAATGGGTAAATCGGCGTTTCCGAGCGTCGTCTGGACATAAAAATCTGTCCCCTGATCGATTTGAAGGCTAGTTTTGCGATTTTTGGTATTTTTGCCATCGCGCCAGATGGGAACGCATTCGGCTGCGTTGCAGATGTCGATCGCAATGGATTTCGTCGATTGAATGTTTTCCTTATCGGCTTTGACGCGGTTTGGAGCCCCGGTTTCGACACCGATAAAGACTTTATAGGTTTTTTCAAGAACAATATCCTGCGCAATGACGGGGGATTCTTCACAGCTTTCTTCGTCATTGAGGCAGTTTTCTGATGTCTTTTCGGGCCAGATTTTGAGGACGGCTTTTGCGGAAATTTTGTATGAATCGGCGGTATTGAGCCATGGCTGGAGATCGATGCGTTTTCGACGCGTATCCGGCGTTGATAAAACAGGCCATTGGAATTCGTCTGTGATTTTCCAGTCGCCTTTTTTGACGTCATTATTTTGAATTTTGACCGATTCGACGCGAAGCGTTGATACAAAGTCGGGAACGCCTTCGGGAAATGGATATTTTTTCCAGGTCAGGGTTAAATATTGCGGCAGGACGGAAGAACCGCTCGTCTGCATATTCCATTCGGCCGTGATTCGGGAGCCGATGACGCGGTCTTTGGTTTCGTCCGAGAGTTCCTTCCAGCGAAACAGAAGGGCGGCATCGCGTTGGGGCGATGACGGGAGTGCCGACATCGTTTCCAGCAAATGTTCATCGGCTGTATGGATGAGCAGCGAAAAGATATCGTCCTCTTCTATTTTTTCCGAAAGTGCTGCGAGTTTTTCTTTCGCCCATTCGGCTTTTTTCAGATCATCGATATGGTGATGAAGATAGGCGTGTGCAATGGCTCGATTCGATGAGTTTTGAATGATTTCGTCGAGGGCTCGAAGCATTCGGGGGCGAGATATCGGCTGTTCGACATCAAAAAAAGCAGCTCCAAAGTTTTGATAGGCTTTGTTTGCGATATCCGAGGTCAGGATGCGATTGTTTTCGCAGACGTTTTGGCCCTCCATGAGGGCAATGAACTGTGCCTGATCGGTTGAAGACATCGATGAAAGATTCTTCTCGAGATCGGGCATGAGGAGTTCGTTGCTGCAGGCATCACGAATGCATGAAATGCAAAACGGGTCCTCCGAAAAGGTTATTTTCGGAGAACAGGCAGAAAGCAGGAAGATGATGGGGAGGAAAAATAACCTTTTCATTATTCTTCCATTTTTGTCGTTTTGTTGCTTTCTTTTTCGTTATCAGTCGCGGTATCAGATGGATTGTCTGAAGGTTTGTCCACAGATGCGTTATCGTTTGTGTCGGAATGTTCGTTATCGACGATGTCATTGGTATTCAAAGTTGTCGAATCGTCTGTATGTCGTCTTCTATGTTTTCTTTTTGGCGAACGTTTGAGGTTTAAATAGATGGTATTGAGCATTCCGAAGCCGACGAAATAGCAAACGAGCAGGAAGAAGGCGACGGAGAGTGAATAGAAGAAGCACATGGCTCCGAAGAAGAGGAGTCCGATGGCGATATAGACGTAATCGCCTTTAGTTTTTTTGCCTTTAAGGGTTTTGTATTTGATGTTGGAGACCATGAGGAGTCCAACGGCGATTGCGAGGCATGCGAGTGTATTGAGTTCAAAGGCGGAGAAGTCTGTGAAACCGATACTGATGCAAGCGAGGACGGAAGCGGTGATACAAGCGGCGCCGCCAGGGGCGGGAATGCCTTTAAAATAGGTCTGAACGCCTTCATCCGGGGCTTCGATGTTGAATCTGGCGAGACGAATGAGTGCGCCGCTGATGAATAGAAAACTGGCGATAAGGCCGAAGATTCCGGCCTGACTGAGAGCGAAACCGTAGATGAGAACGGCGGGTGCGACGCCGAAGCTGACGGCATCGGCGAGGCTGTCGAGTTCCATACCGAATTTAGTCGAGGTGTGTGTAGCGCGAGCCACTTTACCGTCGAAGAGATCGAAGACAATGCTGCCGAGAATAGAGAGACCGGCATAGATAAAGGTCTGTAAACGATCGGCTCCGGTCATGGATTGAGCCTGGAGTGTAAACGACATGGACAAAAAGCTGCAGAAAACGGAACCGAGAGTCACGAGACTAGGGAGAGCGAATCTGGCTTTTTTAATTTTTTTCATTTTATTTGACATAAAGAATCAACCTTTTTTCAGTGTCCACCTGGATGTATCACGTGCATCAATTTTTTCGAGGGCGTGATTGAAAGCTTCATCGAGGGAGATATTTTGAGCATTTGCGAAGCAAATGAGGACGAAGAGCAGGTCGCCGAGTTCTTCCTGCACGGAGTGAAGTTCTTCGCCGGTTTTAGGTTTTTTAACGCCGATCTGGTGACTGACAGCCCGAGAAAGCTCGCCGAGTTCCTCCATGAGTCTTGCGATTTGAACGAGGGGAGGAAAGTAACCTTCTTCAAATTTAGAAATCCAGTTATCGACGCGTTTTTGAGCGTCATTAAAGGAAGTGGGCATACGGGGAAGCCATAAGGGAAAGTGTAAAAAACAGGCAGGGTATTGGCATCGATAAGATGTCGGGAAAGAAGGAATAATAAACGCAGAAAGGGCAGAGGTGCAATTAGGATTTGCAGTGTTGATGGAACTTTACGTTACTGTTTAGGCGGGGCTCTGCCCCGAACCCCGCTGGGGCTTTGCCCCAGACCCCACCAAAGGGCTGAGCCCTTTGGAATCCTCAATATTTTAGGGATTAGTTGGTATAAGTCTTTGGAGCTGCCTATTCCTTGTTCCTCGCCGGGGCCCCACCCCCGGCTCTCGACAATTTCTGCCTTAAAATATCGTTTTGTTGAGAAGTTCTCTGGGTGAGTAGTAAGTAATCAGTTTTTCTGGGGCTCTGCCCCGAACCCCGCTGGGGCTCTGCTCCTGTCCTCAGTTCGCAATATGAAATGCACTTCGCTGAGCCAGCCTCATCCCTTTGTTAGTATGTGACGTTTCCCTTCTCCATTGCTGTAACTGTGAGTTTAGTTGAATGTTATTGAGTAAAAGTGAAAGAAAAAGTAAAGAATGTAGGCAAAAAAGAGACACAATAAAGTAGTTGAAAAATTTAAATAAAAATGTTAAAAAATCAACGCGCTAAGGCGCGGTGCAAGTCACAAGTTATTTGTGAATGCTATTATGAGCGGACTAAATTAAAACGCATTATTCAGGAATGGAAATCAATGCATTTCCGTTTGACAAAAATGCGACTTAAACATTTAGGTCTGTTAAGTCAAGGAGAAATGAAATGCCAGAAATAATTGAATCAAAAAATGTGCGTTGGCACATTGGAGAGCGTGTTGTTTATCCGAGTCATGGAGTCGGCGAAATCGTAGCGATCGAATCGAATGATTTGTTTGGACCGGGTGCAAAAGTCTATGTTCTGGAGTTAATTCAGACACCGCGTCGTGTAACGATTGCCACCGACAAAGCCGAAAAAGGGGCTCTTCGTCCCATCGTATCCACCGAAGAAGCTCAGAGAATAATCACCTCCTTGAAAGAGCCGCCACCTGCTTCCAAAGCAGTTCCCTGGACAAAACGTCAGCGCATTCTGAATGACAAACTGGCCAGTTGCTGTCTGCAGGACGTTGCGGATGTCGTCAGAGAGCTTTATCATCTCAAAAATATCAAAGACCTTAGCTTCAGTCAGCGTCGTCTCTTTGATACAGGGATTAGCCTTATCGTTCAGGAACTTTCGATTTCTTTAAAACGTTCTCCAGAAGAAATTGAAGAAGAAATTCGCAAAATGTTCGTGTAGTCATAGTTACAACTCAGGCAGGATTAATTCACAAATCTTTTGAAATATGAGCAGAGATTGGTGAAAAAGGATTATTTCGCAATTATAAGGCAGAAAATGCAGAGAGCCGGGCGGTGGGGCCCCGGCGGGGAACAATTGTAAGGCAGCCCCAAAAGCTAATATCAACCTAAAATATTGCGGAT
>JAZRVP010000094.1:0-6029 GCA_045599245.1 Myxococcota bacterium
TAGTATAAGCCTTTTGGGCTGCCTATCCCTTGTTCCTCGCCGGGGCCCCACCCCCGGCTCTCGTCAATTTCTGCCTAAAAATTGCGAAATACTCTGCCATATTCAGTAGATATGTGAATTACCCTGGGTGAGTAGTAACGATTGGATCGCAGGTTTTCTTGACTTCACAGACGTTATCGACGAATATGTATCCGTCCATACAAGTGCAGTTTCCCGGGGTTCCCGTCCAATGGTTTTCGGTGTTGCACTGACATGAGTTAGTTGCTGTATTGAATATTTCTTTTGGGGTTTCGCAATCCATTTGAGGTTCACAAACGCTGCCAACGAGAACGTATCCCTCTTCACAGGCACAATTTCCCGGGGTTCCCGTCCAGTGACGTGATGTGTCACACGAACAGGTATTCGCTGCTTCGTCATATATTTCTTTGATGGAATTGCAGTTCGCGATTTTCTGGCATCCGTCATTGACCTTTGTATACCCATTTTTACAAGCGAAAGAGCATGATGCTTCGTTCTGATAAGTACAAACAGGAGTGGCGTTTGGAACCGAAGGACAGGCTTTGTCACCGGTCAGATTGATGAGTTTGCCGTCGTTGCATTGGGCTTTATTGGTGCCTTCCTGGTTGCAAACAATTGCATTGTGTGGAATTTCGCCATAATTGCCGCAGTTTTTATAAACTCGACAACTGTTCAAAATGGGGTCACAGAATGAGGGCAGGTCGCTTGTGGCAGTGCAATCAATGCCTTTGTCAAAAAAGCCATCTGTACATGTGAGAAGAATGTTGCCGTCACAAATTGATTCATTTTGAGCGATCAACCCGTTTTTCCACTCGCAGTCGGTTGAGTCGGGGCTTTTGCAGCTATAACCATAACCGTTTTCTGACAATTCGTCATAAATGCAGTATTTGGATTTTTCAATGCAGTTTCCATCTTCAACGTCCAGAAGCTTGCCGTCCTGGCAGAGGACGATGTTGCCGTCAGAGCATCCAAATTTGCTGTCTTCGATATCGCCGCAATTTTTGTTAACGTTAACGCATTCACCATTGATGCAAATTTGTGTATCACGGTCACATTCATTATAGCCGAACAATTCACCCTCGTGACAAATCGAGACCAGATAGTTATCCATGCACACGGTTTTGCCGTCTTCGATATCGCCACAATTGCTGCGAACGCATTCTGCATTTAAGCAACCGCTCTGACATTTCTCAATAACAACCATGGAGCCATCAGGCTGGCAGCTCATAACCTGTCCATCCACACACGTCTTAGCACCGATTGGATAATAGACATTATCAAAGAAGCATGAGGAGGCGGAACCTCTTTCAACACATTCACATCGACTGGCATCCAGTATTTTATTAACAGATGCACACATTTCCTGTGTAATTTGGCATTGAGTCGGGTAATCCGGTGAATTTGGAGTGACACATGCGCACCGACTGGCATCCAGTATTTTATTAATAGATGCACACATTTCCTGTGTGATTTGGCATTGAGTCGGGTAATCCGGCGAATTAGGAGTGACACATTCACATCGACTGGCATCCAGTATTTTATTGACGGAATGGCAGCTTGCTTCTGTTAAATTGCAAGAATCCGTATCATTACATCCCATCAGACCGAGAGATGAGAGCAGTGAAGCCAATAGAATGTGTTTGTTTTGAAATTTCATTACAAATGACCAGTCGTTGGGCTTTTTCGCGTTAAAAATGTCGAAGTTGCCATTTGCCAAATAAAAATAGGAATTTCACAATCGAATTCCTACAATCACAAAATAGCATTGAAAAGTATGAATTTAAAGCGAATAAAGACATTGCATTCTGGCATGACGAGAAATTGTGCATTGTAAAATGCGTGTTATGTCATAACAATGAATAAATGATATATAAATATGTGCAAAGTTAAGGATGTATGGATTAATATAAATGTGGAAATGACGTCACTGTTTGATGAATTGATTTGTCCTGCGCAATAATATGAATGTGCCGGGTGTATCGCGGCAACGATAGCCCGGCACGATGCGCGTCGTAATGCCGTGCGCAGCATGGCGTTAGACGCGCCCCAAATAAAACAAAACCGGCGTATTGGCGCAGCCAATAGCCGGTTTAAGAGCGCGTATGCCGTGAGGCATAGCGAGAAAAGCGAGATGTAGAGACGCAAAATTTTGCGTCTCAAATTGAGCGATTAACCGTTCACGCGTTTGTTGAAGGCGACGATCATTTTATCCCATTCGGGGACGTATGAACGCATGGTTTCCCAGAATTTCTGGTCTTTGCGGGCGACGAAAGCCTGGATGTCGATACCCTGCTGTTCGCACCATGTGAAGTAACCGAGGTTGAAGACGCGTTCGCGATCCTGCTGTGACATTTCGATGATGTTGTCGATGTTGAGGCCGAGTGTGTACTGACCGAAGGTTTCAGCGGCGTCGATATCGTCGAATTTGCCGTTGAAATCGCGTTTGAGGCAGAGGTCTTTTTCAGAACCGTACATGACGGCGCCGTCGGTGGCGACGGTCATCACGACATCGTCTTTGCCGAGTTTCATGAACTTGGCCATCTTGATTGCGGAGAGGATGTTGGCGATCGAGGAGAGGCCGAGATATTTGAACTGTTCGATGAGTTCAGCTTTGACGCCGCGACGATCGGCGAGGTATTTGCGGCCGGCTTCGGTGTTATAGAGAGCGTAGGTGTGGTCGGAGCACTTGTCGGAGAGTCCGAGGACGTAGTCTGTGTTCATCACGTTGTGGATGAGGGGGACGTGTTTGTCGCCGATACCCTGGATGTTGTGATCGCCGAAACCGTTGTAAAGGAGTGTCGGGCATTCGAGGGCTTCGACGGCGACGGTTTTGGAGCCGAATTTTTCTTTGAGGTAATCGCCGGCGCCGATGGTGCCTGCGGAACCTGTTGCAGAGACGAAGGCGCGGAGTTTGGCGTCTTTGTGGTCTTTTGCGTAGTTATTGAAGACAGTTTCGAGGGCGGCACCTGTGCAATAGTAGTGAGCAAGGTGGTTGTTGAATTCAGCGAACTGGTTGAGGATGAAGTTGGAGGGATCTTTCGCGAGTTCGTTGCATTTGTCGTAGATTTCTTTGACGTTTGATTCGCAGCCGTAGGTCGCGATGATGTCTTCATCGGGTTTGACGGTCCATTTGCGGAGCCAGTTGAAGCGTTCAGCGCTCATGCGTTCGGGGAGGATGGCAACGCCACGGCAGTTCATCAGGCGGCTGATGGCGACGCCACCACGGCAGTAGTTACCGGTGGAGGGCCAAATGGCGCGATGTTTTGTGGGGTTGAAAGCGCCGAGGATGACGCGCGGAGCGAGGCATGCGTAAGCAGCGAGGACTTTGTGGGAACCGATCATGGGGGCGAGGCAGCCGACCATGGTGATGATGGTGGCATCGACGCCGGTGACTTCTTTGGTGAGGACGAGATGAACGGGGACTTTGACGAAGCCTTTGCGATCGGGAGCATTGTACCAGTGAACGCGATAGAGGTTCATGGGATCGGCGGCATCGGGATCGACGTTTTTGAGTTTTTCGACGATTTCAGCTGGGATTTTTGAAGGATCGGCGAGCTGTTCAAAGGTCGGGAGGGTGATTTTCTGTTCTTTGAAGCGTGCGACGGTGTCGGAAACGGTGGCTTCATCGGCAACTTTCGTGGTCAGTCCAAGTCTCTCAAGAATTTTTTCCATGATTTGTCCTTTTATAAAGTGTTTTTTGTGGGGGGAACTTCTTTCTTTTGTGCCAAAAGAAAGGAAGTTCCCCCCACACCCCCTTCAAGAAAGAAAAGCGATGAGGGGGATTGATTTCTTATGATGCGGCGTCATGCTACGCCGTTACGTGGGAGATTTTATCGACGATGCGGCGTAGGATGCTACGCCGTTACGTGGGATTTATTTATCGTAGCCGTAGGTGTATTCTTCTGGGAAGGCGACCATGCGTTCCCAGAGGCGGTTTGCCTGTTCCTGTGCTTCTTTGCGGATCTGGTCGATATCGCCGTGGACGAGTTTGCGATCGCGGACGACGACTTTTCCGTCGACGACGGTGTGACGGACGCCGTTGTCATCGACGATGCGCAGGTCGGCGACGGTGGCTTTTGTCGCGCGTTTTCCGTCGGCTTCGGTGAGGGGACCGAATTCTGCGCCGAAGAAGTCTCCCATCATGCGCATGCCGCTGTAGAGACGGTGGTCGATATTGATGGGGTCGTCGCCATTTTCAGCGGCGAGTTTGCGGCCGGCGTCGCGTTCGACGACCATGTCGCCGGACCATCCGTCGACGCCGAGAGCGACTTTCTGAGCGAAGTTGAGGTTAATCGGCCAGCCGACCTGATTTCCGTTGTTTGAACGGGGATTCTGAACGAACCAGAGGCCCATATCGGCGCCGTGTTTTGTTTCTTCGGCGGACATGTGGATGCAGTGGATGTAAATGGAATTGGGGACGATGCAGCCGAGTTTTTCGAGGCGATCGATGGGGGATTTGTAACCGCGAGCGACGGCGTCATCGACATCTGCGGCGCCTTCGGCGACGTGTACCTGAATACCGACGCCGGTTTCGCGGGCTTTGTCGCCGCAGTATTTAATGGTTTCTTCTGAGCAGGTGAACTGGGCATGAAGTCCCATGGTGCCTTTGACGAGGGGGCGTTTGTTTTCTTTGACGAAGCGGACGCATTCATCGATGCCGCGTTTGCCTTCATTTTTGCCGTAGTTGCGGTCGGTCGCGCCGTAGCAGAGGATGCCACGGGCGCCGAATTCGGCCAGACCGTCTGCGAGGACATCGAGTGAACCTTCGATGAAATCAGGGGATTCGTGGTGATCGACGATGGATGTCGTACCCTGGAGGAGGCATTCGGCCGTGTAAACGCGAGCGGAAGCGCGGAGAATGTCTTTGTCGATTGCGCGGTCAAGTCTCCACCAGACGCGCTCGAGGATCTGCGTGAAATTCTGGGGGGCATTTTTGGGGGCGGGCATGCCGTAAGGGCAAAGTGCGCTGTAAATATGGGTATGAGCGCAGACCCAGCCGGGGAGAATGTCAGCGCCGGCGGCGTCGAGCGTCTCTGTCACGTCAACTTTCGGCGCATTGGCTTCTTTGCCGTAGAAAATGACTTTGCCGTCTTCACAGATTGCAACATTACCTTTCTTGTCGGGACCGATCTTCAGTGCCATGTTTCTTCTCCACTTTCACGAAAAAAAGAATGATAAAAAGCCGATAATGCTACCGGCTGAAAGAAAAATGCCGGCAGGCGTCTGTCTGCCGTGAAATTAGAATGGAAAATCCTCGGATTCGATGTCAGGACCTGCACCAAAAGAGTCATTCTGAGCGGGTTTCGGTGCTGCCGGTGCTGACTGATACGACGAACCGCCGCCATAAGACGGGGCATCATAGGCATTCGCATCAAAATTGCCGGCCGGAGCCTGGCTCTCACCGCGTCCGCCAAGGCTCTGGACTGTGTTCGCGATGATTTCCGTAATGAACTGTTTTACACCGTCTTTTTCGTAGGAACGATTGGTAATGCGGCCTTCCACATATACAAGTGAGCCTTTGCGCATATAATTTTTGCAAAAATCCGCCTGACGGTCAAAACACACGATATTGTGCCAGTCCGTGGCTTTTGAATCGCCAAATCCAGTATCTGTTGCGAGTGAAAATTTGCAAACCGTTTTGCCGCTTTGGGCGGTTCTGCATTCGGGATCTTTGCCAAGACGCCCTACCAATATCGCTTTGTTCACCATAATAACCTCCTCAATAGGTCAAAAAAACGCGCTGACTTTTACCATTATTTGTCCGATTTGGAACGCTCTATTTTTGTGAAAATGCAGGGGTTGATGTGGGATTGATGTGGGTTTATGTGGGCAGTTTGGGGGCTTCGCCTATGGGCCTTTGGCCCATACGGCTCGCGGCTGCCGCTATGCTGGCGCATACGCGGCGCTGCTGTTCAGCCGGGGCTCTGCCCCAGACGCCGCCGGGGCTCTGCCCCCGACCCCCCCTAAGGGCTGGGCCCTTTAGAATCCGCAATATTTTAGGGGGTATAAGC
>JAZRVP010000095.1:0-1472 GCA_045599245.1 Myxococcota bacterium
AATCGGCAAAGTTGTTAGGGTTGGACATGAATTCTCGTGAAATGGCATTGGCTGTTCCCATGGTTGACCTCCTGGAAAGTGGGTTTTCAGCGAGGATAAATTCCTCTGCCATATAAATTCCCTTAGACCTCGAAAAACGTGACACTTTTTTTTACAAATCAACCGGGAACTTTCCTAGTCTGGTCAAATAGCCGTGAGGTCCGCATGTCTCGAAATATCAGCCGTCTCCACGAAATATCATTCGTAGTGAAGCCGATGTGTAGCGAATAACGTGGTACATCGTCGTTGATATTGAATGCGCAGACACGATTTGTTCGAAGTCGAAGTCAAGACAGGCTCGGTTGATGCTCCCGAGCACTGTCATTAAGTTTATTTCTGTTTTGGAGTGGCGATGATACTTTCGACCTGTTGTCGATCCACCCCGGCTATGTCGCAAATGAAATCGATGTCACAACCTTTTTCAACCATTTTGGTAATAAATTCACTCGAACATCGACGATAGCCTTGTTTGTCGCCTCTCTCAAAGCCTTGTTTGTCGCCTCTCTCAAAGCCTTCCGCCACACCATCGATATGTCCCTGATCGTAACCTTCCTGACGAAGACGAGCGTCCGATTCATCCCAAAAATGTGAAATGTCGTACATATTGTTTTTCTCCGTAAGCGTGATGTTCTGAAGGTTGAAGCAGACATTGGCTGCGATCATTTCAGCCAAGCTGCGTGATACACTAGCATAATCACGACTGTTTTTAAAGAAAGCGACAAGCGAGGTTTTCGTTTGAGCGTGTTTCATGGCTTGCAAAACAAGTCGAAAATCGGTCTTTGTTTTAAAGAACTCGTCTTGAATGTCTGCCGGCGTCAAAACGAGGTATTCCTGATGAGGCAATAGTCGTTTGAGCGTCTCCGGAACTTCTTCGAACATGTCAGCTAAGTTTTTAGGCGCAGTCCACGGATTGGGGCCGAAATAAATGACGAGCGGCACGATGGGGCGCAATTTGAAATTTGACGGGTAGTTCGATAAAAACTCGTCACTCGATTGTTTATCACTGGGGTGCAATGCTTTTTCGTCTTTCACCTGTTGGATCAGGTCTAACAAAATATACGAAAGGATCTTGAGTGGCATGCCCGTATGAACATAGTGTTGATTTTCGACTAACAAAGCCATGTAATAATATTTGTTGTCGTAAAAGATGTTTCCGGACTTAAACACGTCCGAAAAGCGCTCAAGAATAGTACCAAACAGCTTCTGAGTCTGGTTCGTATCAAGCGCCTGCAGCGAACTGGCATCGACGAACATATTCGTGTAGCCGTAGATCTGAAAAGCCAGGTTGAACGAATCGGCAAAGTTGTTAGGGTTGGACATGAATTCTCGTGAAATGGCATTGGCTGTTCCCATGGTTGACCTCCTGGAAAGTGGGTTTTCAGCGAGGATAAATTCCTCTGCCATATAAATTCCCTTAGACCTCGAAAAACGTG
>JAZRVP010000096.1:0-11315 GCA_045599245.1 Myxococcota bacterium
GCCCGTCGCCCCCCCGCCGCTCCCGCCCTTCCTGTTGTAAGAAAGACCGCTGTACCCGCCGCCCCCGCCGCCTGCCACGATGACGCGTTTGCCAAGCGCCGTTGAGCCAATCCGGATATCCGTCGCACCGCCACCGCCATAGCCGTAACAGTTGATGAGACAGCTCCCGGAACTGCCCGGCGATCCGCCGTTGTAGCCGCCGCATGACGAGTCCTGACACTGCGTCCCCTTCCCACCGACATAGACCTTGACATCCGTCTTTGACGTCAGCGTCAGCGTCCCGTATGCCTTCCCGCCGGCGCCGCCCAGATTCTTTCCGCTCCCGCCGCCGGCTCCCAACACCGTCAGCTTGTACTTGCCCTTGGGAAGCGACGCCGTCTGAACCCCGCCCGTGTACCCAAACGACCGATCGCAATAGGCATAGTAATCAAACACTATCCACGTGGACAACGGCTTGTATCCCCCCGTTGCCGACATATCGAGATAAAGCTTGGCATTGGCATAAAGATTCTGATCCGGGACAAAACTCGCATTCGAACTCGTTATCGTCACATCCTGCTTTGCCGCGTAGTTCGAGGAATTGAACGTGAGCGTCGAGGGCGAAAAACTGATTCCGTTTGTCTTTCCGGTCAGCACATTGCCGGCTTCATCCGTGAGCTTGAGCTTGACCGTCACGGTTTTTCCGGGATCGCCGCTCAAATACACGCCAAACGTATATTTATTGGCGGGCGAACCACATCGAACTTCCGACGGCTTGCCGGAAACCAAGAGGCTTGTACAGACCCCGGCAAAACACCACTGCCCGGAACCACATTTGACCTCGGCCTTGCCGCAGACACTCGCGGAATCGACCACACACGTGCTTCTTTGCGAGGTCGTTGACAGGTGATAGTCCGGCTTGCATTCCGTCGCAGAACAGACACCGTTCGATGTGCACAGACCACTCACGGCATTGCTCATTTTCGTACAGTCCGCACAGGAATTGCCGCAGTGACTATTCGTGTTCTCGCATTTTTCCTGGTACCGGCAGACCCCGTTGGCACACTCGGGAAGGGCACATGTTCCATTCTTGCAAATTCTGCCGGAAGGACAAACCTGGCACTCTTTTCCGTTTGTTCCGCACCGCTGTTCGGTATCCCCCACCACGCAGACGTGACCGTCAACGCAGTAGCCCGTGGCACAGCTCGCAGCCTCGCAGCTGCCGTTGACGCAGCTGCCGCCGGCCCAGCCGGTCGAAGTCGTACAGTCGAAAAGAGACGGACCGCAGGCCGAAACAGCATCCGAAACACACTGGCCATTGTCCACATGCTCTCCGACCGGACAAAGCCTGCACTGGCCTCCCGAACAGATTTCACAGGGCCGGCCATCACAGCTTCTGTCCTGACACGTCGTCCCTTTCGCCCCGCAGTTCCAGGCGTCATCATCGACACATTCGTTGTTGTCGGCATGCTGCCCGATGGGACAGGCAATGCAGGACGACTGCCGACAGACCTTGTTTTCAGCCTGACAGTTCACGCCGACAGCACCGCAGTTTTGTGCCGTATCGTTTTCACAGGCCTCACCGCTGACATGCTTGTCAAGGCCGCAGGCCATGCAGAAACTTTCAATGCAGATGCTCCCCGTGGGACAATCAGAAGCCTGCGAGCACTCGTGAATGACATCGGCCGTACAGACGCCGCCCTCGACATGCTGCCCCTCAAGACAGGCTATGCACATGTTGTTGATGCAGACTTCCCGTTCCTGACAGTCATGCCAGTCGTTGCATTCAATGACCTGATCGGCGACACAGACGCCGTTGTCCAGGTGCTGTCCCTCCGGACATTTGAAACACTTTCCGCCGGCACACATCGAGTTTTCCTCACAGTCATGCCAGTCACTGCACTCGACCGTGACGTCCAAAACACAGCTTCCTGCCTCGATATGATACCCCTCCGGGCACGGCACACAGTCGCCGTTGACGCACATCTCATTGTCCGCGCAGTCCGTCCACGTCTCGCATTCGACATCCGGCACACAGACCTCACCCTCGTGATGAGACCCCGCAGGACACTCTATGCATTTCCCGTTGATGCACTTGGCGCGTTCCTGACAATCCTCATCGAACTCGCAGTCCGCCTTGATAATGGCCATGCAGCGGTTATTTCGGACCTCGGTTTCCTCCGGACAGTCTGTACACTCCCCCTGGTCACAAATCTGATTTTTTTTGCATTCAATGCTGTCAACACCGCAAAAACCAGGCGAATCCACCTCACACAGACGGCCATGCTTATGGTAACCAACGATACATTCTTCCGGAATACATCCCCCCGAACTGACGTCACAATATCCATCCTGCCAGCCGGGCATCGCCGTGCAATCAACCGTTTCAGAACCGCAATGTTCAATCGTATCCTCGACGCAATTCCCACTCAAAGCCACATGTTCATCTGCCCCGCATCCCTTGACATCGCTCAGCGTACAGCCATAAGCAGATGCGGAAATCAAAAGACATATAAGCGTCAATTTTTTCATTCAGTTTCTCCAGTTTCATCAGAACAACAGCTCAAATCAAACACCGTATTATAACAGTTTGCCGCCCGGTTTAAAATGTTTTGGGCCACATCGCTCAGCCTTTATGGTTACATCTCAGGCAGGAGCAGTTCATTTCCTTAAGAGCTCGGGACAGCACCCCGACTGTTATGTAGTAACGACATTACATCTCTTCAATCTGAACTTCACAGACCTTGCCGCAGAACCCAATTCCGACCGTATAAACGGTTCTATAACCTTCGGCATGGATGCCTTCGGCGTATCGCTTCTCACGAACCTGTTGTAAAGCAATTTCGGGCAGTTTCAAAAGGGTATCAATATCGTCAGACCATTTGAATTCAAATATCACAGCCCGATATTGGTAAAGATCGTAAAGCACAATATCTGTTCGACCCAGTCCGTTTTCTCGATTTGACTTGAGTTTGTACCGATATAATTGTGACAGAATGCCGAGCATCATGCCGTGATAGAAATTTTCCTGCGTATCGTGATAACTCACCATCGTGAACAGAATTTCGTCGATAAACTGCTTTATGACATCCGCTTTTTTGTCCCATACAGCCTGATAAAATGCCGACAAATCCTTTTTTTTGACGGTATCATAAAATAACATCCTGATAAATTGCGGAAATATCGAACGAATCTCCTTGTTGACGAGAACGAGTTCATGAAACCAGTCATCTCCAATTTGGCGTTTTGACAGGCTTTTGATATATCCGGTAAAATATAAAAATGTCCAGATATTCTGTTCAAAACTGTCGAGATCGCGATATGTCATTGATTCATATATCGGTTTGTATATCGGCTCGCCATGAAGCAACATCTCGATATCATCCCGGCATTCATGGTGCCTGATAAGTTCGCGAATGATGTCATTGCCGCTCGAATTCACCCAGTAGCAGCGAAATGGGTCCTTATATCCTTTGGATAATGTTTCGACACATTGAACAAGACTGAACGGATTGAATACGTGTATGTTTCCAAAAAGATAGCTGTCATACCATTCATGAATTTCATTCAAATGCTCACTAATATCGTAATATTCGAGCATTTCCTGAACTTCTTCGTCCGTAAACCCGAAATATTCGCGATCCATTTCTGTCGATATCGAATAGACCGCCAGATTGTTAAATCCGGTAAATATCGATTCTTTGGAAACGCGCATGCAACCGGTTAAAATAGCCTTCTCGAAGTAGTCATCATTCGTTTTCATCCCGCTGCTAAACAGTGACCGAATGAACGAAACCATCTCATCGTAATAGCCGTTCAAATAAGCGCATTGCAACGGTACATCGTATTCGTCAATGAGAATGTAAGGCTTCACGCCGGTGACTTTAACAATCATTTTAGACAAAAAAGCGAGAGAACGCTCCAGGTCTTCCTGCGATTCTCTACATTCCAAATACGCTTGAAATTTTTGTTTTTCGTATTGAATGAGCTTGTCAGTATCGAGAAAATTAGCGAATGTAATGAACCACTCACTTAGTATTGCTCTGAAATTGAAAAGAGAACGCTCAAATGTAGGTTTTCCGCAGTCCTTCAGCGTGAGAAAAATCACCGGGTGCTGTCCCATTCTCGACAAAATCCGCTCGCTGCAGTCCATGATTTTTTTGCCCTCAAAATAAGGACGCGGATCAAACAGACTGCCATCGTACTCGACTTTTTTTTCCAAAAAAGTCTTCAAAGTCATCAAAGCCAGCGTCTTTCCAAAACGCCTTGGCCGCGTGTACAGCTGGACTTTGTTGGGATTTTCTAAAACCTGCTGAATAAACAGCGTTTTGTCAACGTAATACGCGTTTCGTTCCTGAAACTCTTTGTAACTCTCCAATAATGCGCCCGGGTATAATTTTTCTGACATGACAAAAGCCTCCGATGCAGTCGCGTTTCTTTGACCACAACCTCTTCCGGACCTGTTTATCATACATTTTTGGATATGGCGAGTGTGTGCCGCCCTATTTGCATACGGGCGGCATGTTTGCCGCTATGGCAAAGCCATACGCGGCAAATTGATATATTGTTGCCCAACAAGACAAGCCCCAGCCCACAACATGATACATAATTTATTATATATATTTTCATATTCCATATTTATATCACGATGTTCCTTTATTGAAATTCATCGTTGCCAACCCCAAATAGCAAATCCGCCACGGTGCGCGTCATGCAATTCATCGTTGACGGCACAATTATCCCGCTTTACCATCAGGATATTCTCGATGAGTATGATGAAGTGGCCCGATTTGGGCTGATATGACTGGCCCTGTGCCAGTGTATTAATCGCTGAAGTTTTAGTGGAATCGTCCATAACATCATTTCGCGCCGCGTATGCGCGCAGCCGCCCGGAACAGCGGCGAGCACATAGCGGCGCGTGGCGGGGCGTATCGACGAAGGAGATAGCCCCGCCAGGTGAGCCGTATGTCCAAAGCCAAAGGCTCGCCCTAAAAAAATATCCAATAGACATGCATTGAGACATGCCAGGGTGTTTCAGGCCCTTGTAGCCTCTGAGGAGGAAAAGTTACCATGCATTGAGACATGCCAGGGTGTTTCCCCAAATAGCGAATTTTGTGTTTTTTTACATCGGGTACGCGCCGCAATCCCCGCCATGCACGCATACGCAGTGATTTTTTGTACATTATATATAAATATAAATATCATCTCATTTTATTCCGAATTTGATTGTTTGCACATATAACAGCATGCACAGGCTGGTGCGTTTTTCTTTTTGTCTTTGTATTCCCATCGTTTATACTCCCTCAGGTTTAGCGCACACGCACTACGGAGGAGCATAATGGGATTGTTTCTGAATACGAGATTGAACAGATTTAAGCAGATCATCGATAATTCGCAGTTTTACGTCGATAAGACGGAGCTGATTGCACACTTCAACCAGGGGATATTCTCCGTCGATCGTTTCAAATGCGTAAGCCGTGCACGTCGTTTCGGCAAATCGATTTTTGTCATGCTTATCACTTGTGTCATCGTTTCGTCATTTGGCTGTTCGAATAAAGCACAGATGACAGATGTCGTTGCGCCTGTTGTCGATGAACAAAACACTGCGGTTTTGTCTGACAGTCATGATGCGCCCACAGAAAGCGCGAATAACGCAGCTGCAGAGGATGTCGTTCATGCCCAGCAAGAGGCGTTTTATGCCGCTTACGTCGATGAAAAAGCTCTGACAAAATTTGAAGGCGACAATAATCATAACCTCATGCTGGATAGTTTTGAAACGGCCGCAAACCAGGGAAAGGAATGCCGTGTTTATGCCGACTGTGACACCGCACCGGATGCAAAGGACGGTTTTTGTGACAGCGTCATTGGATATCAATGTTCGACGCGATGCACTTCGGACGATCAGTGTGTGAACAGCGACTTTTATTGCCGCAGTGATGGACGATGTGCTTCGAAAAAATTTGAAACGGTATGGCGTGTTGAGGCCGGCGGGCGCGTCGAATTGCCGGTTGTTGAGGCTGAAAAGTGCAATTTTACTTTGGATTGGGGGGATGGAACGGTAGAAAAAGTCGAAAAATGTCCGGATTCCTTTAGGAATATCCTTTCCCACGAATACAAAACAGGCGGAGAGGTTCATGTCGCCATTTCCGGTGAACTCGAGGGCTGGGGAAAGTGTTATGGCAGTTCTGATGGTGCCACTAAAGCCGAATCAGAGGCTCTAAGTCGGAAAAAGCGATCGAATAATAATAACCTCATCGATATCATTTCGTTTGGTCCGGTCAGTTTCAAAAAAGGAGCTTTTCAATATTCTTCACTGGCTCACATGAACGCGATCGATATTCCAGATGCTGGCAAATTGTCAGATTTGGAGGATTTCTTTCTTGAATGTAAACAATTTAATGGAAAAATTGAACGCTGGGACGTTTCAAATGTAACGAATATGGAGAGATTGTTCTCTAAGGCCGAATCGTTTAATCAGCCAATAGAAAAATGGGATGTTTCCAATGTTACAAATATGTCCTACATGTTTTCTTATGCCAAGTCATTTAACCAGCCGATCGAAAGCTGGGACGTTTCTCATTTAATAAATATGTCCGGTATGTTTCATGAGGCGAGGGCATTCAATCAGCCAATCGAAAAATGGAATGTATCGAACGTCGAACTGATGCAGGCGATGTTCGAATGGGCGGTCTCATTCAATCAGCCGCTCAATGCATGGAACGTTTCAAAAGTGAAAAAGATGTTTGATATGTTCATTCATGCGGAATCCTTTAACCAGCCGCTTGATTTGTGGAATATTGCAAATGTCGAGGATATTTCCGGTATGTTTGTCGGTGCTAAATCCTTTAATCAGCCGCTTGATGCATGGAATATATCCAATGTTAAGGATATGAGCCGTATGTTTTGCAATGCATCGTCCTTCAATCAGGAACTCACCCGTTGGAATTCAGAATATCATAAGAATATTGCGGCAATCAAGTCGTGTGAATAAGGCAGTGGCTGACGAATTTTTTTAACTTGTCTAAAACGCTTTTTTATTAATATGGAATGCTCATGATAGAACTTTATCATCAAATGCTGGCCAGGAAAGACGACGAACAAGTGGCAAATCTGAGCCGGTTTTTTAAAACCGGCAAAGGTCAGTATGGTGAAGGCGACAAATTCCTCGGCATTAAAGTTCCGATAACGCGGCAGGTTGTGAAGGAATACTGGCAAACGGCAACGCTGGAAGACTTGAACGAGCTTATCACCAGCGAATATCACGAAATCCGGCTCTGCGCGCTTTTGGTATTGGTACAGATATTCAAACACGCAAAAAAACAGCCGGAACTGCAGCAAAAATGCATCGATTTTTATCTGTCACATACGGCGTATATCAACAACTGGGATCTGGTTGACCTGAGCTGCTATGAACTTCTGGGAAACTGGCTTTTGAACAGAGACAGAAGTATTTTATATCATCTGGCCCGAAATGGAAAAACGATTTGGGAACAGCGCATCGGCATTGTGAGCTGTATGACTTTTGTTCGTCATGATCAATTTGATGACGCACTTGCCATTGCCGATATTCTGCTTCATCACAGGCACGATTTGATTCACAAAGCGACCGGTTGGGCACTTCGCGAAGTTGGAAAGCATGATGAAAATCGTCTTTGTTCATACCTCGAATCGGCGGCCGATGGTGAAGACAAGGCGCGGTATTTGGTTATGCCGAGAACGATGCTGCGATATGCAATTGAAAAATTTTCGGAAGAGCGAAGACTTCAATATCTGAAGGGGCAGGTGTGAACATTTCTATTGTTTGTCTCGGTCTGAATAGTAAACCAAGGAAGTTCTGATTAATTGTTTTTTTTCTGGGGCTTTGCCCCAGACCCACCAAAGGACTGAGCCCTTTGGAACCTCAATATTTTAGGCAGTATAAGCTTTTGTGGCTGCCTAAATATGATTTCTCGCCGGGTCCCCACCTCCGGCTCTCGACAATTACTTCTTTATATTATCATTTTGTTCAGAGGCACTCTGGAGGAGCTATAACGTCTGGGGGGCTTGTTAATACGGATTGACACAAAATCTTAATAAAAATACACTACAAATGCCATAATGTTATGGCCATAAACAAAAGGGTTACAATGAAATCAGTCGTATCAACCATTTTCGAGACTTCACTTCGTATTCAGGACAAACTGGCAGTTCAGGATGACAGTGGCAGCCTGACATATCGTGAACTGCGAGAACAATCCCTTCGGATTACAGCGAAACTCATTAAAATGGGATTAAAACCAGGCGATATAGTCGGCATAGAAATGCCACGATGCAAAGAATACGTCATTGCAATGATTGGCGTCTGGTTTGCAGGCTGTGCGACTCTCGTTCTTGATAGTGACTATCCTAAGGAACGTCTAGATTATATTAAAAATGACTGTAACCCCAAAACCATCATTACTTCAGATTTTTTAGCCTCATGCCATGTTGATAAGCCGCTTGAAACATTTATATCCGTTCCTATAACGACCCCATCGTACGTAATCTATACTTCCGGTTCAACGGGTAACCCAAAGGGTATTTTACATACATTCGAGAGTATCAGCAACTCATGCTGGCGCTTAATAAACTATACAGGCATCTCAGAAAAAGATATTTATGGAATTTCTCTTCCATTTACCTTTGCAGCCTGTTTAAGCGATCTGATGATAGCACTGACAAGCGGCTCATCCCTTGTCATCATTTCTGATATGGTTCGAAAAGATGTTTCTCTATTATCAGACTTTTTGTATGAAAATAATATTTCCACTGTACTATTGAATCCAAGGATGCTCAGGCAACTAACACCCAAGGGCAACAGCCTTAGACTGGTCATGATCGCTGGAGAAAAAGCAGCCAATGTATTTTCTGACAAATTCAAAATTATTAATTTTTATGGAAGTAGTGAAACTGTCGGTCCAATCTGTACATTTACACTTGACAAACTGTATGACAATACCCCCATCGGAATGCCGCCAGAAGGCATTAACGTTTACCTTCTTGATGAAAATGGTAATCCTTCCGATGAGGGTGAAATCTGCGTCACTGGTATTTTTGCAAATGGTTATATCAATCTACCTGACCAAACTGCAAAAGCCTTTGTCCCCAACCCTTTTAAAACCATAGATGGATTCGAGAGAATGTTTCACACAAATGATATCGGACGACGCCTTCCGAATGGCAATATCATTTATGTAAACCGAAAGGATTGGATGTTCAAAGTTAACGGTCAGCGTGTTGAACCAGGCGAAGTCGAAGCTGTTCTCAATGTAATTCCTGAAATTAAAGAATGTTCCGTCAAAGGATTTGAAAATCCCAAAAGTGCCTTTTTATGCGCATATTATGTTGAAAATACACCAGTTTCAAGTAATTATCTTCGCCGTGAAATCGCTAAAAAGCTCCCGGCTTACATGATTCCGCTATTCTTTATTCGAATGGAGTCATTGCCTAAAAATCTGAACGGAAAACTCGACTACAAATCACTCTCTGCCCCTGAAATAGGTCAGTATAAGTCTGATTATGCAGCCCCAACAAACGAAATAGAGCAAGCAATTTGCAATGGATTTGAATCGGTTCTCGAAATCGATGACATCGGTATTGATGACGACTTCTTCAGCATGGGCGGCGATTCGCTCAAAACAGTCCTTCTTGCAAAAGCCTGTTCACAATATAAGCTTTCCAGCCTCGATATTTTAAATGGAAAAACTCCGCGCGAAATTGCTAAATTAGTTAATGTTTCCCAGAGCGATGATTATTCCGACATTCCCACGGATATCGTTCAGGCACCGCTCAGTGATAGTCAAATGGGCATCTATCTCGAATGTATTCAGAAGCAGAATGCGCTCATGTACAACAACCCAATATGCTATCGTTTCCAAGGTAATCGCATATCAGTTAACAAACTTGAATCCGCTATTAAGACTGTCATCAACAACCATTGCGCTTTCAAACTTCGGATTAAATTCGAACACGACATTCCTTGCGTGATTCGTGATGAAAACATTCAGGCCAATATTCATATCTTAAATTTAAAAGAAAAAGACATTTCATCACACAAATCTTCTTTCACAAAACCATTTGATCTTACTCATGGGCCGCTATACCGATTTGAGATCATCAAAACAGAAGCATCCATCTGGCTTTTCTTCGATATGCATCACATCGTGTTCGACGGTTCTTCGCTTACCATTCTAAAACACGCAATTTCGGATGCCTATCAAGGCAACCCCCTTGCTATCGAAAAAATAACACCGCTAATGGTTGCCAAATTTGAAGAACTAAATGCCGATTCCGAATCATTTAAGAAAGCATTTTCCTACTTCGAAACAAGACTAAGCGGAGTTGAGGTTGATTCCAATCTGTCTGTTGATACCCCCGATGCCCCACCAAGCAACATATCCATTCGTCAGAACTACCATACGTCCATCTCACTTGCCGATATGGACAAATATACCAAAATTAACGGTTTGACTGTTAATACAGTGTTTCTGGGTGCATTCGGCTATGCTTTGGCGAAATTTACAGGACAGAGTGAATCCCTGTTTTGTTCGGTCAATAACGGTCGCCACAGTTCTCATCTCAATAATACAATTGGAATGTTCGTAAGAACCCTGCCAATCTATATAAAAATTAATGAAGAAGATGCGCCTGAAGATTATTTACGGCCGCTCCAGGACAATTTTTTCAACTATATCCGAAATGATCACGCTTCTTTTGTCAGAATTGCTTCAGAACTCGGTGTAAAATCCGATATCATGTTCGTCTATCAGGCCGAACTGCATCACGGTCTTGAACTCGACGGTATAATTGCCGACAGCATCCCCCTTGAAACAGGCGAAGCCATCGCGAATATCAGCTTCCAAGTCTTCAAATCTGCTAAGGCATATTGGTTCCAGATCGATTACAAATCGTGCATGTATCAGGAATCGACGATACTTTGCCTGGCAGAAATGGTCGAAATGATCGTGAACGGCATGATGAAATGTGCTTCACTCAAACAAATTCCATTAATTTCGGACCGTATTTGTAAACAACTTGATGTCTTTAATCAGACAGAAACACCTTATGACAAGTCAAAATCCGTCATCGATTTATTGCACGAACAAGTCATAGTGCATCCCGACAACACGGCTGTCGTTTATAAGGATAATAAAATCACGTATCGCGATTTCTGGGATAAAACCGATCGCATTGCTTCATATATTCACCAAAAAGCTATCGGAAAGAATGAATTTGTAGCCATATTAATCGGCCGCAGCGAGTTTATGCCGATGACAGCGTGGGGCGTAGTTAAATCCGGCGCAGCTTATCAGCCACTC
>JAZRVP010000097.1:0-8387 GCA_045599245.1 Myxococcota bacterium
AAGTGGTATTCCGAGCCATTCTGTCTTGTTTTCGAAGAAGTCGATCTTCTTAAAAATCCTGTCTTTCTGATACATGGTAAAATTCCTTTTCTGGTTTAGTTTTTCAGCGTTGAAACAATCATGTATCAGAGGTATACTAAATGTTTCTGAACGGCATTCCTCGTACTAGCTCTTTGAGGAAATCTTTTGCGATTTCAAGTTTTGTTTCCTCGTGAGCAGGGTGGAGTTCACGTCGTTTTGCGCGTTCAGCGAAGCGTTCGCGGACTTCGTAGACGAAGTGTTCGATAGTGACGGGATCGACGGGATCGCCGTTGAGGTGTAGTGTTTCGGAGTGAAGTCCCATTGTTTCCGAGACGTGGAAGAACTGGGCTTCAGCAATTTTAGTCGGCATGCATTCGTGTGGGCCGAGGGAGAGGACGGCATCAACTTCGTTGTCGTTCCACTCGCAGATGGCGCCGCCGAGTGTGAGACCGGCTTCACCCTCGAGTTGATAGCGGACGAAATCTTCGGCGACTTCGAGCTGATCTTTGGCGCGATGGAGCTTTTTCCAGCCCATAATTTTACCGGCTGTATTGAACATTGTTTCGAGGATATAGACCTGAATTTTTGCCGAGAACCAGTTTTCCCAGGTTTGAGGAATGCCGACCTGAGTATTGATGTATTCCTGATAGTCGAGCCATTCGTAGAATGGTGTGAGTTTGACGCGGATACCGCGAGCCTGGAGCTGATCGATGACGAAGTCATTGGCGAATGGGTCGCAACGGACGTAAATTTCGCCGGTAACGATGACAGTAGGGAGATCGCCGGGTTTTCGGAGGGCTTTAAATGCGGTAGCGGCATCGGAGAGGAATTTCTTGAGGCCGTAGAAACGACCGAGAGCGATTTCCTTGGCGGCACATGCCAGAGAGCCGTCTTCGGCGGCTTTTGTTTCAAGGAGATCGTCGAGTTCCTGGGCGAGTTTTTCGTAGAGGGCATCGACGGCGCCTTTCTGGACTTCGGCTGGGCGTGCATCGTAGCGCATGGACAGGAGGAGGTCAGCTGCGACGAAACCGCAGTAAGCCAGCGCCACCGTACCGCCATCAATGCCTTCAAAATAGTTGTTGTCAGAAGGCGACCAGACGTCGACACGATTATCGAGTCCCAGGCGTTCCATGGAAACTTTATGGAGATGATTGTAGTTACCGAAGCGGCATGGTCCGCGTCCGATTGGCATGAGGAAAGCGAATTTACGGTTTATATCGGGGTCATTTTCGACGCGTTCAATGAGGGCACCGAGAGTGAGAGTCATTGGGACGCATTCTTTGCCGGAAGTGTATTTTCGGCCGATAGCGAGTGTGTGTCGAGTCGGTGTTGCCATGGCTTCAGCGTCATAACCGAGTCCGCGAAGTGTTGCGGCAAGGGCGCGGGCGCCAGGGCCGAGTCGAGGAATGATGATGGTTTGTTTTTCGGACAAAGCCTTATTGAGATTGGTATTTTTGCGTTCGATTTCGATGAATTCGTGAGGCGTGCCGATATCACCGCCTTTTGCGATGTGTTCACGGACGCAGTGCAGGAATGCTTCGATACGCGTTCGCGTTCCGGCATCACCCGAATGTCCGTCAGTTTCGATGACCGCGTATGGCTTTCCTTCCATGATGTAATTGAAGAAATGCAGCGAGAAGCTGTCGGGGCCGCATGCGTAGTTGGAGCACCAGACGGTGTAGACATTTTTTGTGCGTCGAACCTGATGAGCCGAACGAAGATTTCGCTGGCTATAGCCCCAGAAAATCGTCTTAAACAAAGGCACATCGGCGTTCAGGCGATAACAGTCGATAGGAATGCCGATGGCGCCTTGTTCGCGCAGAATTGCGGGGACGTTGGAGTTGAGAACTTTGTTGTGAATTGTGTAAACGCGGCCGAGAACGACGACAGCGGGAATGTTGTGTTCCATGCAGTATGCGAGGGCTTCATCGCCATTTTTGAGCATCTGTTCGTCGAATTCAGCCTGAACACGGACGGATTTTTCAAAGACGCGCTCGAAGAGATCTCTCGTTTCCTCCTCGGATTTTTCGAGCAGTTCTGCGACCATTTTTCGGCATGTTTTTTTGAACTGAGCGCCGTGAATGTCGCCGGGCTGGAAGTCGATGATCGGGGAGAAGAATCGTGTGGTTTCGAGGACGGATGAAGATTTGGAGCATTTTGTGTCCCAAAAGTTCATTTTGGGTGCTGCCTGAACGATGGGGCAGAGCACGGAACGATCTTCATCGCCCATAGCCGGCGTGCTCAGAAGCATTGGCTGGAAGAGAATATCGGGTTTTCGATCGAGCAGGGTTGAAGTAATGCCGTGGAAGAGCTGCATGGGTGCGCAGAACGGGATGTTTGCTTCTTCGATACCGCGTTTGAGGATGGTCTGATCGGCGCGTCGGAAGATGTCGAGACGATAGCCGAGTTCAGCAAGAATGGTAGCAAAGAATGGGATGAGACTTTTAATTGTGAACTCTTCACTCATGGCGATGAGTTTTCCGTTTTCGTTGGATGGGAGTTCAGCGATGAGTTTGTCGATGTATTCTTCGCGAGCGCGGAAGGGGTCAGGTGCGAGGTCTGGGAGTTTGATGCGTCCGGTTCCTTTGTCATAGAGGGAGCATCCGCCGCCCCATGTAAAGCGTGATTCTTTGCCTTCGAGGTGTGTCAGGATGCGTTCAATTTTGCATTTGTTACCGGCGCCGCCGCAGCCTTTGTTGGAGTTGCAGACGAAGGTGTCTTTTTTGACGATTTCAGCGCCGAGGAAACGGGACATATCGAGAGCGGGCAAATCGTCGTGTCCCTGGACTTTGTAACGACGAGCGAGCAGGGCGATGCCCTGGGCGCCGATGGTGCCGGGATTTGGTGGAACGATGACTTCAGAACCGGTTCGTCGTGCGACAGCAGCGGCGAGGGCGTCACTGGCGAAGGGCATTCCCTGGCAGAAGATGACGGACCCGACGGTGCGGCTTCCTTTGACGCGGTTGAGGTAGTTCTGAATGATGGAATCGTAGATTCCGGCGATGATTTCTTCCTGTTTTTCACCTGTAGCGACGGCTTCGTCGATGATTTCGGCCATAAAGACGGAGCAGTGCTGACCGAGGGAGCAAGCGGATTCGGCGGTCAGAGCGATGCGGGCGAGGTCCCGGACGTCTTTGACGCCGTTGAAGCGTTTTCCTTGTTCTTCGATGAAGGAGCCGGTTCCTGCGGAGCAGGCTTCGTTCATGGCAGCGTCGATGACGCGTCCTGCGACGATGCGGATGTATTTGGCGTCCTGACCGCCGATTTCGAATATCGTGTCAACGCGGGGATCGTATGAGACGGCGCCTTCGGCGTGAGCGGCAATTTCGTTTAGGATATAGACAGGGGCAGAAGTGTAGCAGACGCTCAGGAGGGAGCCGACGATTTCACGGCCAGAACCGGTGGCGCCAACGGCGATGACGGGATTTTTTGCCCAGGCGGAGGACAAAAATTGTCGTGTCAAATCCTGTGCAGCTCCGATTGGATTGCCCTTGGTGTTTTCGTAGGCATCCCAGACCATGGAGCCGTCATCGGCGTCGATGGCAACGACTTTGGAGCCTGTCGAGCCCATGTCGTAACCGAGAATGAGACGGGCATTGGGGCGGTCAGCGGCATTGGGAAGCCCGGGCATGGGGATTCGGCGAACGTGTTTGAGGGATTCGGCGATGTTGGGAATGTGTTCGATATGTTTTTCGACCTTTACGGAGAAGATGTCGTCGAGTGTTGTGGGTTTGGCATCGTGAGAAGCCGCGAGTCGAGCGCAGCCGATGGCGTCGATGTAGAGTCCGAGGTCGCCGTCGAGCGCGACGCGTTCAAAATTATATTTTTCGCAGTAACGGCCGAAATGGTGCTGAATGCGGACGGACTGCATGACGCCGCCGGTCAGGAGCATGCGGTGGGGGCAGAGTGCCGGTTTGATAAGCACCTGGACGTTTTCGCAGACGGCATCGTAGAGGCCGGCAACGATGCGGGCGTGGGAGGTGCCGGCATTGGCCAGGTGAGTCATGTCGGTTTTGAGAATGACGGGGCATCGGCCGGACAGAGGGGCGGGATCTTCGACGTCTTCGCACAGGGCACTGGCTTCTTCAACGGTAAGACCAAAACGTTCGACGAGCTGCATCAGGAAGTTGCCGGTACCCTGTGAACAGCGCGTGTTTTCGCGGTAAATTTCGTGTTTTTCGTCGCGCATTTCGAGGACGGAAAAGCCGTGAGAGCCAATGGAAACGATCGTGACAGGCTGGTCATCGACGAGGTAGCGGAAACCGGCACTTCTGGCTTGTTTTTCAGGAATCTGCATGATCTTGAAAAGTCTGCCGAGACGTCCGCAGACGCCGATGGCGTCGATCGATTCAAAATTCATCTTTTCGAGGGCTTCGCGAAGGGCTGCTGTCGGTGCCTTATGGTGGGCAATGCGTTGTTTTGATGCAATGGTTATGCTGCCGTTGTCCTCATGAAGTTCGACGAGTTTTAGTGTTTCAGCTCCGACGTCAATCCCGACGTATCTTTTCATTCCGTTGATCCTTATTTATATGGCGAAATATGCCGTTGAGGGAGCCTGCGCTCCAATTGAACAAAAAAAATGGCGGCCCTGCTAAAAAAGGCCGCACGTAATCGGCAAAAAATATACCATGTTATTATGATTTTTTCATTCATTATTTGCGATATTGGAAGGGGCCTGGCTATTGTCCGCAGGCCAATACGCCAGGTCACGCGTCGTATGAACCGTTGTCCCCAACGGTTCTACCGCCGCGTAACATGAATTTGCCTGGCTATTGTCCGCAGGCCAATACGCCAGGCGGCGCGTCGTATGAACCGTTGTCCCCAACGGTTCTACCGCCGCGTTATCCAATGAACCATCAAATGGATAAATAATACTCCAACTGTTCAAATACGTTAGGGAACCTATGAATAAAACACAATAATAAGTCAATAAATGAGAAAAGCCGGGGTGGGTCCCCTTTTGAACTGAGGAATCGGGGCAGAGCCCCGATTGAATAGTAACATCAAATGAGGAAAGCCGGGGGACAAATACAAAAATGGTGACGAAACTGATTGCGACAAATTAAGAAAACGTGATACAAGAATGGGAAGTTGAAATAAGAAAGTAAAGTTTGATACAGAGTAATGTAAAACACATTACAGGCGCCTAATCACTTGTTTTTAGCACATACGCAAAAGGGGCGATGTGGTTTCCATTAAAAGCCTGATGATTAAGCCTCCCAAAAAAAGGAGAATTGAAATGAGAAATTACAAAACTAATTCGATGGTTTGGGGATTGTGCGTTGGTGCAGCGATTTTGGGGTTTGGCCTGACAGGATGCGGCCAGAAGCCTGGTGCCGATGATGCGGCTAAAGCTAATGATGCGGCCAAAGCTGTTGATGCAGCTAAAGCTGATGATGCGGCCAAAGCCGATGATGCAGCCAAAGTTCCAACCAAGCGTATGATTCAAATGCTTGTTCGTCAAAATACATCCGCCGTTAATGCCTGTTATGAAAAAGGACTCGCTAATAACAAGGATTTGGCCGGAAATGTTACAATGGTTTGGACGCTCAATGCACAAGGTCGCGTCGAAGATGCTTCTGTGAAAGAAACAACTCTAAACGATAAAACTGTCGAAGACTGTCTGGTTGAGACTATTAAAACCTGGTCATTCCCTGCTCCGACTGATGGCAAAGCGATTGTCGAATATCCATTTGAATTTTCTTCGGCCAAAGCCGATGACGCGGCCAATGCCGATGATGCTGCCAATGCCGATGATGCGGCTCAAGTTCCAACCAAGCGTATGATTCAAATAATTGTCGAACAGAATTCATCCGCTCTTAAGGCTTGTTATGAGAAAGAACTCGCAAATAACAAGGATTTGGCAGGCAGCGTCACGATGTCCTGGACAGTCAATGAACAGGGCAAGGTCGATGACGCTTCTGTGAAAGAAACGACGATGAACAATAAAAACCTCGAAGATTGTTTAGTGGAAGTTGTCAAGAGCTGGTCATTTCCAGTTCCGACAGAGGGTAAAATGAATATCGTTTATCCGTTTTTATTTGAAAAAGCTAAAACGGAAACTGCTGAATAATTGTTTTTCTGGGGCTTTGCCCCAGACTCCACCAAATGACTGAGTTCTTTGGAAACCTCCAATTTTAGTTGGTATAAGACTTTTGGTCTGCCTGATTTTTTTTTCTCGCCAGGGGCAATCCCTGGCTTTTCTCATTTTCTGCCATATAATAACGTCTTGTTCAGACCTTCCTTAGCATCTTTAATGCACTTATCAGGGAAATAATCGAAGACATAAAAAGTCACTTGTAGATTGTTTGTTATTCTCATGTTATGCATATATTAGCAGTGATTAGTTGTCAGGCATATCATCAGAACTGCTTTTACTTCAAACTGAATTGAGTGGTAAGGATTATTGGGAATGAATACTAATAAAATATTCGGGATGACATCGATAGGCGTTATTTCATGGCTACTCCTGGCCTGTACGAGTTCAAAAACGGTTGAATTATCACCGGAAGAGGCGTCTTCATACAGTGACAAGCCGTGTGTGAATGCCCGAATGATTGATGAAAAATATACGTGTTTTGAACACGACTGGGCTGAAGCGATGATGGCGGAAGGACTTGATAATTTGAATAAAGTCGATGCAGACTATTATCGTTCGGGACAGCCGGAGAGCGGTGGTTTTGTTTCGGCTGAAAAATTGGGGATAAAGACGATCATTTCTATTCGCGAGAGTGATAATGATGAAGAACTGGCTAAAAAAGAGCCCACGTCGATCAAGCTGATTCATATTCCACTTGATACAACAAGTGTGACACAGGAAGATGTCGGCAAGGTTTTGAACGCAATTTATAAAGCAGAAAAGCCTGTACTGATTCATTGCCGACACGGGTCGGATCGAACGGGGCTCATTACAGCCTATTATCGGATCGTGTTTAATCAGTGGTCGCGGGAGGAGGCTAAAGCAGAGCTGCTCTATGGCGGCTTTGGTCATCATACAATGTTTAAAAATATCCCGGAACTCGTTCTGGATGGGGATATTGAAGTCATCAAGAAAATCGCATTGAGCGAGTAAGGGAAAGGGGATACGAGTGTTACTCGTGATGAAGTGTGAGAAAATGCTGAATGTCGCATAGAAACTGGCTTTGAGATTGGTTTGTGGCGCCGGGGTGAATAAGAATTTGAAAAAACAGAATGTGGAAATTTGTTGACGCAATGATGCGTTTGCTGAATACATTTGCCATGTTGGTGAATGTGATTTGATATGGAGCGAAAAATGTCGGTTTTTAAGTGGTTTGTTGTGGTGGTTTCTATGGCAGTTTTGGGACTAACCGGTTGTCAATCCAGGCAGGCAGACTCGACGGCTGAAACGGGGCAGGGAGGGCAGGCAGTCGAAAGTGCTTCTTCTCCGGCAGCCCCGGAAGCTGTTGCCAAAGTGGATGAAGCTGTACCTGTTCCTGCCGCGACAGCCGAGGTGGAAAAAGCACCATTTGTGCATGATCCGTCAAATCCGCCCGTTGATTGTCCGTTGCGAAAAGCCGGACTTGATCCAACAAAGGTAAAGCCGTTTGAACAGACTGAAATGTATATCCAGTTTTTGGAAAGAGAAGATCGAGCGCAATGGCAGAAACCCGAAGAAGTTATCAATGCTCTGGGACTGACTGGCAGTGAACGCGTTTTTGATCTTGGGGCAGGTTCTGGTTATTTTACATTTCCCATGGCAAAACGTCTTAAAAATGGGGGGCATGTCTATGCTGGTGATGTCGAACCGGAAATGATTCGACATATTCACCATAAGTCCATGATGGAAAATATCCAGAATGTCGAAGTGCAGTTTATCGATGCAGGAAAGCCTGAAATACCCAAGGATGTGGATATTATTTTTATGTGTGACGTATTGCATCACGTTTCCAATCCTGTTGAATGGCTGACGCATATTTCAAATCAAATGAAGGCGGGAAGTCGATTCTATATGATCGAATTCCACGAGGGGGATATTCCTCAGGGGCCGCCGGAAAGTGCAAAAATTCCTAAAGACAAAATCATCAGTTATGCCCAGGAAGCAGGGTTGAAGCTAAATCGTGAAATCGAAAATATTCTTCCGTATCAGGTATTTTTTGAATTTACGAAATAATTTGACAAGAAGGCTCACTATGATTCCTCGCCCGGAGTACACCTCGGCTCTCATCAATTTTTGTTTTAAAATAACGTTTTATTCAGACCTTCCTTAGGGAACCTCTGATTAAAGATTATTTACTTGTTTTTTGGGGGGCTTTGCCCCCTGTCCTCTGTTCGCAATATGAAATGAACTTCGTTTCCCGAGCCTGTTGGTCGAGGCGTTGTGCACAACGCCTCGACCGCTCATTTCA
>JAZRVP010000098.1:0-3603 GCA_045599245.1 Myxococcota bacterium
CCCCGGAGAGACGAAAAAAATACACCCCAGCGCCAGAATTAATCCAAGCTGGACACACCCCCGCATCATTCGCATAAAAATGGGACAAAATACGGCCAATTTACTGCGCCATGCAGACTGAACTGCATTCGCCACAAAACAACTATCTTTCATGAAGCAATGCCCAACTCAAGCTTTTTTCTTAATATTTTCCGGAAGCATCGGGAGTTTGCTCCCATAATATCGAACAAACTTTTCTTCAGCCTCCGGCGTCATAACGAGAATAATTTCGGCATCCTCGCGAAGCGGTTCATAAGGCGAAGGATTGATTATACACGTCCCGTCCACCACCATGGCAATGACTGAACACCCCGTCAGAGCACGGAACTGAAGGTTGATGAGGGATTTTCCAGCCATCTTCGGCGGGACTTTTATCTGTATCGCATACAGACCTTCAACCATCGTGTACAAATGCCCCTGCTTCAGATTGTTGAAAAGCATAGACGAAGCCATCGTCGAGGTTGACAAAACAAAGTCGGCTCCTGCACGATGAAGCATCGAAACATTGCCTTCCGAATTTGCCCTCGCAATGATCTGCACTTCCGGTCTAAGCTTTCGGAAATACAGTGTCAAAAAGATATTGATATCATCATCATGCGTCGTAATGAGCATTGCCGAGGCTTCAAAAAAGAGCGTCGAACGAAGGAAATTCAAATCTGCCGCATCACCAAACACAATATTCTGATTGAATTCAAGCCACTCGCGACCACTCGGCTCTGACTTGTCGAGAATGGTAAACGGTGTACCTTTTTCCTGCAAATAGCGAGCAGCTGAAAGACCAACCCGGCCCGCTCCAAGGATGACAACACCGGATCCCGGTTCGGCTTCCGACGAAAATTTCTCGTTATAAGCCTTGAGCTGCGCATCACTTACAGCCATCAACAAAATCGAATTCTCTGATATCCGCGTGTGTGGCCCGGCCAGCTCAAATTTGCCTCGCTCCCATACCCCAATAACCGTAACACTGAGCTTTCGGCCGAGATCGGCTTCTTTGAGCGTCTTTCCAACGAGTTCGGTCCCTGAAACACGCGCCTCGACAATGCGCAAATCCTCAATTTTGCCCATGATATGCGCAGCAGCACCATCATTTGACATCGACCGCGCAAGCGCCTTGCCCATCAAATCGCTGATATCCAGAACCTCGTTGCTGCCCGCAAGCTCCAGAATGTCAATCGAGTCGACATGGTTCGCAAATGACACAATCGGAACCTTTTCACAGACCTGACGAACGACAAAAACAATATTTGTGTTGATCGGATCCGACTCCGATGTAACGGCAACGAGAAGTGCTTTCTCTACATGTGCCTGCACATACGTCTGCGGCTGGCGCAGATTTCCGACAAGAACACTGATTCCCATGTCGCGAAGACGATAGGCCTCTGATACCTCTTCGACAATGACCGCGTATGGAATGCCATGCTGTTTGAGACGCGCAATAAATGCCTCTGCCGAATCGTCAAAATACGTCAGCAACACGTGATCCTGAATGCTGTCAGGCAAAGAACGCGGCGCATACGCCTCTTTCTGGGCATCCATAATCGGGTTGTAAACAAACTCAATGATGACAAACGGCAAAAGCACAAGCATGAAAATAATGCCCGTCAGATTGACGATAATCGTGAAGATTTTCCCGGCATCCGACTCAAAAACGATATCACCAAACCCCTGCGTCGACATGACGACAAGCGTCCAGTAAAAACCTGTCACGATCGAATATTCCCGGTCTTCCGTCAGCATAAAAAGCTGGAACAGCATCGAATACACGATCATCAGAACGATCATGATGAGCGTAAACCAGAACAGGAACTTTCTGTTCGAGCCTGACACCTTTTTTTTCATGGCATAGACAAGTGCTACTGTTGCGCCGCGCATCGCCGTACCTTTAAACTCCAATCATCTGAGTTGCCATTCAAAAACCAGTTTCCCCCCCCCAAAAAAAAAGTCACAAATCTTTGCTTTTTATCAAATTACGCACCAAGCAGAAATGAAAAAAAAAAGCACCGCATAAAGCGGTGCCTGATTTCCCCCAAAATAAAAGGGTTCTGACAAACCTTCACTAAATGAGCGTTTTGGGCGGAACCACTGCGGCTCTCGGTATAACCGTGATTCCTTCTCTCACATAATAAAACTCTCCATCATAGTTCATGTCTTCCGGCTGACGACGAATGATGACATCATCGCCAATGCGCGCATTTTTATCGATGATGCAATGTTCAATCGTCACATTTTTACCGATACCGAGCGGAATATCCGGATGTTCCTCCCCCGTGAGGAATTTCGGATTTTCTTCTTCATAATAATCGGCACCAAGCATGACGACTTCCTTGAGCGTCGCTCCCGGCCTTATGATGCTTCGAACACCGATAACCGAATCGGAAATGATGGCTCCGTGGAGATCTGTGCCTTCAGCCACGAGACTGTCGCGGATGGCCGAACGAATGATGCGGGCAGGCGGAAGCGAACGCATGTGCGTAAAAATCGGATGACGCGGACAATAAAGCGGGAACGGAGGATTGACCTGCGTCGCCTGAATATTGGCCTTGTAAAATGCAGAAATCGTCCCGATATCCGCCCAGTACCCCTCGTGCAGATGCGTCGCAATCTTGACGCTTCCTATCATGCCGGGGATGATCTGGCTTCCAAAGTCGTTATCCTTCCCCTGAAGACAGTCCTGAAGGACCTTGCTACGGAACACATAAATCCCCATGCTCGCCAGATACCACCCATCCTCTGGATTCAATCCGACCTGATGGCACATCGAATCAGGGGCGCGAAAACGTTCAATGACTTCGGGGTCTTTTGGCTTCTCAACAAACTCGACAACATACCCTTCTTCATTCACGCGAAGAAGTCCCATTCTCGATGCATCCTCGCGATTGACAAGATAAACCGCAATCGTCAGACCTGCATCCATCCGACGATGGCGTTCCACCATCTTCGAATAGTCCATTCGATACAGGTGATCGCCCGATAAAATCAGTGTTTCTTCACTCGCAAAATGCATGATGTGATGGAGCGTGGCACGAACGGCATCCGCCGTCCCCATGAACCAGTCCTGACCGCTCTCGGTCTGTTCGGCCGCCAGAATTTCGACAAAACCCTTCGAGAAATTGTCGAATTTATAAGCCATCATGATGTGGCGATGGAGGCTGGCACTTAAAAACTGCGTCAGCAAAAAAACCCGGTTTATGCCAGAGTTGATGCAGTTAGAAAGCGTAACGTCAATAAGGCGATATTTGCCAAATAGCGGAACCGCAGGCTTCGCCCTTTCATGCGTTAAAGGAAACAGGCGACTGCCCCGGCCTCCTCCCAATACGACTGCAACTACATTGTCCATAATTCCCTCCATCATTATGTTACGGACGCTTCTCGTCCCTTTTGGTTCGAACTCCCTTTCTACTCTCCCATCTTTTTGGGTCAACCATAAATTGAAACATTTTTTCGAAATTCATTCAGTCTTTAACAACGACATACGCATAAAATTCAATACTTTTCACCACTTTCACTTACATATACTTCATTATCCTACACCAAGCATATCTTGGAACCTCGACCTCAGGCATG
>JAZRVP010000099.1:0-34331 GCA_045599245.1 Myxococcota bacterium
GCGATGCCAGCCGTCCACCGGACGCCTGCCTTCTCGGCCCCCCCGGCTCTCATCAATTTCTGCCTAAAAATTGCGAAATACGCCATATTCAATAGATATATGAATTAACCCTGGCTGAGCAGTAACAAGGTTCGAACGAAATATACCGATTTTTCATGACATGACCGATTATTCGACGTAAACACAGGCGCCCTTTTTTTCAGGCATTTTTTCTTTCTTTTGAAAACGGGTCAATAATGCTCAAAATACGCAACTTTAAAGAAATTCCCTACGAAGAACTCGAAGCCCTTAATCTCGAGGCCAAATCCGATGTCCAAAATCACGTTCCGGACGACTACCTGCGAGAAAAGTATCTTCGTTATCTTCACGATGAAAACCAGCTCAAAGCCGTAACGGTATGTTTTTCAGACCTCGAAGGCCGGTTTCACATGCTCGACTACGACAAAAAGTTCCTCGAACAGTCGTATGATTCCCTGACTTTTGACGGTTCTTCAATTCATGGCTTTTCGCGCCAGCGCGAATCGGACCTGTGCCTTGAAATCGACTGGGGAAGTTTCCGATGGCTCCCCAGCGATATCTTTGGCCCCGGAAAAGTCATGGTTTTCGGCCTCGTCAAAGATGTCAACAACAATCCCTATTCCGGCGATATCCGGGGGCTTCTCAAACAATACAACAAGCAGCTTTACGAGTCGGGATATGACACAAAACTGGCATTTGAAGTCGAAGGCTTCCTGTTCAAAGGAATCGATGCCGAACAGAATTTTCAGGCCGATGTCGGCTTTAAATATGTTTCGGACGGCGGATATTTCCATACGCTTCCCAATACGCCGCTCAAACTCTTTATCGATCACTTTGCAGAAGCTCAGCGCGCACTCGGATTTGAAAACGAAAAGGACCACCCGGAAGTTGCCCCGTCACAGTTTGAATTGAACTATCGCTGCACAGAACCGCTCACGGCATGCGATCAAGTTCAGCTCTATAAACTCCTGGCGCGTCAAATTGCCGGAATGAACGGAATGACGGCGTGTTTCCTTCCCAAACCCATGATGAAAGTCAACGGTTCGGGCATGCATGCCAATATTTCGATATTTCACAACGGAAAAAACCTCATGTTTGACCCGAAAGGACCGGGTAATTTTTCCTCCTTTGGGTGGCACGTCGTGGATAAAATCCTCTATCATGCCAACGACTTCTGCCTCGTGGCAAACAGTTCAGTCAACAGCTATCGCCGCCTGGATCCCAACTTTGAAGCCCCCAATGCGATTCGTGTCTCGACCAATGACCGAACCGCAATCATCCGTCTTCCCAAGGGCAACGAAAAATCCTCACGCTTTGAACTCCGAAGCGTCGGCCCCGATGCCAATCCCTATCTGCTCAGCTATATCCTTCTGCACCTCGCAATGGATGACTACCCCGCTATCCCGGAAGAGGAAAGAACAAACGAAACCCACAAGCTTCCAAGCAATATCTACGACGCAATTAACTGCTTTGAACAGTCCAAAGTTATGAACGAAATTCTCGGAAACGAAAACTGCGAAAAATTCGCATCGATCAAACGCCTTGTCGCAAACCGTTCCCCAAAAGATCTCGGCATTCGCATAAAACGAGGCGAAATCGTATTCCACCATGAAGTAACCAATCAGTCTTTGTGGACCGATTTTTGATAATATTCAAATCGAAGTGTTCTGAATTTCAAGATATTTGTTATTATTCAATCGGGGCGTTGCCCCGATTCCTCAGTTCGCTATATGAAATGCACTTCGATTCTCGAGCCAGCCTCATCCCATTGTCACTGCGTGACGTTCTCCTTCTCCGTTATGACGAGTGGAATTTTATATGCCAGCCGTCCACAGGACGCCACCAAAACAATTCACTGAATTCCGTCAGAATCGATTTCTATCGCTCAGAATTTAGTCCACCCATCTATCATTCCATTCTAGTATGAGATTTTTACTTTTATTCCTATTTGCCTCCATTCTGTTTACTGTCATTGTCTATTTTCGACTGATCAAAAAGCTCGTAAAGCGAAAAAGCCTAAGGATTCTGTGGCTCATTTTTACAGCCTCACTCAGCCTGAGTTTTGAGTTTGCCCTCAAGATACCGAACCGCCTTGGACCGGATAATTCCTTATACGACGCCGCAGTGTTCGGATATTATATCATGGCCATTGCCTTATGTTTGCTTGGGATCGTGCTATTGCGCGACATCGTGTTGAGTGTTTTTTGTGCGAAAAAAGCCATAAAAAAGCATCAGTGCAAAAGCCTGAAAGTTGGCAGTGATGAAAAAATAAAACTGTCGCAGCAAATCGACAAACTCGAGTCACGACGTGAATTTATGAATCACATCGGAACATGGGCTGTTTTAGGAGCAACCGCAATTTGCGCGCCAACCATTGTCTATCAAACGAAACACCGCCGAGCCGTTCGCACAACAGAACTGGCGTTTGACAATCTTCCTGTGCAGTTTGACGGTCTTCGCATTGTCCATCTGTCGGATATTCATGCGGGAAACACCATCAGCCTGAGCAATATCGAAGAGATTGTTCGACAAACAAATGCCCTCACACCCGATATAATCGTCATTACAGGCGATATTGGCGACGGCATTCCGGAGAAAGTCTCTCGAATTCTGGAGCCAATGCGCGGGTTAAAATCGACGTATGGTGTCTTTTATGTCACTGGAAACCACGAACACGGCTGGGATGGCAAAGGCTGGGTCAAGGCTGTGACTCAATTGGGAATCAGATTTTTAGACAATGAACACCAATATATAGAAAAAGATGGAGCCAGAATCGCCATTTGCGGCGCCATAGATTATCGAGGTGACCGCAGAGTTCCCGGCTGGAAATCCGATCCGGCCAAAGCCCTGCATGATATCCCAGCCAATGTATTCAAACTCATGCTCGTCCATCAGCCCTATTCTATCGAAATCTCGTTTGAAAATGGCGCCGACCTGGTTTTGGCAGGACATACACACGGCGGACAATTCTGGCCAGCCTGTTATATCGTCGATGCAATGTATAAATATGCCCGTGGCCTATATAAAAACGGAAATCGATACGCATTTGTCAGCTGTGGAACCGGCTACTGGGGGCCCGCATTTCGATTTGGCGTTCCCCCCGAAATCGGACTGCACATCTTACATAGTCGTCAAGCCTCTATCCAAACGCAAAATCAACACGCATTGTCCAATACTCATACTGAAATCAATCCAGTTCAAAACAATTTGCAGCCAGAACCATCAACTAATGAAACTCAAATCCCTGATTTAACTCAAATAGACAATGATATCGAAGAGAATAGAACGCTCACCGGTCTTGAACGCAAACATTATTGCCTTTCTCTCAAAGATAACCCCAAAAAAGAAGCCTGTTGTGCCGCACTCAGCCTTGAAACGACCTACAGCTGTGACAAAAAGCTGGCCTGCGAGGGAAGTACCGGTGTGTTTCTCCGAAAATGCTGCCGCAATCTGGCGCCTCAATCAGCCGGACAACGCGAATGCTGCGCACGGCTTGAAACCGAATATCCCCCACTCAAATGCGATGATCCACAATCCAATCAATTCAAACCTGTTCCCAATCCCCAATTCGATGATAATCGTTCATACAAAGGCAGAGACCGTTCCCTCAATATTTATCGCGATCTCGTCAATTAATAAGGTTCCATAGGGAGGGTCTGAATTAAGATGTTTACTTGTTTTTCCGGGGCTCTGCCCCGGACCCCCTAAATTGTGTTTTATTCAGAGGTTCCATGGATTAAACTGATAAAAGGCAATAAAGCATCCGATATGACAAAAGCACAGAAAATAACAGAAAACACAGACGGCAAAATGAAAAAAAAGACTTTTTTGAGTTATGATGCACTTCGCATCATATCCATTTTAGCCGTTATTCTGACCCATGCGACGTCCTATTTTATTCGGCATTACCATTTTCCGGATGAAGAATACACCTTAAGCGGGATTATCAATGGACCGGTTCGATTTGCGGTTCCCGTATTTGTCATGATTACGGGGGCACTCATGCTGCAGGAAACGCGGGAAGACATGGCACCAGTTCCTTTTTACAGGATGTATCTGGTTCGATTTCTCATCATTCTTGCATCATGGCTTGTCATCTATGCTGCCTATTATCACGTATTGATACCGTATATACATGGCGACGAAATATCATGGTATGCCGCAGTCGATATGATGCTTCATGCAAAAGAGCAGGCGGTTGCTTTGTGGTATATGTATCTGGTCGTTGGCCTCTATCTAATGCTTCCCTATTTGAAACTCATCACAAAGAAAGCCAATAAAAAATATATACAAGCATTTGTCATTATTGCCATTTTTGTTCAATTTTTACCGATATTTACGAATTTTCTGACCAAAGGCACGTTGTTAGAAACGACGATATTTTCGAGTGAAAACTGTCTGACGTTATTTACCGGATTTACAACCTATCTTTTATTGGGATGGTATCTTTCATCCTTTGAAATTGCAAAGAAAAACAGAATTATATTGTATATATCGGGTCTAACGATGCTCATTTTGCACCCGATTTTGCAATATCTCATTCGTCCCCATACGCCAGATATCCGTCTTTCCCTCGTATCGGCTTTGAGCCTGTTTGAGCTCATTCCTGCGGCAGCCATATTTTTATTTGTCGTACAAGCATGTGGTAACAAAACATCGTCCCATGCCATTCAATGGCTTGGGAAAGCAACATTTGGCGTCTTTCTCATTCACTACCCCATCCTTGATGCAATACAAAATGTGTGGTTTCCATATTCGGGGAACCATCTTTATCTTTATATTTTTGCGACATCGGCCGCGTGTTTTGTCATATCGTTATTAATTGTATATATTCTACAAAAAGTTCCATTTATCAGACGAATTGTTACATAAACACAGTCGAGGCTCTGCTTAAGAGCTGAGCCCTTAAGAATCCGCAATATTTTAGTTAATATAGGCATTTGGAGCTGCCTGTTCATTAATGCATAAATCTTATATTTTTTTCTGAGAACATTCGTCGAGGAAACGGCGAGTATAGAGTTCATGTGAACGTTTAAAGTCGGGATTTTCCATGCGAGTTTTGTGATATTTTTTGATGCGGGTGAAGTAGGTCAGTAAAGGAACAAAACAACCGCTGCAAATGGCAAAGTATACAATTTCCCACCACAAAGAAAACTCGCCGATTAACGGCACGACGATAAAACTGAAACCAAAATAGATGAGAAGCCAGAAAATACCTTTAATAAGGTCGAAAGTGTTAAGCTGATATTCGACAGGGAAGGCGACACAAGGCGTAATCGTTTCATCGCGGGATAATAATGCATCGAGTTCGGTATTTTCAGACGGCGTGAGCGGTATATTTGTCTTTTCATCAAGCGCAGTTTTTAGCTGTGAAAACATCGGACATTTTTGTATTTCATTAATATCTTTACATTTTTCTGGATTTATCAAAGCCTGTTTCAGATATTGATTAAGAGCGCTCACGTTTTCTTCATATTCCTGATGATTATTGCGCAGATACTTATCGGAAGGAGCCGGATAATCGACACCAAAACAAGCCATCATAAAGAAAGCAACAACGGGCATGATACAAGGCAGCCAGTCAGCTGTATAAGCTTCCAACCTGACAACATCAGATGCCGAGAGAAAAGCGCACAGAAGAAAAGCCGGAAGAAGGAACAAGAAAGCACAGCCGACGACACTAGTCATATAATTCTCAAGCTGAGCTTTAGTGCTGTATAGACTTGAAAGCTTATTATTCGCATTAGAATATGAAATGACTTTTTTTTCTGACAGTTCAATCTTAACAGCATCTTCATCCTGTGATGCGAAGTCCAAATCACAGGCATCGGGATTTGAACGGACTTTTTCTATATATTGAATAAGTTCATTTCCAGACTGAATGCGGTCAGTCATATTTGTGGCCATCATTTTCATGATGACGGATTTGAGCCAGTCGGGAACAAAGTCGGGAAAACACTCGTCAAAATCGGGAACGATGCCTTTCATGGGCATATCACAGGGGGAAATACCGGTAACGAGATGAAGCAGAGTTGCTCCGAGACTGTAGATATCAGATGCCGTCGATATTTTGCCATAAAGCTGTTCCGGAGCGACATAACCAGCCGTACCTGCAAAAGTCATGGTGCCGGATGAATCAGTTTTTGATGCGACGACGCCGAAATCGACGAGAAAAACGTTGAAATTGTCATCGACGAGGAGGTTTCCCGGCTTGATGTCTCGATGCACGACAGGGGGCATCAACGATCCGAGAGCCGCCAGGATTTTTGCGGAATTCATGAGTATTTTTTCTATATCGTCGAGAGAAAATCTCTGATTATTTTTCAAGCGAAAATCGAGAGATGGGGCATCAATAAATTCCTCGATGAGAAAAATTTTATCATTGGAATGAACGGTTTCGATGAATTTGGGAACGCCATCCACTTTGAGATTTTTAATGACATCGATTTCGCGTTCAAACAGTTCTGCATCTTTCCAGGTTTGAGCCGATTTGATATCAAAAACTTTAATGGCAACAGATTTTCCTTCAACCGAAACGGCCCTAAAAACCGTTCCCTGAGAGCCATGTCCGATGGGTTCAAAGGAATGATATTTTTCACCAAGAGCCGGAAACTCTATGGACGAATAGCCGGAATTCTGCCCAAGATTAGAAACTGATGTTTGTGTATTCATAGAATATATTCATTTCCAAATGATATCAGCCATACAGCACGATACTGCACATCATTTTTTACAAAATATTGTGTTCAATCACAAGAAGTATTTAAGGGAACACGCCTGGCTTCTTTCCCAGGTTTCGTTCACGTTTTTTCATGCAACCGTTTCCGGCAAACACCAAAAAGAATGACTCGCGTGCCGCAGGCAGCGAGTCATGAGGCCGCATGCGTTTCGCATAGGCCGAAAGCGAGCCGTATGCCTGCATAGGCTCGCCACACAAATCCATCGTGGAATTTATCATTAGATTATGCTAAAAATAGGCGTCTTGTTTATTTCTATAATCACTTAAACAACTTACACCCAGTTTATTTATGAAAAGAAAACACCTTCTGACATCATTATTGGTCATTTTGTTCTGCGGATGCAGCGACGACTCGATTGAAGTTACGCCCGGTTCCTCAGACGAGGAAGCGATTTGCGGGGACGGCATCGTCCAGAAAGGCGAAAAATGTGACGATGGCAACAAAAAGTCCGGAGACGGCTGTTCATCGACCTGCAAAAAGGTAGAAAGCGGTTACACCTGCCCGAAGGATGGTGGCGTGTGCACTTACGAAGCCCCGTCTGATGGCGAATGCGGAAACACAATCGTCGATGACGGAGAAAAGTGCGATGACGGCAACACGCGTGACGGTGACGGGTGCAGTGCGGACTGTCAAAGTATCGAAGCGGGGTATGAATGTCCGAAAGCGGGCGGCCCATGCACGTCCGGCACATCACCAGAACCGGTTTCCAAATGCGGAAACGGCAAACTCGAAGATGGCGAAAAGTGTGACGACGGAAATGAGCGTTCCGGCGACGGATGCACAGCGGACTGCACGTCGATTGAAGACGGATATTCCTGCCATGAAGCGGGTTATGCATGTGTTCCCAAGAACTGCGGAAACGGCGTGATGAATAATAATGAGTCATGCGATGACGGCATCGACAACGTCGATTACGGAGAGGGACTTTGCGGCCTGAACTGCCAGCCAGCGCATTATTGCGGGGATGGACTTTTTGAGCAGGTGGACAAGGACAATGGCGAAGAATGCGATGACGGCCATGACACATCCGATCAGTATGGCGGCTGCACGTGGGACTGCATGCGTTCGACCTACTGTTCAGACGGGATAATCCAGACGGAATTCGAGCAGTGTGATGACGGCAATGAAACTGACGGTGACGGCTGTTCCTCGACGTGCCGCGTCGAGCCGAATCATGCGTGCAAAACCGTCGAAGGGAAAAGCCAGTGCATTTATGTTCCGTGTGGAAACGGTCAGCTCGATGAGATGGAAGCATGTGATGACGGCAATCGCCTTTCAGGAGACGGCTGTTCGGCGTCGTGTACATTAGAGAATGGCTTTATCTGTACGACCAATGCTGCCGGCCAGAGCGAATGCACATCGTCGGTAGGAAACGGCATCATTGATGCGGCCGCCAGAGAGGAATGCGACGACGGAAACACGGTATCGGGAGACGGCTGTTCAAATACAGGGCATGAGGAAGCAGGCTGGATTTGCCCGACAGCGAATGCCCCGTGCATAGCCAAAGCCTGCGGAGACGGCATTTTGGCCGGAAATGAAGAGTGCGACGACGGAAACACAAAGGACGGAGACGGCTGTTCTTATCGATGCAGGGTTGAAAAAGGCTGGGGCTGTGACGAAACAGGGAAAAATTGTGCCGCAGGCCGATGTGGAGACGGCATCGTTCAGAAAGGCGAAGCGTGCGACAATGATGTTGTGGCGTCAGGGCTGCCGGCCGCCGGGGACGGCTGCTCGGCAACCTGCAAAATCGAGGCGGGATTTGAGTGCAACCCGGTCACAGGCGAGTGTCATGCAGTCGTCTGCGGGGATGGAAAAATCGCAGCGACGGACGGTTTTGTGACGTATGAAACATGCGATTTAGGAACCGATGAAAACGGCCGCAATCTGAACGACGGGACAGCGGGGTGTGCCGCAGACTGCACGGTCATGCCGGGCTATCACTGTGATGAAAACGGCCGGAACTGTGCCACCGGAACATGCGGCGACGGCTATCTGGACAAGGGCGAGGCATGTGACGACGGCAATCACCTGCCGGCCGACGGCTGTTCACCGGACTGCAAGCTGGAACCGGGCATAGAATGCACGGGAGGCAAATGCGGCCCCATCTGCGGCGACGGCGTGACGATGTGGATGCTCGACAAATCGATTGCCGAAGAATGCGATGACGGCAACCTGGTCAATGGCGACGGATGTTCAAGCGACTGTAAAATTGAAACGGGCTATACATGTACCGAGTTCACGTACGACAATCCCCCGGCCTTCATCAGTCTGCCCGTGACTTACCGCGATTTCCGCAGCACAGGCAGGGATTCATACACACCGGGTGCCGAAGGTTTTATCACAGCCGAACATATCGCCAAATATCCGGAAACCCATTGGGGATCGAACCGAATCAATACGACGATCAGAGATTTCGACAGCCAGTCCGGGTGTCCGAACACCGGCTATACCCTGCCCGAGCTCGACGAAGACGGAAAACCGGTTCTCGCAGCAGACGGCTTTGGTTCGTGCTTTAGCAGCCGTGCCGAATACGGAATGTGGTACCGCAACATCCCGGGGCTAAACCGCGAAGTCAGACACAGACTGTATATGTGGCTCACGGATTCGGCGCAGAAAAAGTATTATTTCACGAGTGATGCACCGACGACGCAGGGCGCGCCCAACACCTGTGTCGACGGTCAGGCCCTTGAAACGGGTTACTTCCTTCCTCTTGCCTCGACGGGCTACGGATATACGGCCGGTTTTGCAGACCGACATGCGAACTACAGTTTCACCTCCGAAGTGAGTACCTATTTCCAGTACAAGGGCGGTGAATCCCTGACTTTTAGCGGTGATGACGATTTGTGGGTCTACCTCAACGGGCATCTTTTCGTCGATCTGGGCGGTCTTCATGGTCCGCAAATCGGCGTCGGAACGCTTGAAGCCCATCAATACACGGACGAAAGCGGAAATCCGGTGCTCAAGGGCGACGGCACTCCCCTGCTCTATGATCCACGATACAAAGTTTACGAAGGCGGCGTTTACGAGATGAAGCTGTTCCACGCCGAAAGGAATGCAACGGGATCGAACTTCAGCCTCACACTGACGAACTTCCTCAACAGCGGCACGGCATCATGCGAAGCAGTCTGCGGCGACGGCATCATCCGAGGCAACGAAGAGTGCGACTACCCCGGCATTGACCAGGACGTCGAGCTCCAGCATGAAACAGGCTGTTCCGCGACGTGCAGACTGGCACCGTACTGCGGAAACGGCAAAATCGAACAGGGCGAATCGTGTGACACCAACGATGCGTGGTGCATCGGATGCCGTCTTTCCCCGGATACATGCGGCAACGATGTGCTCGATCCGCACGAAGAATGCGACGGAACGGCCGGCATTTCAGAAGGCCAGATATGTCTCGACACGTGCCGGATTTCGGGCTGCGGAGACGGGATTGTCGATCCGAAAAACAACGAACAATGCGATGACGGAAACCAATCCGACGAAGATATGTGTACGCACCTGTGCACACTGCCCACCTGTGGTGACGGGATAGTGTCGGAATTTCTCGGCGAGGTATGTGACGACACGTTCAATGACGGAGCCTACGGACACTGCGGGCTCGGGTGCACGTATCATGCGCCGTTCTGCGGTGACGGCACGGTCAATTCGGGCGAAGAGTGCGACAACGGCAAGGATGCCAATACGGGCGGATACGGAGCATGCAAGCCTGACTGCACACTGGATATCCGATGCGGAGACGGAATTGTTCAGGAAGAGTTCGAGCAGTGTGACGGAGGCGCGGACTGCAACATGAACTGTGAACTCAATATCAATTAAGCGATCGATCTGCTGGAGCAATTTTGCTTAATAACCGCATAAAGTCTTGACATTGTCACGTCCAAAACCGTCGTAATGCGGGCAAAAGAAATTTCGACCGGACAGTTTTAGATATATATTTGGGGAGGGGAAAGCCTTCCCCTGGGCGGCTATTTGCGGAGCAAATACGCCGCCACCCCTTCCAGCCTGCGGCGCTCAAATGCCGGAAGCAAGAGCGCAAAAAAAGCCGCCACATCAAATGACATCGAATGGCGGCTCATAAATCAAAATTAGAATCTTACACGAGCATGAATACCGGGCATGACGTGATGATATTTGAGTCTCCGTTTACCGGCATCACCGATGCCCCAATCATCATCCTCATCATCTGATGAACCACCATAATTCTTGATGCCAAGAACGTAATCGACGTGGACACCGACACCAATCATATCGGTGATATAATAGGTTCCTGCAAAACCAAATTTAAGAGCGAAAGCAGCGGCATGACCTTTGTCGTCATCTTTTCTCGATTTTATATAATCAGTGCTGTCAGGCTCAATAATCGTCAGTCTGCCATACTTGTCATCATCCTCTTTACGATAAGTATTATTTTCTGAAAAGATAACACCCATACCGAAAGCGCCTTCGATCTGAATTTGATCGGTAATGGGATAAAATCCGTGGACTTCAATCAAAGCGGATCCGATGAAACCGCCGGCATTGTGATTTTCACAAACGTCTTTAGCCTTGCCTTCATATTTGTCGCAATCGGCAAATTCGCTTCTTTTTTTGTCTTCATAACGAGTGTTGTCGAAAAGACCGCCGAGATCCAAATTGACATAACCACCGACATATTTCATGCGATATCCAAATGTCAGGTTTGTCCCGAGTCCGGCGAGTGCATGATTCTGTGTCATTTCTGCATTGGAGACATCCGGATTTTTAACGCCAAGATCCATGATTCCGGCAGAAAGTCCGACGCGTGCATCGAACCCCTCTTTTGCGGCCTGAGCCTGAGCATCATTGACAAACCCAAAAGTCATCAGGCAAAACAGAGCAACAAAAAGTGTTGCAAATTTCTTCATCATTCAAAAATCTCCTCATGAGAATGCGTGAAAAAGCCATTGAACCACCTAGACACAATGGAAAAGCCTCACAGAAGGAAAACCGTCCGAAGGCGCAAAACTGATATTAAATACAATTGTCACGCCAAATATTCCAATTCAATGAAAAAAACGCAATAAATGCCTCAAAAGCAAGATATTATGCGAAAATAGCAGGCATTGCCATAGCCGGAAAAATCGGGAAACGCCAGATGCCCCCCCATGAAAACAGTGCCAAAAAGAGACGCAAATGTCAGACTATTCAACGACATGGACAAAAGACACACCAGTCGGATATCTCGTTCCCGGCGTTCATCAAGTTTTGCCTTAATATATAGTTATATTCGAAACATCTACAGACGAAAACGAAGGTATATATCGTTCAAAAAAGATACAAATCGAAAAGAGCTAAAAAATAGCCGTAAGGAAAAGGTATATATCGTTCAAAAAAGAAACAAAGTGAAAAGAGCCAAAAAAAATAGCTGTGATGAAAAGGTATATATCGTTCAAAAAGAAACAAAGTGAAAAGAGCCAAAGAGAATAGCCGTGAGGAAAAAGAAAGAGTGAATTTTTCTGCGATACGTAATATAAAAGAGAGTTTGTTCTATAAGCCATCAAGGCTATTTACCATCAACGAGGAGGACTGCAATGTCGGACGAGAGATTTCCGAGAAGTGGATTAGGGAACATGGACAACTCATTAGATGGATCGCGAGCGGACACGCATCGTCCCGCGATGCCGGACAGAGCGGCCCCACGAACAGCATCCGGACGTTTTCCGTCCATAACACCGGCACGTCCCGGCGCAGCCCAAGGAAGATTTTCGCAGTCGTCAATGCCCGCTGTGGGGCGAACCCCAAACGCGGCAGCAGCGCCGGAAGCGCCGGCAGCACCGGCAGTTGCCCCGCGCAGTCCGGCAATGGCAAACGCCAGAGGTGGTCGTTCTGGCATGATGCAGGGAAGAGGAGCTCGTCCAACACTTCATGCAAGTACCGAAGCAGCAGCCGAAATTCCTGTCCAGGAGGCGGTTGCTCCAGCAGCGCCCGAAGTTTCACCGGTTATGGATATTCCAGTCGAAGATGCGGAGATGAGTGCATTTGCCGATCTTTCACAGGAACCGGCAGTTCAGAGTGGAGATGCCATTGAACTTATTGAAGAAGTTCCTGCCGCGCCATCGGTTGAACCCGTTGCAGTCCAAGACCCGATTGTTTCAGAAGAAGTCATTGAAACCGTGGAACCGGAAGTTGCGGCAGAAGAAGTCAAGCCGGAACCTGCTCGACGTCCGGAAAGCCCCCGAAAAGCAGGAGCAGGCATTCGCAGAAATGAACACGTTTCCCCCAGAAACAAGCCGGAAGTCATTCCCGAGCCTATTTTAGAGGAACCTGTGGCAGCAGAAGAAATTGAAATCATCGACGAACCCGTCATTGAAGACCTTCAAGTCTCAGACGAGCCGATTGTCATTGATGAAATTTCGGAAACATCGGCATCCGATCTCGAAATTGAAGAAATTATTGTCGAAGATGAGCCTGTCGCAGTGGATGAGAGTCCGCTTTTGATGACAGAAGCCCCCGTCATGGCTCCTTCACAAGAAGTTTCAGAACCCGAAAAAGAAAAAGTCGAGGAGAAGCCCGTTTCATCACCGGTCAAAGAGGTCGAACCGTCACCCGAACCCGTCTCAGTCAAAGCGGCTGAGCCAGCCCCCGCAGCAGTCGATGACGCCATGGATGCTGTCGATGACAATCCGGCAGAAAAAGCACCGGCATTCCAGCTTCTTCCGATTCCGCCGTCACTTCGTCAGGAAGCCAGCCTTCGCGACAACGCAGCCTACAGACGAGAATCGAGATCGTTATTCCGAGCGCAGAACTGGACAGATCTCGTTCAGATGATGCAAAACGTGCTGATGTATGCCCCCTGGGCCGATCTGCCAGAGGTTAGAAGCAGCATTTTGAAAGAGCTAGCAGGCATCTATGGCGAAAAGCTCAATGACCTGGCCAAAGAAAAAGCGACATACGAACAGCTTCTTCGCGAAGATCCCGCAAATGAGAACGCCCTGAGCTACATGGAAACAGCATTCCGTGCGAATGGTGACTTTAAATCGATTCACGACATGTATCGCCGTGTTGTTGACACGATTTGGGGCGGAGAAGAGAGACTGTTTTACACGCAAAAAGCGGTAGAAATTGCAGAACACGAACTGAATAACCCAGTCCTAGCCATTGAAGACTGGGAACATCTTCTCAAGCTTGGAGAAAATGGAGAAGAGATTCAGAGTTCGTTGATGACAGCCTATCGCGAACATGAATGCTGGGAAAGTCTTGCGCAGTTTATCAGCGATAAATCAGCAGACTGGGGTCATGTCCAGCGCCTCGGTCTTCGAGAAGTCATTGAAATCTATATTTCGGGCTTAAGTGATGCCCAGAGAGCCTCGGAAACGCTCAAAGTTCTTCTAAAATCCCGCCCGAAAGATCCACTCCTTCTGCTTCAGGAAATCAACGTCTGCCGCATCAATGGGGATATTGATCGCCTTGCAGAACTGAGCAAAATCCCGGGTCTTGATAAATCCGCCGAACTTGACATTCACCGAGCAGCCGCCGAAGTTCTGTGGGACAAAGGGGAACGAGAGCTTGCAATTCAGGCCTATGAAGCCATTTTGAAAGACCTTCCCGATGATCGCGATGCCCTTCATGCGAAAGAAATGTATTTCAGTGAGGGCGATCACAATGAGGAACTCTGCAATTTTTATCAGGAAAGAGCCACAAAAGCGCTTTCAGAAAACAAACAGTCCGATGCTAAGGATTTCCTTAAGAAAGCAGCCGATGTCGCCGAAACGAGACTTTTTGACAACGAACGCGCCATTATCCTGCTCAAACAGATTATTGAACAGGATCAGAATGACACAGACGTTCATCGCAAGATTATCTCTCTGTATGAAGCCATTGATGATGAAGCAGGCATTGCCTCATCCATGGAAGCACTGCTTGCCTTGACAAGCCGCCCCGCCATTCGCAGAGAACTGCTTTCCAAACTTGGCACATTCTATCTCAACAGACTTGAGAACTATGAACGTGCAGAAGATTGCTGGAAGCAGGTTCAGGCGATCGATCCGAGAAACCCAGCGGTCAGTGAAGAACTTTCAAGAGTCTATGCCAAAAAAGGTGATTTTGAATCACTTGACAACAGTCTTACCCAGCAAATGCGAATAGCAGATGCCGAAAACCTTCTTACGCTTTCGGAAAGCAAGGGCCGTTATTTGATGCAACACAGCCCTGAATCAGCTCACACGGCAGCGGCGTGGGAAATGGTACTTGACTGTGACCCAATGAACCGTCAGGCGCTTGAAGAATTGGGCTCTGTGCTTGAAAAGCTTCATCGCGGCCAGGAAATGATAGGTGCCTGGGAACAGGAACTCAAAACAATCGAAGACAAAGATGAGCGTATATCTTTAGCTCTTCGCATAGCCGATGCAATGACAGAAATTGCATCCCATGCGCAGGCAGTTGCCGCCTATCTCCGTGTTTTGAACTGGAATCCGGTTCAAGAATCAGCCATCAGTGCCCTTGAATCCCTGTGCAATGCAGATGAAAAAGGAATTGTCATCGCCATTCTTGAAAAAGCGGCGACGATGACACAAGACCTTTCCAGACGCTGTGAACTTCTCAGACAGACGCTCCGCTTCATTCCCAAAGAAAGCGTCATGCAGCGCATTCATGTCATGCGACGTCTTATCGTACTAGGCGACCGCAATATTGAAGCAGAAATGGTTGAGCTTTGTCGTGCTGAACACCAGAGTTCCGAACTCTGTGCCGCCTGGCTCCGCCGAGCCTATGAAGCAGCTGATGAGACAGAAAGAGATCGTCTTCTGAGTGAAGTTGCCCGCTTCAATGCAGAAGATTTGAGCAATCCAGGTCTTTCATTTACCCTTCTTTTCAGTGCTGCACTTGATTCTGAAAAAGCCAAGGTTCTTGCAGAAGAGCTTGAAAAGCTCGCGCCGCAGACGAACCGCTGGGAAGAAATCGTTGCAGTTCTTGGCTGTCTGACGACGCCGCAATTCTCGACAGAAGAAAGAAAAGCTGCCATTGAAAAGCGCATTGATATTCTTCTGAACAAACTGGATGATCCCAAACGTGCCCTTGAAGACTACGCTCGCCTCCTCAGTATGGACCCGGCCAATGAAGATCTTCTCAAAAACATTGAACAACTTGCTCATGAAAAAGGCCTTCAGACTCATCTTCTTGGCATTTACGGAGAGCTTTGGGATGCAACCGATGACATCGCCAAGCGAGCTATCCTTTCTGAAAAACGCTGGCACATTTTGAAAGATAACCTGCATCTCGACAAGGATGCACTTTCTGAACTTTTCGTCGGCTATCGCCTCGAAGCGAGCAAGGATGTGGAAAACAGACTCCTGGAAGTTACCACAGACGCGCAAATGGCGATGATCTGCATTCCGCTTCTTGAAAGTGAAAAGCGCGCCAGTTCGATGGAAGGAACCGATGGGTTGAAACTTGTTGCGGACATCTATGAAAACCGCCTTGAAAGCATTGATGACGCGTTTGCGCTTTACAGCACAGCCATGACGTCAACACCGGATGACGAAGCAAGTCTAAACAAGCTGACGCTTTGGTCCGGAAAAGAAAACCTGAGTGGCCGCTATGCTCAGACACTGCGTCTTGCAGCAGCTAAAGCTAAAGTGGAAGAGAAATCTGACCTCAGCCTGTCGCTCTATCGCAAGCTTTCAGAATTTTATCGCAACACGCTCAATGATTTGGAAAGAAGTGTGGATGTTGAAAGAGCCATTCTCCACATCAAACCAGACTGCATTGAATCGATTGATGCATTAATTTCATGGCATGAAAAGAGAGAAGAATGGCCCCAGCTTCGCAGTGAACTCAAACAGCGAATTAGTGCAGGTGCCTCCAATGAGGATCTGATTTCGCTCTGGTTCCGCGTCATTGCACTTTCGAATGATCAACTCAATGATCTCGAGGGAGCGTTTGAGGGCTATGCAGAAATTCTTCAGTTAGACGAGAACAATGAAGAAGCCCGTAAAGGACTCGAAAAGTTGACAGGCGCCGATATGGGACCGGAAGTCGAACTTCGTCGTCTGAAACTCGAACTAAAACTGGCCACCCTGGATGAACGTCCCGAAATCATGCTTCAGCTTGCCAATCTTTTGGACAAGCAGCTTTCGCAGCCGGATGCAGCCTGTGAAATGCTCGAAACGCTTTACAACGAAACGGGGTCATGCGCGCAGGGATATGCACCTCTTGTAGCCATGTACAAACGTCAGAAGAGCTGGTCACAACTCGTCCATATCATTCTTGAACATGCCGATGCACTTCTTGAGAATGGCGACTTTGAAGCAGCAACAGTTTCCCTGAATGAAGCCCTGGAAATTGCCGATGACAAGATTCAGGATCCGGCATTGAGTGTCACGATCGTGGAAAAACTCCAGAAGCTGGAACCGGACAATGATGAAATCGTCGAACGTTACTGTTCAGGTCTTCGCAATGCAGGCGACTGGTCCAAATATGCAGAAACCATCAAAGTTCTCGCCTACGATGCGAATGGACGAACGATCAACAAGGGGCATTTGTTTGAACTTGCCCGCATTCAGGCTCTTGCGCTGAATGACATTGATACAGCCATCAACACCTACAAAGCCATCAACAAAGGCAACAGTGTTGAAAAGAATGCCATTCTCGGCATTGCGACCCTAGCACTGAAAAAAGATGACATTGACCTGTACATGTCATCCATGGAACAGGTGGTTAAACTCGTCGATCCGATTTGGGGTGCCATTATTTATTGCCATCTTGCAGAAGTCTGCGATGAGAAAGGCAAATCGGCACAGGTTGCGAACTATTATCGCGATGCCCGAATGCTGGATGCGAACAATGTCGAAGCCTCAGACAGTCTCAGAAGTATCGGCCGTCGCTTGAAGAACTGGCGTTCGACATCCGCTCTTCTCCCAATTCCGGAAGAGCGAGATCTTTCATGGTCAGAACGTTCAAAACGACTTGTCGAATTTGCCGGCAAAGCCGAATCAACGGATGCGGCAAGAACGTGGCTGTGGAAGGCCATCGTTGTCAACCATGACAACAAGGAAGCATGGCAAGAGCTGGCCAAACTTGAGAACAAGTGCGGCAAACTCAAAGAGTGTTATGAAGCATGTATCGGAGCCTGCAGTGCCATGGAACGCACGACACTTCCGTCGGCAGATTTGGCACTTGAGAATGCGAAATTCATCTATGAAGCCGCACAGGCAGCCTCTGCATGTGGAAATGATGCGAAATCCGAAGCCCTTATCCGCAAAGCGTTTGCCATTGCTCCGAACTTTGCACCGGTTGCGATGGCCATTGGCGATTTGGAACAGGATGCCGACAATCTTGAGAAAGCCTACTCGATTTACGACAACATTCTCAAAAATCCGAAATCCAATCTCACGGACAGCACGCGAAGCGAAGTTCTTTTCAAACGAGGCCTGATTTCAAACATTCGCAAGAACTATGGCCAGGCGCTTGACGATCTTCGTGAAACCGTCAAGCTTTCACCGCTGCATTATGATGCCCTGATGGCAATAGCCAAGACATATTCAGAGATGCATCAGCCACTTCTCGCGCTTTCCTGCCTGCAGAAGAGCCTTCTTGTGACGCCAGATCACACGAAACGTCGTGGCAATACCTACTATGACATGGGCAAGCTTTGGAGCGATGTCTTTAAGGACACGGATGAAGCCGGAATTTACTACGAAGGCGCCCTGAACAACGGAGCCTCGAACGTTGATCTGGTTGAAAGAAGCCTGGAAGTGTACAAGCGAGCGGGACGCTGTGAAGAAGCGCTTGAACTTGTCGACACCCTGACAAAGACGACGACGAATCCCTCCATTCTGGCGAGCCTGTGGTGTACACGAGGCGAACTTTCGGAATCTATTTCGACAGAAAATGCGACCGAAGCCTACGATATGGCTCTTTCATATCAGCCGGGCATGGCCAGAGCATTTGACGGCCTTGAGAGAATGCTTGTTGTCCGTCAGGAATGGGAACAGCTTGCAGCGCTTCTTGATGGCCGTCTTGAAGGCGATCTTCCGAAAGACCAGGAAGCAGCCATACTGCTTCGCCTTGCCGATCTTTATGCCAACCAGCTCAATGCGCCGTCCAAAGCCAGCCAAATTCTATATCGCATTCTTGAAAACACGCCGTCAGCAGAAGTCATTGAGAGACTTCTTGCCATGCCGCAGGATGATGAAAGCAAGATGACGGAACTTCTTGAGAAGGCCATTGTCTATTGCAACGGAAGCTACAATTACGCACTCAAACTTGCGCAGCAGCATCTCCAGGCCGGACGTGAACTTCAGACGTGGGCAATCATGTCCCCGCTACGAGCTCTTTTGCAGCTGGATGCCCAGACCAAAGAAACGCTCAATGATCTGAAGAACAAGTTTGAAAAAGTCGATTCCATTTCCCCGGATACGCTTGAAAAAGCGCTTCCGGTTCTGAGTGACGAACAGTTTGCGATGCTTGACGCCATCCAGCTCGTGTCGGCCAAGATCGGCACACTGGGTGCACGCAACATCAACGAAGTGACTTCAGGAGCCTCGGAAGTGTCGGAAACGACGCCGAACGGCAAGATTTTCCAGCAAATGCGTGTTGGTCTTGGTCTTGAGAACATCTCGCTGTGGAGATCCGCCGAGCTGCCGGAAGCGATTGTTATCATCAATTCCGATCCGGTTGTTGTCTGCATCAGAACGGAAATCTTCCAGAAAGCGGCGGGCAACGAACTTCAGTTCTGGCTTGCCAAAGCCCTCGGACTTGCACATCCCGATGTCAGAATCATTGCATCAACACCGGAAAAATATCGTGCAGCCTATCCGAAAGCCATTCTTGCTGCCGTCGGCATCTGTGACGTCACAGCCGAAACGCAGGAACTGGTTGAAAAGATCAAAACCGGCATGACAGAAGAAGATCTCAAGGGTCTCAAGGCACAGCTTTCAATCTATCCGTCAGAACAGCTGGTAAGCTGTGCGGAAGTCATCTCGAGAGACATGATGGATTCGAGCGATATGCTTGGCGCCTACATTGTTGCCGATATGAGAACCGTCTGGAGAGCGGAATCTCGAATTGACCTCAACATCACGGAACAGCGCAATGTCAAAACGATTGATGAAATCAGCAAAGCCATTGAGATTTCACCGATTCTTCGCAAAATCCTCGCCTACTACGTTTCAGCGAAATTTACCGAGCACATTGGCTAATTAACAGAGCCGGCCCCATCCGGGCCGGTTTTTTTTTGCAAGGAAAAGCCGAACCGGCAGTTTCTTATTTGGAGAACAACAAAAATGAAAATTGAACATTTTTCCTGGTACAGCCCATCCCTCAACAAAGAAATGGCATTCAATGTTTACGGACATGCAGGCAGACCGATCATCGTATTTCCGTCATCAGGCGGGAGCTATCACGAGTTTGAAGACTTTGGAATGGTCGAAGCCGTCGAGCAGTTCATAGAAGAAGGGCGAATTAAGCTTTATACGGTGGACAGTGTGGACAACGAATCGTGGATGAACAGCGGTATTCATCCGGGAGACAGGGCCAACCGACACAATGCATACGACAGTTATATCATTCAAGAAGTCGTACCGTTTGTGCATGAAACGAGCGGCCGTGAGGACATTCTGGTCACAGGATGCAGTCTAGGCGGATATCATGCGATGAATTTCTACCTGAGACATCCGGATGCATTCAACGGAGTCATTGCATTAAGCGGATGTTATCAGCTTTCGTATTTTGTAGGCGACTACTGTGATGAAAACGTCTATTTCAACTCCCCGCTTCTGTATCTACCGAACTGCAACGACGGATGGTTTATCAACCGTTATCGAGAGGGGCAAATCATCGCGTGCTGTGGTCAGGGAGCGTGGGAAGACGAAATGATAGTGGACACAGGGCGACTTGCCGAAATCTTTGCGAGCAAAGGGATACCGGCATGGTGTGATTTTTGGGGACAGGATGTCAATCATGACTGGAACTGGTGGCGAGTGCAGCTGCCGTACTTTTTGTCGCACATTGTATGACGGAGGAGAGGGTAAGTGAAGGCGGGGGAGCGGCGTAGGCACTAGCCGCGCGGGGGTCTCCCCCGAAAAAGGAGCAATCCGGCGTATTGCCGCAGGCGATAGCCGGATGAGGCGCATTGCAGCCGAAGGCAAAATGCGAAAAAAGTTCAGTATTTCACTCACAAACGGTTGATTTTTAGCGAGAAAATTGAAAGAAGGAAAAGAGCAGGAATAAAGAAAGAGCCGAAAACATTTCGGTGTGAAACATTTTTGCCAGTTTACAGTTTTTGAAATATGGAATAGAAGCCGCGACATGGCGCAGTGTAGATACACTGTGATAAAGGTCAAGCAGGCTAAAACCTGGGGAGAAAAATGGTAACGACAAAAAAACTGATGGGTCTATGGGCCGTATTGATGTTAAGCGCGAGCATGGCATCGTGTACGACTGAAGTGGAGACTGACGACATCGATTTTGAGAGCGGTATCCGACTGACTGTCATTCATACGGGTGACATTCACAGTCGAATTTTGCCGTACGACATGGATTTGATGGCGACAGACGAGCGCATCGGCATGACGCAGTCGAACGAACCGTTTGGCGGGATTGCGCGCGCGGCAACACTAATCAAGAAGATCAGAGCGCAGGCGCAGCATACCGTCCATGTTGACAGCGGCGACGTATTTCAGGGCGCTCCAATTTTCAACGAGTACAACGGAGAGGTCGAGATATATGCGATGAACTATCTTGGTTTGGATGCATTTATCATCGGCAACCATGAGTTCGATCATGGCGTAGCAAACCTCTATGACAAGCTGTCGAAAGCGCAGTTTACCATTTTGGCGGCGAACTATCAGTGGAAACCGACCCAGGGCAATGAATACCTGCCGCTCAAGGATGTTGCGCGCCCGTACACGATCGTGAATGCGGACGGTGTGAAGGTTGCGGTCATCGGGATGGCGAACTACTCGAGTATGTCGTCGAGTACGTATGGCGACAACAGCCTCGGCATCACGGTACTTGAGAACATCCAGCTGGTTCAGACGTACCTGGATTTATTAAAGAACGACGCGAACATTCTGACGATGGTCACGCATCTTGGTCTTGGAGAGGACGAGGACGTCATCCGCAAGACAGAGGGACTTGACGTTGTATTTGGCGGCCATCTTCATGTTGTTTTGAATCCGCCGAAGATTATTCCGGACAACCATGTGGATGCGGCCGGCAATCCGGATCCGAAGATGGTTCCGCTGGTCCATTCGGGTGCATTTATGAAATACGTCGGTCATTTTGACGGCGTTTTTTATCCGGATTATCAGATACGCCCGGAGCTTTACCAGGGGATGACGGGCGATGCCCTTCATCCGTGGGATTTGACGCTTGTGAGTCACAAGTACACGCCGATGCCTGTTGAATCGGTGACGCCGGAGGATGCGGAACTAGCGCTTCTGGTTGCGCCGTATGAACGCGAACTGGCCAGACGCCTCAATCTTCGCCATATTGTCGGATATGCACCGCAGACGCTGAAACGTTTCGGCATGGGCGGCAAGGACTCGTCCCTGGGCAACTTCCTGGCTGACCTGATGATTATCCGCCAGCGCGTTGAGGCGGATTTTGGTGCCACAAACTCCCTGGGCATTCGAACCGACGTCAATCAGGGTCCTGTTACCAACGACCAGCTTTACAACGTCTTCCCGTTCCCGAACTCGCTAGCCTCGATGTTCCTTTCTGGTACGGAAGTTTGGACGCTTCTTGACTATAACACATACCGTTCGATGAACCGTGGGTGCCAGAGCCAGCTTCAGGTTGCGGGTGTTCGCTACACACTCGACTGCCACACAGCCAAACAGGCGGTCGATGACTACCTCGATCTCGGTTATTTGTTTGAGTATCAATACAGAACGGATGCCTTCAATGAGATTTGCCGCAAAGTTCAGCCGCAGCCTGAATACTGCGAACTGACGTGGGAAGATCCGAAAAATCCGCAGAACAATATTTACGATGTCCACTTTGCGAAAAACATTCAGTTCGTCAGGAAGGAATGCGGCACGACGAAGACGGTTGCCGACTGCAAGGGCTTGACCTCGTACAATGATTCATGCTGGCATGAGGCAGACGGGACGCCTAAATATGTCAAAGATGAGGCGGGCAACCTTGTTCTCGATCTTCAGGGCCAGCCGACGATTGATGACAGTGCGTGTATTGTCCACTGCAAAGAGATCAACGATACGGAAGTGGGCGACTATTATGCATGTCTGGAAGACATGCAGCCGCAGTGGTTCTACAAGTTTGCGACGAACGACTATATGTCTCACGGCGGTTCAGGCTTCTCTTCACTCAAATACAACACGACGCAGAAAGACACGGGCGTAGCCCTTCGGGAAGTCTTGATCGATGGTATTGAAAAGCAGCGCAAGTGTATTGATCGCTGCAACGACGAGCCGAATTTTGACCCGAACAATCTCGGCACCTGCAAACGTCTGACGAACTGCAAGGATGACACAAGAGACTTTGAACTTCGCTGGTGCAAGCTGATGTACAAGTACAGCGAGCAGGAGGTTTGTCTGGCGGATGCAGATACCAAGACAGACGGAACGGGTGCGGCAGCGTGTGCGGGACTATCCAAGACGACGGATTATGACACATGTCTGAAAAAGAATTATTCGAAGCTTTGTGCGAACAAATTCTATACGGATGCGATTGAAAGCTGTTATGCGTCAGCGGAAATGGGGATGCTGCTTGATCCGGCGACAGGCCAACTGGCGACGCCGGGGCATTTGTGCGAGAACGAGCCCAAAGAGAGCACGTACTCACGATGTGCCAAGCCGTTCCTCGAATGCAAGCCGGAGGATATTGCGAGAGGCATTCAGTGTATGTCCCAATGCAAGGGTTTAGACACAGTCAGCGAATATGAAAGATGTGCGGTTCAGGCATCGGTTACGGCAGAAACCATCTGCAAGGATGTCGCGTGCTTTATTGCAGGAACCGACGGACGTCAGAATTCAAGCCGTCCGCGCAACGAAAAAATTGAAGAAGAAATATTCAGCTTCAGCAATGGTGCAGCGATCATGGAAGCCCTCCAGGAAGCTGGCTATGACGCGTGTTATTAATCAGCAGGAGGAAAAAACAGCATGATTAGAAAACATACCTTAAGCTCCTGCCTTTTTCTGACAGCCTGTCTGGCCGTGGCACCCATGATTAGCAGCTGCGTCGAGAGTGTGGACGGCCGCAAAGACCCCGGAGTCGTCAATGCATTTATCATCAAGACTCTTCCGACAAACGGAAGCTATGGGACAGAGGCATCACCTCTAACCTTTGCGACATCATTTGCGTCGGGGGGTGTATGTCCGGCAGGAGAAACGTGTTTTAACGTCAGTCTTGCGGCATACGCGGTTGATATCGAAGGTAATTTTCTGCCCAATTACAATGGCACCGTTTCCATCAGCTCAGAGCCGGGAAAACTGGATATTGACAGTGTCACATTTGTGAACGGCATGGTTGGAACATGGGCGATGGATCCGGCGACAGGCAAGCCGCTTTCGATGACGAGCGGTGTTGATGTTGGTATCCGATATGCCAACGGCCCGACGCGCATCTGGCTTGAAGACAAAACAGAGATCAATCGAGCCCTGATGCCCGGGCTGAGATGCCCGAATGACCGCGTCACGGAAAATGGTCTGAACTGCGAACCGACGCTTTCGACAGGCGTAAGCGAGGAATACACATTTGAGCCGCAGACCATCAAAATGATTCAGTATAATCCAGAACAGAAAGACGGCCAATCTCCACTCAACAAAGTTTATGGTCAGTTGAAAGCCCTTCCCGGTCACGATCTCGTCGTAACAAACGTTGTTTCAACGGGGTTTTATGTCACCGATCTAGGAGATGCGGAATACAATTCGATCTTTATTTTCACCTATTCCCAGCCGGCACGAGTCGAAATCGGGGATCGCGTATGTGAAATATCAGGAGGAATTGCAGAATTTACGGGAATGACGCAGCTTCAGTTCCCGTCATGGGGCATTCAGAACAAAGAGCGTTCGACGGCAGAAGATACAGATCCTGCGCCGGAGGACGGCGAACAGGGCACAGGTTCCTGCATTGACAAGGAAACAGGTCTGGTTCGTCCGTGTACGGACGAGGAACTCGAAACGATGGCGGCGATCGTTGACTGCTCAAATGTGTATTACGATCACAAGCTGACCAAAGCCGAAAAGAAAGTATTTGCCTATATCGAGCCCCCGACGCCACGCATCATCACGCCGGGTCTTCTGTCCCTTAAAAATGCGGATTCAACGGCTGCCCCCGGTATTGACGGCAGCAAACTCAAAACCAATCCGACCCAAACCAACGCTCTTGAACGACTCGAATCATCCGTCGTAACCATCGAAGATATTCGTCTTTCAACCGATTTCATCAATTGCGACGACAACGGAAACAGCAAGATAGAGTCCGGTTCCGAAGAAGCTGAATGTCGTACAGTTTGTCAGTCCAACTCCAAACGATGTACGGAACTTTCAAACCTTGAGAGTTATGATCAGTGGAAAGCCTGGACAATCGACGGCAATGCAGAAATCTCCGTTGCCAGCTCCTCGCTGATAGCCAACTTTGATATCACCAAAGGCTGCTACAACTGGTTTGACGCAGACAACCGCCACAATATGCGTTGTCCTGAAAGACATCTCAAACGTTTGACCGGTAACCTCAAACAGGTTCTTCCTGGTTGTTCAGGTGATACCTTCTGCTATTCATCCAAATGGAATTCATCAATGGTTATGTCAGTCATTGAGCCGAGATTCTCAACGGATCTCATTCCGGATGAAGCCTATAACGCGACCTCAGAAGCAGCATTCAATGAGTGTATTTCCGATTCACGAGTTGGCGGCTGTCTCGAAGCCTGCAAGAAAGATGGTGCCATCTGCACATGCGCTGCATTTGCAACCTATCGTGCAAATGATACGACCAAGGATCCCTCACTGCCAACGACCTGTCCGGCAGCAATCTAATTTCTTCCCAAGGATTTTTCAGAGTTTATTAAATATTCGGGGGCATAACCCCGCCATTTTCAGGAGAAGCAATTCATGCAATCGAGATTCTCTCATTACGGTCACAAAGGCTTTAACAGTGTTCGCACCCTTCTGGCATGCATCTTTGCCTTTGTTTCGTTTGCGCCGTTGGCCGTTGCCGGTGACTTCGTCGATACCCGCCTAAGCTTCGTCTTTAGCGATGATAACTTCCTTTCAGATCCAGGTGAGTCCCTGATCAACAGCCCGGAAATCGACTTTGGTGCCCGTGATGGCAATTTCTTCCCGTTCGAGAACCTCAACAGCCAGGATGAAGGCAGTGAAACACTGACCCATCTCGTTCTCTACAAAGAAATGCCCGGCTTCATTCAGAATTTGACAACTGACGCCGCATTTGTCGCCCGTTTGGCAGTTCTGACGGAACCCGAAAACGGTTTCTCCGCCGGCGACATCAAATTGAAAGATGACGGTTCCTATATCCGTGCCCGTTATTCCTTCACCGACGTTCAAATCGATGAAAAAACTGGTCACGTCAAAGATTCCGGCCGTCAGCTCGAACTCACCTTCTTCCCGACCAATGCCGATCGTTTCCGCGCCGGCTATACCTATGACCTTTCCTGGGGCGGCAACAAAATCTTCTCCCAGCAGAAATCACAGTTTGCAACACCGGGCCTTCGCCTTCGCTTTGACTGGGACGGTTTCTATTTGTTCGCAGGTGCCAAATCCACCCGTCAGCTTATCCTCACGGAAGACAAAAATGACGTTGCCAACCGCGAACTCGGCGCCTTCTGGGGCGGCATCTTCGGACTCGGTTATGTCGGCAATATGTTCGGCATTGAAACCAACGGCGCTTTCTTTGATTCCGGCCGCAACCCCAAACAGGGCGTTCAGGGTAAAGAAGTTGTCTCCGGCGGTATTTCTGCTCGCTTGAGCGCATTCTCCGAAGGCTACAAACCCGAAACCTCCATCGACTATCGCCTCTATCGCAATAATGACGATGCCTTTGAAGCATCCAATTACTTCCTCAGAAAACCCGCCAATTACAGAAACTTCACATGGCGAGCATCTGTCGAAGGAAACTGGCTCACTCAGGTACTCGGCGACTCCGATAAAATCGGTTCAACCAAACGCATTGATGCCTTTGCAGGCGCCGTTCGCGGTGACTTCTTCATCGGAAAATTCGCCATCAACGTCGACCTCGTTTATCGCGATCTCTACTTCATCCTCTTCAACGTTCCCGGCCTCGATCCTTACATGACGATGCCCGCCGGCTCTTCCAGCGAAGGCGAAGTCCTGTTCGCAGTTAAAGGCGAATACTGGTTCGAATCCACCAATCTTCTCCCCTCACTCCAATTCGGCATTCAGAAACCCGCCTCTTATCGCGGACGTATCTCTGAAACTCTCAATACCAATGACTTGACCGGTGGCACACAGACCGTCGCCATCATGGACTCAAGCACCATCATTGCATTCCCCACAGGAAATGAGCCTGAAGCCATTTTCTCAGTCAAGGCCGCTCTTCGCTGGGATCTCTCCGACATGATGAGCCTTATCGCAGCAGTCAACTACAACTACGATCGCAATCAGCTCGGACGCAAAAAAGAAACAGTCCACTACACCGCTCAGTACTATATGCGCGACCCGCACGTCTTCGGTTTGAGCATCTTCGCTCAGGCTCGTTTCTAATCTAATTCGTTCGTACTTTTCGCGGGTGCACTTCGCACCCGCTTCGTAGGCGCATGAAAATGCGCCCTTTTTGTTGTTTCCTGTGACGCGAGAATCTCGATTTTTTAATATCCTGAAAGGGGAGCTTTTTCCCCTCCTCATGGCTGCTCTCGGCACATTTTCGTCCATCGCGGCAGTTGTCCTTGGACGTACCCTTAGCGATGCCGTATTGCTGTCTGCACGCCCTGCCATAAATGTTGCCAACTTCTTTATCGTCTCAAGTCTGGCTCTTATGGCCGTTTCTCTCGTCTATTTTCAGCTCCTGCGCATCATTTCCGCAACAAAACTTAACGTCTCTATCCTCATTCTCTCTGCAATCGGCGTTATCTTTTTTCAAAACATTACACTCGAATCGCAGTATGCCATCGTTGCTTACGCAACTTTCCTCATCACCGCACCTGCACTCGGAAATATCATCGTTTGGAATGCCATCGGCGACTCCTTTAATGTCCGACAGGGACGACGCCTTTTCCACCTCGTCAGTGCCGCATCCACACTCGGCGGAATTGCCGCCGGTTTTCTCATTCCAGGACTCATTCGATGGTTCGGAATTGCAGCACTTCCCGTTGCAAACTGCACCAGCTTCTTCCTCATGGCTGTCCCCGTCATCGTCCTGAGACGCTACCGACGTTCCGACAGAACTCAATTCTCGGTTACCTCCGAAGCAAAACGCTCTTTTAAAGAAGATTTCATCGATTCCGTGAAGAATATTGCAGGCTCTCCCCTGCTCAAAAATCTTTCTCTCATCTTCTTCTTCACCGCAGTCGCAACCAACATCATCGATTTCGTCCTCAAATATTATCTACAGATGAACTTCGACAGGGAAGGCATCGCCATTTTCTACGGCCACTTCAATGCTGCTTCCAATACGTTCAATCTGCTCGTCCAGCTCACGCTGCTCTCTCAGTTCCTAACTCGATTTAAAACAAGAACCCTGTTCGCCATCACGCCGATCGTTCTTCTCTTCTTCTCCGTCCCGTTTATCTTTGCATACAGTGCCATCTGCATCGTCGCTCTCCGTTTTATGGACGTCGCACTGCGCTTCACCATCCAGGATGCCGCTCGCGAAATCGCAATTTCCTCTTTGCCCAGACTCCTCAGAAACCGCTCTAAAGTCGTATTCAAAGGCGTCATGAATCCCCTCGGCGGAATGTGTACAGGTCTTCTTCTCAATGCCGTCGCCCCCGTCCTCGGTCCTCACTACACGCCCCTTTTGCTCATCCCAGTCGCAGGTCTCTCTCTTTTCTTCGTTCGTGATCTCAATCGATACTCCGTCGTTCATCTCTATAAACAGCTCCAGGGAAATGGCTCTTCTCCTACTGAATCGAATGATAATCACGATGCCGTTTCAAGACAAAATGCCCCCGTTTCTTACGACCCGGAACTCCTGCTTGACGATTCTCCAAAAGTTCGCGAAGCCACTCTCGACTCCATCCTTCTCGACGAAGCCAAAGATCTCAAAGCTCACAGTGAAATCCGCCGCTGCGCTCAGGCCATGATAGCACACGAGGCAAGACTCGCTCAGGCTACTCTCGTCATGATTCAATGCGCCCATGAACAGGAAATTCCCGTTCCCAAAAACCTTTTTGACGATATTCAGGATATTTACGACAAAGCTTTCTATCGAATGTTCAAAGGTCTCATGGCTCTTTATCCAAAAGACATGATTCAGACCATCTTCTCTTCTCTTTCCAACAAACGGGATTCCACTCGCGCTCAGGCCATCGAACTCCTTCAGCTTACCCTGACAAACTGCCCTTATTCTAAACGAATCCTCATCCTGTGCGACGATTTCAATGTCGAAGAAAAAGTATTCAGACTCGACGACATTGAACATATTTCCCCTGAAGATGCCGTCGCCATCATCGAAGTTGAATCCGATCGTTCCATCAATAAATTAATACCTAAGATTTATGCCATCATCCCCGCTGTCAGTTTGACGCACGTTTAATATTTTGCTTGTCTTAAATATTTATTCTGTTATCACTAAAAGAGAATTTTTGTGAGGTCATCATGATGTACGATAACAGAAATATTAAGCATCAGATTTACAACGCAGATTCAAACACTCCTGACGATTCCGTCACAACTGCTTCCCCCTCTGCGCCGCTCTTTCTATGTCCTGACAACAACAAAAATTCTATTCAATCTCCTTATATCGGAAAATCCGTCTTTCTCTCCCTCCCAAAAGGTCTGAACGCCTTCTACCACGGCACGAATGTCTCCAGAATTCCTCTTGCCTCCTCCTCTCTCATCGTCGGAAAACGAGACCTGCTCGCCGGTTTTTATCCCGATATCGATTTGAGCAGATACTGTCAGCAAGATCACGGAATTAGTCTTCGCCATTTACGAATTTATCGCGATATCAACGGCTTCTACTTCGTCGAAGATTTAGCCGGAAAGTCCACGACTTTTCTCAACTCTTTTAACACCCCCATTAACCGCGAACGCGTCAAACTCCATCCCGGTGACAAAATTTTCGTCTCTCATAGCGTCGTCTTTGAGTTTTGCGTCGTTTGATGTTCTATCCCGGCCACTCACTTTTTTGCTTTCCTGAATAAATGAAGGCTCGGATTTTGTGAGGTTCTGATGAATGAAACTGAATTTTTGCAGGCATTGATGCTCAGTATCAAAGCTGCCGATCCCCTTATCTGGGTCGAAACCCCCGATGATGATTGGATTATCGATGCTCTCAAACGTTCGATGACTGACCTGCGAATTCCACACGACTTTCTCGAAGCCATCGACTTTAATGCCCTCGAAAAAATTCAAACAAGAGCCGTCTACGTCTGGTACAACGCATCATCCGAAATGTTCGAGGATTGCGAACGCTCCCTGTTCAGACTCTCAAAACGCCTCAGAACAACCGTTACACTCGTCATTCTCGCACATCCCACCACCACACGCCCTACCTCTCTGTCCCATATTCCAATCCTCACGGCTCCCCTTCCTACGCTCTCGGCAAGACGCTCACTACTGCAACTCGCCATGGGAACATACGCTCGAGATACAGCCCGTCTCGATAAGCTTTCGTTCCTTTCTGCAGGCCTCAATCGCACTCAAATCTATCGCATTCTGTCCAAAACACTCGTCGAAGCTCGCGAAAATCCGACTTTTAATGAATGGGACAAACGCATTGCCGATGAAAAAAAACGCCTGCTCGCAGCCGATATGTCACTCGAAGTCATCGACGATCCCGCATCCATGGACGACGTCGGCGGCGCCGATGAACTCAAAATCTGGCTCCGACAGCGACAAGCCGTTTTCGGTGACGAGGCCCGTCAGTTCGGACTCATGCCCCCTCGCGGACTTCTCCTCGTCGGTATTCAGGGTTGCGGTAAATCCCTGCTTGCAAAAGCCATCGCAAATACCTGGAAATTTCCTCTCCTTAAACTCGATATGAGTTCCATTTTTGCCGGCGGACAGACCATTTCCCCCGATGCCGCTCTCCAAAAAGCTCTCAATGTCGCCGATGCCATGGCCCCCGCCGTTATCTGGTGCGATGAAATCGAAAAAGCCTTCTCCGAAGGTTCCGATCCCACAACGCGGCGTCTGCTCGGACATATCCTGAACTGGCTCCAGGAACGAAAAGCCAACTCTTTCTTTGTCGCCACCGCAAACGACGTCACACAGCTTCCTTCCGAACTCATTCGTAAAGGCCGTTTTGACGAGCTTTTCTTCGTCGATCTTCCCGACGAAAAGTCGCGAACCGAAATCTTTGCCATTCACCTGAGGAAACGTCACCGCGATCCTGCCCTCTTTGATTGCCCACGCCTGGCCGCAGAAGCCCGAAACTTCTCCGGTGCAGAAATCGAACAGGCCGTCATTGCCGGACTTTTCAATGCATTCGACAAACGCCGGGAAGTCACGTTCGATGATATATCCGATGCCATTCAGGATATTGTTCCCCTCTATAAGCAAAGAGAAGATGATATCAAACGACTTCGTGAATGGGCCACAGAACGCACGCGTATGGCCGCAAACAACGCACGCCTTTTATCTTTCTTCAATCGGGATTAATATATATTTATATATTAAATATTATATATTAAACGGTGGCGTGCCTATTTCGCATTTGCGAAATACAGCACGCGTTTTCGCGGCGCGGCAAAGCCACGCCGCTTCATTTTTTGTATAAACATGGCTATCGGCCTTCGGCCAATACGCCATGTTGGAAGCCATGCTATCGGCTACGCCGATACGCATGGCTTTCTTTTTTTCAATATTTGTCGTTTACCCCGACTCTCGGCAATTTCTGCCTTTTTACCACATTATTATCAGAGCTTCACAATGCCTGGGTAGCCTTTTCAATTGGCATATTGTCCCAACAAACGAGAAACTCTTTGCCGTTCAGATCATGACACACAGAACACGTCCGGTTGTCGATGGCGGCAACAAACTTGTATTTCTTAATGCCTTTGGCCTTGTATTCAGCCAGTGACGCCTGATTGGACAGATGATTGAATTCAGTGCAAACGACGCGAAGCGCATTGGAATGACTGACGTTCATGCGAACCATCAAATCGGTGGCCGCCTTTGTTGTGTGCAAAACCGTTCTCGATGACCTGGCGCGCCTCTTTGATGAGTTTTTCTTTGTCGTCCCAAATCCGATCCGAAAAGTCGCTGTGCTGCCAGTTCTCCTTCGCCGCGCGTTTGACCTGTTCTGGACTACCTACACCAAGTTTGACTTCGAAGCCGCAGGCAAGACCGGGCTCGGTTTGACACACCACTCCGTTTACCCGCGCGCCTCTGGTGTGCGGGCACTCGGCTGAATAGATATTATGGTTTAAGTCAAAATTTATTCTGAACTTTTTGCTTTTTCTGCATCGCAGACTTCGGAATGCTCGACTTCTCCGTTGATTTCGACGTCATTGCAATACAGAGCTTTGCACAATCGGGAATGTTGATATTTCAAAAACACCCCATGGCTGGTATTTGGTCGATATGGGGTATAAATGTTTAGCTTCAGAAGGGTGTGTAAACAGTGGAAAACATTATGATCGAGGGGCTGTTCTGGAAATTGCCAAATGCGGCGAATTTTTTTCGCCAGAGAATTCGAATGGATTTATTTGTGATAACAATACCATCTGGCGGTGCAATGCTGAATCATGCGACTGCATGGGCAAAATAATTCATAGAGGAATAGCCTGCACTCAAGATGAGTCCATATCGATGTTCTCACTTTGTCAAAGGTGCTGAATGTCGTGATGGAGAATTATATTGCAACCACCGAGATATAGCACCTCAAAATGTCGATTTATATGAATGTTCACTCGACAAATATTGGCGATATCAAGCGAACGAATGCCCCTGTGGTGATGAAATCGCTTATAAAGGTGACTACTGCATTAATCAGGCAGTATTTGATTATTGCCAAGATAAAACCACTGACGCCTGTAAATACAACAATTTCGACAAAATATGTGCCCAGCGCGAATTTAATAAAAAAGGCTTTGGTGAATTTCAATCATTTGTTGAAACACAAAGTCATGATGAAGGATGCGAATCACACAACTTTTCATTTTGCATGAATCCGCAGGGATGTTATCTTCAAAAAAAGCATTTCAGTTTTTTGTCCATTGCGGCTCACAATTCTAAATCATCTTTCTTCACTTCTGAATTTTATTCTCATTACGACATTTCTGATTATCATTACGACAGTTTTGAAGATTTTGAAGCGTTTGCGAGCACAACTGGTCCTGATGGCGTTTGTGTCCTCGAACACGGAGAAACCGATCCCAATCATGCCTCAGTCCCCGTCGTCGATGATGAAAGTGGTATTCGTATAGAAAGTATGACGGATGATTGGAGGAATAATCCGGAGACAATAGATTTATTCACAGAAACCAGCAATATCCTCAAAGCCAAAGGAATTGAATTCGACGATATCAAAGATGTCATGGTTTATGACAGCAGCAAATGCGTCGGCGGTTCGTTTTGGTGCCGTGGCGAGAAATCGCCAACGCGTAAACCTGAAGAAGGCAATGGCTATGAATGTGATAAATTTGAAGCAAAAGATAACGCCGTTATTGCGAGTTCTTTTGACTTCGCATGGATTTGTCGATCAGATGATGGCTGTCAATGTGGTCATCAACCATGTGCCAAGGGAAATGCCTGTATTGATGAACAATGCATAGCGCCAAAAGAACCAGCGGAATGTCTTGAGCGTGGTGGCACGATTGTCGACGATAAATGTCTGTGTAATGGTCAAGAGTTCCCTATACCCCAGCTTATTCAGTAATAGCTTGGGGTTTTCTGCAATAGCCAACATACAGGATTCGGGTGACAACTTAAATCACTTTTGCGAACTCAATCAGACGCTATCAACTTTCGCTTCGCGTCAGAAAACAGTTCGAAACATCACGCAAAACGGGTAAACGCCACCAGAATGTTCTGATATTCGTCAAAGGCGATGCAAAAAAAGCAACGGAATATTGCGGACCTGTTGAAATTGCAGATTTTGAAATCGATTCAGAGTCTGAGGAATAACAGAAAAGCCCGGCCTTTCGGTCGGGCTTTCGTGATTATCCAATATAATGGGTTTGAGTATATTCTATGACGTCAATCAATGATGGTTTATCCATCCGAATGACGCTCAAACTCATCTGGCTTCGTCATTCGTTGAATGCCAATCACACGATACAAATTAAGTTTGACAACGCGCGACTCATCCGCCGATCGAATCGAAAGACAATTTTCTGAACTTTTATCCATATCAGTCCTACAAACTCCATCACAATACCGGCTCTCTTGAATCTGCGTCAACGCTGTTCACATCAGCGAAAAAACCACCAATGAATACCTCATAACGTCCTTTAAGGTGTTCACGAAGGAATTCACATAGATCGATCATCTTTTGGTTGAACGCCTTCAT
>JAZRVP010000100.1:0-9466 GCA_045599245.1 Myxococcota bacterium
CTTTCGGTCTGTTATTCCGGTCATAAGGGCAGATTATTCACGTGTTACTCACCCGTGCGCCGCTTTACTCAGGGCCGAAGCCCCTTTCACGCTCGACTTGCATGTGTTAGGCCTGCCGCCAGCGTTCGTTCTGAGCCAGGATCAAACTCTCCAGTTTGATCTGTATATATCCATCGGCTAACGCCGATGATAAGAAATAATAGAATGTCCCATGATGCAACGTAGCATGCTACGTCGCTACCTCGAAAGGCAGGACAATATAGGCTCGCACTTCTGCTTTATATTTCTCTCTCTTCTTCGGTTTTCAAGATTGCCGCAGGTTCTTTTTCAGAACCCGTCGAACGAGGCGGGCTTATACGCGTGTCGGTTATTGTGCGCAAGTTTTTTTTTATTTTTTTTGCATTTTATCGTTTCTCGTCCACTCCCCCGTTCAATCTCAACGCACCGCACATCCATTTTATCAAACAATTTCAATCACTTACACACACCACCCCATACCCACTCTCGATTTAAAACCATTCCACACGCCGACGCGTATGGAGCGCAAGCGAGTAGCGGCGGCTAAAGCGGCGTATTCGGCCTTCGGTCGAATAGACGCGTCTTTCCCCACCAAAAACTTCACCCAAACATGGTCTGCAACGGTTGCGTTGCCCTCCCCCTTACGACCTACCCCAAACCATCGACACTGCATCATCATTGACAAAAAAAGAGCCGCATTTACTGCGACTCTTCTAAGAAACCACTGATAAAACGATATTCAAAAGCAGAAATTCTCAAGAACCGTTGGGTCACTTTTTCTTTTTCGCTTCTTTCGCTTTTTTATACTCTAAAAATTCCTCGTACTCTTTTTGGTTTTCTAATTCTTTGGCTTTGGCTTCTTCCGCTTCTTTCGCTTTCTTATACTCTAAAAATTCCTCATACTCTTTTTTTGAAGCCTCATCCTGAGCTGATGAATTGCCCTTCAAATCATTATATTCATCTTTAACTGCATTTCCTGCAGAATCGAGAGAATCACCAACATCATTACCAAGCTGCTTCATATCGTCCCCGAAATTGCCTCTGGGTACATCAACCGGCGGAACAGCATCGCCAACATCCACATAGTGATCCTGCACGGAATCCGGTCCGTATACCCAAAGTAAAATTGGCCATAAAAATATGCCGCCAATCAAAGCACCAACTTTGACGTCTTTTCTGGCATCAAAATATGTCTTTTTGCCAGTTTCAACATCCGTGTATGTCACATGATAATCTTCCCAAATTGCATCGCTCAGAGAACGAGAGCAGGGCGTTTCCCCAACCAGCTCACCATTCACATGCACCTGCTGCGGCCGATTGGATGTAAACATTACTGTTGTCGAACATCCAACTAAAAATGCCGATATCAGCATTCCTATCAATATGCTGTTCCACTTTTTTCCCATTTTTCACCTTTCCCAAATCTTATGGTCTGACTGGTCTTTTATGCAACTTGCAATCCTGAAATCTTATTCCACCTTATTTTGAAATCAAGAAAATTTAAAGAAATCCGTTCTTTTATTCCCGCAAACCCCTTCATCATTAGGATGTGTTGTCCTTTTATTGACTCAATATATGAATTACACATTCATTCACCTACACAAACATTCATAACATATAAATATTATTTATTAAATCTGTGTGGGGGCAAAGCCCCCTGCGGCGCTATTTGCGAGCAAATACGCGCCTACCCCCAATGCGGGGACACCCCGCAACGCCCCGCACTCACTCTACAGAGCCTATGACTTAAAGAAGAAATCGTTCGACGCTGTACTTTACGTATGATTTTCTCTATCATAAATTCTTGTGTTTTTCAGGTATTGACCCATTTCAATCCCCCCATTTCATTCTGGAAAATAGTATGAGAAAATGTAAGCTGCTCTCGCTCATAGCCATTATTGCGATGTCTGCCGGATTTTCACTTTCTTGTAACAATGATTCTGAATCCGATTTAGTCATTACTAAACCCAATCCTAAACCGGACAAAGTATCTGACGACCAAGACACTGAGAAAAACACTGACGATAACGCCAATGACAATGATGACGATGACAATGTCAATCCGTCGGAGGATAAAACCACCGAACCGGAGGATAAAACAGATCCGCCAAAGCCGGAGGATAAAACGGACCCGACAGAGCCGGAGGACAAAACGGACCCCGCCAATCCGGATGACACAGAGCCAAAGCCGGAACTCCCCAAAGATCCCGGACCTCAGGCAGAAGATGAAATCCAAACAGATGACAGTGATGTCCTCGAGGGCTTCTCACTGCCACAGCCAAAGGCCATTTCAACCAGCCCATGTATGGCCTGTACAAACGTCCAGGAATGCATTAACGACAACCAATGCAGCAATTCAACGCGTCACAATGTCTCTGTCAACAAAGCATTTACTGCCGAAAATGGTGAAACGGCGGTCTTTTCCATTTCCCTGACCAAAAAGCCGACAGCTGACGTTACATTTGAATGCTGGATCGAATCGACCAGTCCCTATCCCGAAGCCAAGATCGATTGTTCGGACACTATTCCTGCCGGCGACTGGATTCAAGGACAGTTTTCATCCGCAACAAGCAACAAATACATCACGGTAACCGGCCTGCCGGATGACGTCGACGACGGCGATCAAAAATATCTGGTCATGCTCAAAACCGTTTCACAAGACCCTTATTTTTCCAACATTACGCACTCCCCGATGGAGTTTACCAATCGAAATGTCAATACAGCCGGTGTCATTTGGAAAGCCGACCAGTCGCTTGTGACGAGTGAAGGCAAACAGACTGCAACCTACACACTCAGTCTTCAAAGCAAACCGCAAGCCCCCGTCAAACTCAAACTCCGTTCTTCTGATATCACGGAAGGAACCGTTGAGCCCAAAACCATCGTCTTTACACCAGAAACCTGGAATGTTCCGCAGCCTGTCACGGTCACGGGCGTTGACGACGAATACGCCGATGGGTCTGTGAGTTATTCGATATTAACCACAGCAGTTTCCATCGATCCGAAATACAACGGTCTTGCCATCGAAGAAGTCAAACTCATCAACCTGGACAACGACACCCCGGGTATTACGATTTCGACGAGTTCGTACAAACTCAAACCAAGTTCAACGACGACGACTGCCAATGTTGTTCTGAGTACACAGCCATCCGAAGACGTTATCATCGATATGTCGAGTGTTTCTGAACTGATCGAAGTCACCCCCACAGAACTTGTCATTGAACGCGATCACTGGAATGAACCGCATTCCTTCCAACTCACTTTTGTCAATATTGAAAAGGCGCAAAATGCCATCACGACGTATTGTACAAAGGCCTTTGCCACCTCGGATGATGAAAAATACAACGATTTAGTGAGCAATCGCCGGTGTATCGACCTGTACCGGTATGATCCGATGGACTTCAAGAGTGAAGATAAGGAAGCCAGTATCACTCTGGTCCCTGGGGAATACAAACTGCAGGTTTGGGGAGCCCAAGGCGGCGGTTCGCTGAACAGTCTTGGCGGTTATGGCGGCTATTCGTATGGCACGGTCACGTTTAACGAAGTGACCGATTTGTTCATCAATGTTGGCGGTGTACCCTACAACGGCGGCGGTCCAGCTCAGGCAAATGGCGGTGGTGCGACGCACATCGCCAAAGTGAGTGGTCTTCTCTCGACCCTATCCGAGAAGAGGGATGAAGTGCTGATTGTTGCGGGAGGAGGCGGCGGTTCAGAGAGGAATCCTGGAGGCTATGGCGGCGGCCTGATTGGCGGCGATGGCAACACATACACATACGTGACAAAAATCCCGACAGGTGCGACTCAGGAGGCCGGCGGCGAACGCGGGGAAACATCCATGTACGGAGTCGGTTCCGCCGGCACATTTGGACAGGGCGGCGACGGCATTGGACAAATCGATTACGTCAACAATCCCAATCCGCATCTCGATTCCGGCGGCGGCGGCGGCGGCGGATGGTATGGAGGCGGCGGCGTTCCATACGCAGGCGGCGGCGGCGGCGGTTCAGGTCACATCGGTACGGGCGTAACAGGTGAAACTCTCCCGGGTTCGGGTGAAGTCAGCTTTGAGTCGCCGACTGGCGGCCTTGAACTCGGTCACGCTGGAACCGGTTATGCCAGAATTTCCATCATTGAACGCGACGAACCCGAAGTAAACTAAACAACAAACGCGTCGTATGCGCACCCTTATGTGCGCATAGACGCGTTCGGCTCGCGTATTCTGACGCTCGCCATTTCCCTGTAAATGCCTCGGAAAAACACCATTTTTTCTCCCCAAAACAGCTCTCTTCACGACTGCGAGCGGCAAATAGCGAGCCGGCCCGTTCGTATGCGTTCACGCATAGAACGGGTATGTATATATTTATACACATTCATTTAAATCAAACGTTGTAAGCAGCAATATCATATCAATATTTATTCACATAAACAATATATCATTATTACGAATATGTAAACACGCACAAAGTTTTTCGCCCATTATAATGAATGAATCAGCGATGATTACGTTTAATTGCTCCGTTTTGGCCTTTCTTTAGGCCAGTGTCTTTCAAAGTAGGGCGCATTTCGCGCCTTTTGCTTTTTTAAGCCGGTATTTTCCGGCATTTCACAGGTGAGAAAATGAAGGAAAAACAGGATGTTTCCCTCCTGGGGCGAGTCAGCCTAATCCTTGCGGCACCTGCCATGAAGCTGGCATTACCAATGCTTTTGCTCATTGCAGTGGCCACAGGCCTATTGGTGAAACCCGCCATCGACATTCAAAACGACGATGATGTCATCAAATTCCTGCCGCAGGATGACCCCAAAATCGTCAAATTCAAAGACGTCGGCGACAAATTTCATGGCCTGCAAATGGCCATTGTCGGCGTCGAAGCCAAGGACTCCATTTTTACGCTCGACAACATCATGCTCATTCGACGTTTTGCGCAGGAATTTAAAACGCTCGAATGCACAAAACTCGACTCGAATGGTGATCCGCTTCTCGACGAATCCGGAAACATTGTCATGACCCCGTGTGTCAGCAACACGACAAGTTTCACGGAAATTCAGGATATTGGACATCACAAAAGTGAAAAAGCAGGCGGCGATGAAGAAGCCGTAATCACCGATCTCGTCCCGCCATTTCCAATGCCCGGAACGGCTGAAGCCAATGAAAAAGCCGACGAAATCAAAGAAAAACTTGCGGCTGTCAAAGAACACGTTCGAACCCTTGACCATGTCAACGGTTTCCTCGTAAGCGATGACGGAAAAGCCGCTGCCGTCTATGCCCAAGTCGATGATATCAACGTTTCAACCAAAGAAGCCGCTGATAAAATCAAGGCACATCTCACCAAAGTTAAAAACGAGATGAATGCCAGCGATGTCGAGATTTATTTAGGCGGAAGTCCGTTCATTGGGTCGTATTCGGCTGACCAGTCTCGCGCGGACATGACCGCACTCACACCGTGGGTTATTCTCATCGTCACGCTCATTATTCTGCTCACGAGCCGGTCGATTTTTGCGACGTTGATTGCGCTGTTCAGCGTCGGCGTTTCTATCGTCTGGGTTCTCGGCGGCATGACGCTTCTGGGATACAAATTCACGCTCATCTCGACGTCCCTCCCGATCCTTCTCATGGCTCTGGGAAGCGCATATTCCATCCATCTTCTCAATGCCATGCTCACGAAACTCGATTCCGGCATGTCGCGAAAAGAAGCCATGAAAGAGGCTCTGATTCATACCGGTCCGCCTGTCATCGTGTGCGTTGCAACGACTGCTGCCGGTTTCTTCAGCTTCCTCGCGATGGACGTCGATCCAATGGTCGAATATGGTGCCGTCATGGGTCTTTCCACCATCGTCATCATGCTCGTCACGTTCTGGGTCGTTACAAGTGCCTGCATCCTTTTGCCAATTAAGCCCCAAAAGGGCGGCCGCGCTCCTGCATGGGCCATCAATGCCATCAAAAAAGGCGCAAACAGCATTTACAATCACGGCCTGATTGCTGCCATCGTCGTCGCGCTTATCGCCGTCGCCGGCGGTTTCTTTGCCAGCCGCGTCGAACCTCACGGTGACAACTCCTCTCTCTTTGCAGAAGGAAGTCTCCCAATTCGCGCTGACGATTTCATGAACGACAATTTCGGCGGTGCAAACTTCATTCAGACCGAAATCAATGCCGACGTCTCCTCGCCGCTCGTCCTTCGTCAGATCGAACGAATGACGGCTTACATCAAGTCAAATGAACGTATCGCCGGTATTCAGTCCATCTCCGACGTCGTCAATCTCGTCGGCGGCTCCATGGGCGACGGACAACACATCACCGAAAATTACCTCCAGGCCAAAAACCTTACAGCACTCGCGTTCTCTAACGATGCCTCCGTCGCCATGGAACTCTCCATGTGTTCCTGCGAAACGCCAGCTAAAAATGGCATCTGCCTCCCTGAATGCGTCAGTCCGAAAGACGGCTCTTGCCTCACAAAATGCGACGCCGACATGAACTGGAAACATTCTCTCATGCAGATCCGTGTCGCAGGCAAAGACCTCGAAGAAGGCGCCGTTCTCGCCGATCAATTCCAGGTCGAAATGGCTAATCTCTTCAAACCGAGAATTGCCGTGCCAAGAGAAAAACTCAATGACCACGCAAAACAGGTCGAAAAAGACGAAATCGCAGAACATCTCCAGTGGATTTATACGGCTTATCAGCACAGAAATGATCCTGATACAGGCAAACCGTTCGTCTCCGCACCTCTTACGCGCGAAATCATCGATGACGCCATTTTCAATACCCATGTCACGCCTGAACGCGATGACATTCGAAAGGCTCTCAACATCAATCTTTTCGCCGATCAGGAAAATGCAATCGTCCTTCTTGACTACGAAAAAGCCAACCTTGAGACGATAACTGACACCGTCTTCAACGCCATGAAAGCCGGTACTTATAATGAAGAATTCCTCTTCAATACCCTCAGTGCCGTTCTGAGCGAAGAAGAAGACGACATCACATTCGTCAAACAAGGTGTCAATTTCGTCCATATTCAGCTTATGAACGTCGAAATTGAAAAGAATCGTCTGACAAGAGCTGCAAAACTCTTCCAAATGACCGGTGTAACGCCAAGCGATAAATTCGACGAACTCGTCAAAAGTGCCATCTGGAGTCTCGGAGACAAAAACGTTTTCCTGCCGAAAGATGAATTCCCGGAACTGCATGAGGTCTCCGTCGAATTCCATTCGCCTGAAATCGCCGCCGATCTCGAAAGCAGCCTCAATTCGGCCTCAACAAAAGAAGCAATTGATGCCGTTCTCGGCGAAAAACTCTTCGATGTCGCCAGAATTTATTACTTTGACAAAACAAAACTCGATCGTTCGAAACTGGCTGACGACATTCTTGCCGCCAAACAGGCCGGTCAGTTCAATAAAGACTGGCTTGCGGCGAAGCTTCATAACGCAATAAAAATCGGTGAAGAAATCGAAGTTGTCCCGTCCGGGTACCCGATTATTTATCGTGCCATGAACGCATCCGTGGTTCACAACCAGATCGTTTCCCTCGGCTATTCATTCATTATGGTTCTCATCTGCCTCATTCTCTTTACGATGAGCATGAGAACGGGCCTGATTTCAGTCATTCCGGCCGTCATGACGGTCCTTTTGACCTTCGGAATCATGGGTGTTTTCGGCCTCGGACTGGATGTGGGTTCATCGATGATCGCCGCCATTTCGCTCTCAGTCGGCATTGACTATGCGTGCCACCTGATTTGGAAATTCGGCCGTCCGGAAAAGACGAAAGAAGCCTGCGAAGCCGCCAGTAACCACATGATCGAAACGACGGGCTGGGGCGTTGTCATCAATGCCCTCGAAATCGGTCTCGGTCTGAGTGTGCTTTACTTTGGCGATCTTCTTCCGATGCGCAACTTCGGCGTTCTCACGGGTGCCGCAATGATCATCAGTGCCGTGGCCTCACTTCTCCTGCTCTCCGGTCTCATGCGATGGGCTAGAATGCACTCCAGCCGCAAAGATGTCGTCATGGGCGAGGGTATGGTTGCAGCAGGCGCAAACGGCGCAGATGTCGTCGTGACCAATGATGATGACGCATCCGACTCAAAAGACGAAAAATCTGATGATGTTCAGAATTCTGACGAAGACGCAAACAAATCTGAAAAAGATTAATACGTTGTAACGCGCCAGACGCTGTTCTGGCGCGACTCGCCTATCGCCTTCGGCGATACGGCTCGCAAAGCCCGGCTATCGGCAAAAGCCAATACGCCGGGCTTTTTGTATTTTTTCTGTCTTCACATCCCACGTTCTAAAGGAACTTGGAATGAAAACGAAACGTCACGGCCCCACAATAAAGTAAAGATTAAATGTTTTGGCATCCCCACCAAAAGATGGAAAAACTTCTTTTTCCAAAACATCGACAACACAGGCTTGAGCCGGAGAATCCTCTAGCGACTCATCATCATTATGAACCTGGACTTCAACATCTTGAACTTTACCATTTGGTGCAACAGTCATCTCAGCATGAACATTAACTAAAAACATCTCATAGCCTACGTGACACGTGTCGAGAACCTTTCTAACGATCGAGGGATAAACCTCCAGTACCTCAATGGGAACACCGGGAAAAATGCCATATCCTTTTTTTTCGGGCATATTATATATCTCTTTCTGATATTTAATGTCTGAGTAAATTGCTTCCTCAATCTGTTTGATCAATGAAAACGAGTCATCCCTAATTCGTCAATTGCGGTGTAGTCCACAACTTGTTGTGAATGATTATTGCCGACATCACTCACGGCCTTCACTTCAGTTTTTTTTGAACACGAAATACAAGAAATGGCGCAAAGCGCAGCTGAACTATTATCTGATATTACGAATAATCAGCTTAATCTCTCAGAAGGAACGGTTTCCAACATCGTTGAAGAGTTTTCGGAGAAGAGCAAACCTCAGGTTGAGAAAATCTACGAAACGTTGCTGAATTCAGAGGTGATGTACACAGATGCAACTAACGTCAGTGTCAACGGATATCAAGAGTATATTCGGAATCAAAGCACACCAGACGTCGTTCTGTATGCCGCCATGCCGCGAAAATCGATTGAAGAACTCAAAAAGATTCCAGTTCTCAGTAAATATACTGGTCTTATGGTGCATGATCACGAAACTGCGCTTTTACACTTTGGAACACAACACGCCGAATGTGGCGCTCATGTACTGCGTTATCTCAAAAAGAATTCCGAAGAAACCAGTCATAAGTGGAGTACCGAAATGATGGAGTTTCTCGCAGACTGCAACAGACAACATAAAATCTGCATTCAAGAAAAAGGAATCCCACTCACCCAAACAAATGCCTGGAATACTATCTCCAGCCGTTATGATTCGTTAATTGCTGAGGGAAGAAAAGAGAACTGCGCATTATCATTCTCAGAAGCGAAAAAAGATGAAGCCAGGTTGCTGAACAGATTGACGAAGTACAAGGAAAACCATTTGT
>JAZRVP010000101.1:0-1112 GCA_045599245.1 Myxococcota bacterium
ACGATGATCAGCCTCGTCATGCTGTTCTGTTCTTCGATTGAAATTCCGTGGCCTGGCAGAGTCGCCAGAAAGCCCGTAAACAAAGGCTCAAACGGCTCTAAGCGGCGAAAAGCCACCCACACTCATGCCTGAAGAGCCATATTTTACCATTTTTGCCGCCGTCAAACCACAGAGAACAAGTATGAAGTATGAATGATGAAGTATGAGTGGCGGAATTTTCAATCTTTTGATCTGGCCGTCTTGATGGAGGAAGCCAAAAGACGGATAAGTTCGTCACAGTCAGCAAGAAGAGATTGTGTCGCAGGAACATCTTCAAGATAGCCGGACTTAACGAGTAGACGCAACCAATAGAGAGTTTCTCCCGCCTCTTTTTCAGCGATAACGTATTTGTTGATGAAGTCGGCCTTCGATGCACCGTAGTGACCTTCCGTGATATTCGCGCCAACGCTCGTACCCGAGCGTAGCACTTGCTTCGACATCACGCGCTCACCCTTCTCACTCAGATGCTGATAAAGCCGCACAATCCGCAACGCAAACGCCTCGGCTTTCTCAAGAAGAAAATTTCCAGTTCCGCCACTCATACTTCATCGTTCATACTTCATCATTTACCCATTTTCTGCTTTTTCGCGTAGTACCCGCCCGTCTTTTTACTGCCGCGATGCTCGATAAATTCATCCAATAACGCAAGGTGACGCTTTGCGCTTGCCGTTGAAATACCAACCCTATCGCACAAATCTTTCTGCTTTATTCCAGGATTACTAACAATAACTTCAAATACCGACTGCGTTGTTGCATTCCCAACCTTAACTTTTAATGGCTCATTTAATGGCTCATTTAATGGCTCATTTATCGGTTTTTTAGTGGGACGCCAAATGATGAGCCGAAAATGAATGTCGTTCGCTTCTATCGTCGGCCTCTTAAGCCCAGCGTTGGCACACGCATCAAGAAGTTCATTCAGCCCCGTTCCAACAGTCTCAATGTACTTAACCCAGAACATCGCATGGGCAATATGCGGATTCGGCGCGACTGATTCATGCTTGCCATAAAGCGACTCGACCGTCAGCGGCGGCATTAGACGCCCCGGACTAATGACCTCAATGCGGTCCTGATAG
>JAZRVP010000102.1:0-20759 GCA_045599245.1 Myxococcota bacterium
ACCAGGCGCCGCGCCACCTCCGCCGCCACTCGAACGACCGCCACCAGCTCCTGCACCAGGCATTCCGCCACGGCCGCCAAAGCCGCCGCCGCCAAAGCCGCCACCAAACGATCCGCCTGATGTCGTATAGCCGTCACTAAAGCCATCCGGCAAGTCAATCCCTTCGTCTTCCGACGTCATTTCCACGATGTTCTGCGCTTCTCGTATCGCATTCAACTCGCTTTCCTTCGCATCGATGGCCTGGCGAATTTCCTCAAGAAGACCATGCTTTTTGTCATAGTCCACACTGCGTGTGTAATTCATATCTTTGCGGCCAAAGAAAGCCACAAATTCATCGCGCTCCTCCTGCTTGCGCTTGCTGATCTTGTCGAGATCGGCACTGCTCTCGATGATATACGGCGTGAGGAGCAACAAAAGATTCTGCTTCTGAATCGTCGTCTCTGTCGATCTAAATAGATAGCCAAGAACGGGGATATCGCCCAGAAGCGGAACTTTGGAAACTGACTGTGATTCACTGTCACGAACAAGACCGCCAAGAACAACTGTCTGCTGATCGGGAACGACAACGACGGTCTTGAGATTTCTCATTCGCGTCGAAGGACCGCCAAGATCCGAACCGCCCGGCTTGACTTCTTCGATCTCTTCCTCGATGTCGAGACGAACCGTCCCGCCTTCATTGATCTGCGGTTTTATCGTCAGTGTCAGTGCAACATCAACGCGTTCAATCGACGTACCGTAACCGGACAGAAGGCTTCCAAGAGCCGACGTCGTCGAATCACCGCTCAGAGCGCCGCTCAAAAGCGACGAATAGTTCGAACCCGTGCTCGTCACATACGGTATTCTTTCACCGACACTAATCTCCGCCTCCTGATTATCGAGCGTCAAAATCGTCGGCGTCGAAAGGACGTTCACGTCCGTATTCGTCTGAAGCGCATTAATGACGGCACCGAGAGCCGGAATGTTGGCACCGGCAATCTCAAGTGACGGACCAGCAAGAGCCATCAGAAAACCGGGCGTGCTGCCCGCACCGATGAACATTGCCGCAGGTGAAAGACTCTGGAGAGAGTTGAGTTCAGTTCGGCCTGCAAAATAGCCGTCTCCATTGTCCGTACTGAACAAATCGCCGCCGTGCATCGCAATGCCAAGACTTCGCGTTCTTTCCAAACTCACTTCAAGAATAATCGCTTCAACAAAAACCTGGCGTCTCGGACGATCCAGTTCCTTGATCACGTTCTTTATCGCAAGAAAATCACGCGGACTGGCCACGACGATCAGGTCATTTGTCGATTCACTCGACACGACACTGATATCTTCACCTTGCAACGTCCTCTGGCTGTTGTTCTGTGCATTATTGTTATTACGGCCGTTACTATTTTTCGACGACATATCAGATATTATCTGATTGAGAGCCGTATATATTTCTTTTGCCTCAGAATTCTGGAGATGAACAACATTGATCTTGCCGGAATCAGGAATTTCGACATCAAGCTTGAGGATAAGCCGCTTCATCTTCTCGTAGCTGCGTTCATCTGCAACCACGATGAGCTTGTTCGTGCGCTCATCCGCAACGACCTGACTGACGCGAAGCTCGGATCCGCTGTCCACTGCGGCGTTTTTGTTATTGTTGTTATTACGGTTTGTACTTTTCTGAATCTGGAAAACCTGTGTCAGAAGTTTTTCGAGGTCTGTAACCGAAGCATACTGCACCGGATAAACCCAAATCTTCTCGCCATCGCTGCTGTCGTTATCCATTTTTTTGATAAACGCAAGCATGCGGTTCACGGAATTGCCGGTATCCGTGATGATGAGAGAGTTTGATGCCGCATAATCGACGATAACGCCGTTCGCGGTTTTGAGCTGTTCAAGCACCGGTTTTAACTGCGTAACATCGACGTAATCGAGCGTCGCGATATGCGTAACGAGTGCATCATTTTTGGGGATGCTGACATCGCCATACGTTGCCGGAATGGGCTCTTTGACAGCGGAATTGAGCTCAACAATTTTATAGAATTTACCAGCCTGAACGACGGTCAAACCGTTCATCTGAAGTGCTGAGAGGAAGGCCTGATACGCCTCATCCTGCGAAACCGGATTAGGGCTGATAATCGTGATTTTTTTACCTGCCCGCAGGGAGTCTGCAACGATAAAATTCCGTCCCGTCTGGGCACTCATGAGCTTCACGACATCCCCAAGTTCGGCATCCCGGAAATCGAGTGTTATCTTTAAATTTTTCGGAGATGTTTTCACCCCGAAATCTTTCCCGAAATTTTGCTCGAAATCGAGAGACTCGCCGAAAATGACGCCGCCTTCGACGCCGACCTCTGCACCGCCGGCCTCTGGAGCCTGTGCGGCGTCGCCGGCTGTATCCGTGGCATCGTCACTGTCTTTCGGAGCCGTTCGGCTCACGACTCCCGGCTGGGAACGACGCGATCCATTCTCTACAACACGGACTTCGTCATCCGAATCCTGGGCAAAGGCCTGACCTGAAACCATGGATACCCCAAGGCTCATTGCCATCGCCGACATGATCGTGATTCTTCTCAACGTTTTATGCATCATTTTCTACTCAGTTGCACTGACGGGGGTATTTGTCCCCATCGCTGTCTCTCTGATTTATTTCAACTGGAACGTCAGGACTCTTTCCTGACCGCTACGATTGATCTTCAAACCTATATCCTGCCCCGGCTTGAGCGCATCAAGAAGCGCCATTGCCTGCTGCGGGCCTTCTATTGCCTGACCATTGACATCGACGATCTGATCGCCATTTTTGAGCCCGAGCTGTGCGTATATTGAATCGCTCTCTATACCCAAAAGGCGGAAGCCGCCAATATTTCCGTTCTTATAAACGGGCTGAACCTGTGGAAGCTTGCCGTATTTAGCCTTGAGCGAGTTCGGATTCTTTTTGATGGCCTCAACGGCCTCTTTAGAAACCTCATACCGGTCGGTATCGACTTTTTTGACGACTTCCGTCATCGCCGATCCGGCCTTTGCCGTAGCTGCCGCTGCCGCCGCCGCTTTTTCTTTTTCCTTTTCCGCCGCTGCCGCCGCCGCTTTTTCCTTTTCGGCGGCCTTTTCAAGATTCTTCTTTGCTTCCGCCAGATCTTCTTCTGTCGTGCGCGTGTCGATATATTCGAGACGGTTGTTCTGGGTTGTGCGCTCCATATAAACACGGTTTCGAACGATCTTCAGTATCCGTGCTTCCTCAAGAAGCGTTCCGCCTTCCGAAAGATACTGCATCCGCGCATCTGTTCCGCCTTCAAGCGGCATGAGCATAGCCACAGAATAGGCCGGATCGCTTGCAACCTGTGTCCCCATCAGAAGAACGCGCAAATCCGTCAGCACAGGACGGGTTCCATCCCCGGCAATTTCCTCAATCACCGGATCGTCTTCTTCGACCGGAGTTTCCTCTTCAGCCTCGGCTTCTCCATCATCCCCACCGGCCTTCTGGTTGAACAGATTTCGGTTGTACATCAGGACGTCCGCATCCTCATCCGGATTCAACTTCACATCCACGGCCATTTCGCCTGCTTTTGCTTCCGGCACTTCATACGGCGTTATCGATATCACTTTTTTCGATATGATATTGCCAATTCCCTTCGCAGCAAACACCGCAACGCAGATGAGAAGTGCTGCAATCCCTATGCGTACTGCAAGTCGTATCTTAGAATCCATGCATCACTCCGAAGCCTTCAGATGTATCGTCCGTTCCACGCCGCGATGTTCCACAACAATCGTGCTCTCCCCCTGCCGGCCGGCTGCCATGTTGACAAACATCAATGCCATCGGCTCCATATCCGGCATCCGACCGTTAATCGAAACGACAATATCGCCGGACACCATTCCCAGTTTTGAAAATAGTGTTCCATCCGGTATCTCGACGAAACGATACCCCGTCGTCTTGCCCATTTCCACTCGCGGGGAAACCGAAAGAGCGATCGACGCTTCCTGGCTGCTGAGCGCCTGATCGTGAAGTGCATCCTTCTTTGCCCGATACGTATCCTCGCTCTCGCGCCAAACCATATCATCCGTAAAAATATACAGCGGCGAATTGGGAAGCCTCTCGTACTTGCTCGGCGCAAAAACCATCGGCGTATCCGTTATTAGTGCACCTTCCAGTGAACCGCGCTCGCCGACATCCTGCGTCGGCGTCGAACCTGCCCTGAGCGAATTGATAAGAAGCATATCACTCATTTCCCGCGCCTGCCCCTCGTCACCGGACGCCTTCCGCTCCGGCTCAAGAATAGCTCGCGCCGGCGGTATTTCCTCTTTCACAAGAGGCACTTCTTCGGCCGCCGATTCCACCGTTTCCGGTTCCTCAGACAACGACGTCATCCCCCATACAAGGACGCCCGCAAACGCCGCGCAAAGCACGCAAAATATATAAAATCCCGTTGTTCGCTTCTTCATTCCGTTTCCAGACACACACCGACACGCCCTAAAAAAGGCGCACAAAATTACCCCCATTTGCTTTTTTTGGCAAGTACACTACACCACCATTCATCCTAACACATCAAAGCAACTGTGCAATTATTTAGTTCCGCGTCTATTGCCTTCGGCAATACGACGCGAGCCGCATCTATCGGTCCCTTTCACAAGGTTCCGATACGCTGCGGCCCCCCTTTAATTCGGGGCGCGTCTGTCGACGGTACCGTCCCCCCAACGTTTCTCTTTCACGATTCATCCCAGACGAAAACTCATTCGTCCTGAAATCGTCGATATGCGTCCAAACGAAAAAAATCTGTAACAAAAGATTCTCGACGGCATCATATTAATAGCAGGGTAATGGAGCTCTGCACTTTTATGGAGTCAAGAGGATGCCTGTTCGAGCTTCGCCCAATCAGTTTTGCTGACGAGTAGTATTTGGCGCAATGGATATGAATCCTTCATTATCTCAGATGCAGGGCTCATAAAAAATGCGCGCGAGTGCGAAAGAAGCCCCACATAACGTAACGGAACCAGCTCGATAATCTTGACGAAGAGCGTTGAGTTGACCCGTATACGGCACCAGGCGCATTGAGAGTACGTGCTTTCGGTTTCATGTAACTTTTTTCATAAAGTTAAAAGCTGCAGCCGGGGGAGTGTATTTTGTGCGCCGGACTCACAAAAAATCGGGTTGGCGAGTCGGTGGGACCTGGGGGGCCCTAGTCCGGAAGGGGAGAAGTAGGAATAATTGTAACACGTTGATTTTATTATACATTTTACGTCCATTTCAGAAACAGGCTGACTATTCAGAAACAGGCTGACTATGAAGTTGAACGAGCGGATAAGCGAAGCTTACATTGCGGACGCTGGAGAGAAACAGGATGGCGGCAGAGTCAATATATCTGTTGTTCTGATTTTTCCTCCGGTTCTTTTCAATTTGTGCCAAACTATCGTAATTAATCAGGTGAGGTTAAAAGAGTCATCGCATCGAATCAAAGACAGAATTATGTGTAAGACCGGGGCGTTGCGGGGTATCCCCGCACGGGGGGTAGGCGCGTATTTGCAAAGCAAATAGCGCCGCAGGGGGCTCCGCCCCCTCAAAATCATTCACCAAAGGCAGGGTCACGAGCAAAGAGTGCATTAACAGTGGCATATCACGGAAGAAAGTTCAGTTTTCATCGGAACATTATTATGGTGTCCAAAACTTTATCATTCCATCAAAATCACGATTTACATCCGCAACCAGTGGACATAAAAGGCAAGTCGTTATAGGATTAAAAGGTATATTTTGGGGTCTCTGACCCGTTTACGAAACACACTCTTCCGTTGTCATACGGGAGAAATCAATGAGGTGAAAACGATGGCATTTCAGACTGAGTTTCAGTTTACTCTTCCCAAAGGTTATGTTGACAAGGACGGAAATCTCCACAGAGACGGTGTGATGAGGCTTGCGACGGCGAAAGACGAAATTGCGCCGCTTCAGGATTACCGAGTTCAGGCAAACCGTGCCTATCTTGTCATCATTCTTCTGAGCCGCGTCATCACGAAACTCGGCACGCTTCGGATGATCACCCCGAATATTGTTGAAGAATTTTTCAGCTCCGATTTGGCATATCTGCAGGAATTTTATCGCAAGATCAACGAAGAAGGCAGTGCGGCAATCAAGGTCACGTGTCCTGCATGCAAACATGAATTTGATGTCGACATGGGGACAGGCCTGGGGGGGTATTAAGCTACCCCCTGGATAAGCTGTATCAGGAGGTAGCGTATATCGCTTATCATTTTCACTGGGCGATAGACGACATCCTCAATATGGAACACAAGGAACGGCAGGTCTGGATTCGCGAGATTTCAGAAATCAACAAAGAAATCAACGAAAGTCGAGGATCTTAAACTTGTGTAATGTGCGTTGCCTGTCTGTAGAGAGAAAGAAATTTTGCTGCAGTCAGGCCCGCGTCAGCTGGTTAATATTTTCACCAGCATTGGATGTATCATCGAAAAAGTAAGCGTTTTCCATTAGGAAAAAGAGATCATCAGCAAAAAGTCGAAGAGCAGAGGTAAAAATGGCCAAAACAAGACTGCCAGGTGTTTATTTTGAAGACAACCCCAAAATAGAACGTGGCGTATCCCTTGGTGAAACAGGCGTGCCCGCCTTTATTGGAGTCGCAAACCGTGGTCCTCTCAATGAGCCGGTCGTCATTCAAAGCGTTCAGCAGTTTCTTCGATTTTTTGGTGAACCAGTTGCCGGAAGCTATCTGTATGCGAGCGTCTGGGGATTTTTTATGAACGGCGGAACGAGGTGCCATGTCATCCGCGTGGCCCACGTGTTCCGAAACGGCAAAAGCGAGCTTGCCCGCACGGCTCGCTACGAGCTGCTTGACACATCCGGCTATCCGACGCTTGAAGTTCAGGCAGCCAGCGAAGGTAGCTGGGGCAACCAGTTATCCGTTCAGGTCACTTATCCAGAGCAGCCCCGCGTTCATACCTTCATCACCTTAGATCTTGCCGAGGGTGCCCGCATGCTGACGGTTCAGTCCACACGCGGCATCGATCGGGGCATGATGCTGAAAATTTCAGACGGCACACAGGACCGTTATGTTACCGTGGATAGAATTCGCGGCAACGAGATTTATTGGCGCGAGCCCATAGACTGCGGTTTCCGTTCAGCAGCCCCCACATATATCGACAGCATCGACTTTAACCTCACCGTCAAAGAACATAAAAAAGTCGAAAAATTTACTAATCTTTCCCTCGGACGCTGGGCGACAAGAAATGTCAGCCGCGTCATTGCCCAGGAATCCGAACTTGTTCGCGTCAACATTCTTTCCGACGGCGAGTATGAGCACTATCCGGAACAGACCGATACAATTATGCTGAGAGGCGGCAGGGACGGACTGGAAGGCATCACGCCAGAAGACGTCATTGGCTACAACAATGGTCCAGGTGCCCGATACGGACTTGGAACACTTGAATCAAACGAGGAAATCGATCTTCTGTGCATTCCTGATCTCCAGTATTTTTTAGACAATTGTGAAGCCTTTCATGGCTATCACGATATGATCGGCGTCCAGATGGCAATGCTCGGACATTGTGAAAGAATGGGGGACAGGTTCGCCATTCTCGACATGCCGCGCGACTTGAAATTTGAACAGGTGTACGACTATAGGACAAAATTCGAAACGTCATATGGCGCTCTTTATTATCCGTGGCTAGAAATTGTGACAGACAGCGGAGCGCGCCGCGCAGTGCCGCCCTGCGGCTTTATGGCCGGACTCTATGCCAAATGCGACCGAACCGAAGGGGTTTTCAGGGCACCAGCAAATATTCCGCTAGAAGGTGTATCCAGCCTCTACATGCACATGCATGAAGGCCAACTCACAGAAATGAATGAAAAAGGCGTCAACTGCCTGCGCCAGTCTCCACAGCGAGGCATCAGACCCTGGGGCGTGCGATCACTCACCAATGCCCCAGAATGGCGCTATCTCATGAGCCGGCGCGTTTTCAATGCGGTTCGGCGCGCGATATATGAGAATACCCAGTGGGTCGTTTTCGAAGTCAATGGCCGAGATCTTCGTGAACGCGTTCGCGACATGCTCGTCGATTTTCTCGGTAAATTATGGGCTGCGCACTACTTCCCCGGAAAAGTTCAGGAGGAAGCCTTCTTCGTCACCTGTGATGAAACCAACAACCAGGCAGAAGAAGGGGAAATGGGCATGCTGAAAATCGATGTCGGCATTGCCTTGGGCAAACCCATGGAATACCTCGTTATTAGTTTTGAACACAAACTCGAAGAACAAAGTGTAGGTGTCTAATTTCCCCCACCTACGTATTCAATCCCCATCGGACGACATCATTCCAAGTTTTGAATTCAAAAGAGCCGATGGGGTATTTAGACTCAGCAAAAAGAAAGAGTGGGGATAAAAAACCACTGTGACAAAAATGACCAACCATGGTAATTAACAAAAGTACATGGAATGTACTTTTCAAGACAAGAAGTCACAGTAATAAAAATTTCAAATTGGATTTCGATTTGCACGATAGGGGATGGATTTACATCTTTTATTGTGAACCCGAATTTATTAAGCCAAGGCCAATGGCCAGCAAGCAATGGAGGAAAAAGATGAGCGGAGTTCCCTTTGGTTCATTTGGATTTAAAGTTGAAATTAGTTTAGACGGAGGAAGCGGCATGGGTTGCTTCCAGGAAGTCAGCGGTTTGTCTGCACAGTTAAATGTGACAGATCTGGTCGAAGGCGGTGTCAATAACAAAACCCACAAACTGATCGGCAACGCGTCGTATTCCAATATCGTATTAAAACGCGGCCTGTGCGACAGCAGCATGTTCACATGGATCAACGGCTTTATCCAGGGAACTAACCTGTCAAGAATATCCGGCACAATCAGCATCCTCGGCGACACAATGGAAAACGGCCAGTACAAAGTTGTCCGCAAATTCATCTTCAAGGATGCAATTCCTGTCAAATGGGACGGACCGACGCTCAATGTTATGCAGGATGCAATTGCGACGGAATCATTAGAACTTGCACACGAAGGACTAAGCATCGAATAATTTCGACTGTCCTGAACCGCAGAAAGATGGCACGATTCAAAGAAAACGAATCGGGTATTTTCAAAGCTCCGGAAACGGACACTGCAAGTGGAGATGAGCGATGTCAAACGACAGGCATCAAATAATAGACGAAGGAACAATGGGCAATCTGTTCCGCAGAGTGACTCTGGCGACTCTGGGTCTCGACTCTCTCGACGGAGTTTCGGAACAGTCTTTTGATGTAATAGACAAGGCAGACGCATTCGCAGCGCGCCTCATGGGCGGTGTTTCAAGCGTTATGCCTAAATTAGACAGTGAACAACTGGGAAATAAAGCTACCGTCCTTGCCGATCATATAATGGAAGGCATGAGCGGACTTAACGGTCCCAAAAACGCAACCGATCTCGGCGACTGGCAGTACTGGCTTGATGCCGTCCTGCTCACTCTCTTTGATGAAGAAGATGAGGAAGAAGAAGTCTCCGGGTCCATTAACAAAAAATCTGCATCACTTACCAGGGCTAATCGCCAGGTTCAGCTTCATACATCACAAGCTGATGTTGCCAAGCGTATTGCCGCACTCAAAAGCTCCGGCATCAAACCTGCGATGCTTCAGACAATGCCGAATAAAGCCAAAAAAGCACTGGCTCAGCAGCTTAAAAATGCAGACAGCAACAACTTAACCAATGATTTTGTTGCGAAAACACTGAGCAGCGTTCTTAATGCTCAGACTCAAAAATATAACACCAGCGCAACGGAACGCATCTTCAGCAGCAATTCACGCCAGACGCTCGCATCTCATATCATGAACAAGGCATCTGAAGTTTCTTTCAATATGCCGGCCTCAACCATAGATGCACAAAAATCAAATGCGCTGACGTCTCACCTGACAACCCAGTGGTCAAATGCTGTTCAGTCTTTGAATAGCAATCCGTGCATGACAACTGTCAAAAAAATGCTTGATGCCCTTGACGGCCTTGAAAAAAGCGGTGCCGTGACGCCTGAACAGGCCACTTCACTGCGTCAGGCCGGTCGTTCTTATGCCAAACGCGTTTTGACGGATGAAATTTCCCATGACGCCTCTGCCGTTGCCAGCAGAATGGAAAAAATGATTGGTCAGTCCGTGCTCAATCACCAAAATATGATTTCTCAGCGCGCACTTTCCATGACTCCTGATTTCCAGACTTCAACTTCTTCAGACTCAACAAATGCAGTTCTGGCCAAATTGACGAATCATATCGCCGATTTTACAGCGGCTGTCTCTGACAGAGTTTTGACCGAAGGTGAAAGCGCAGCAACGGTTCGCTGGAGCCGTGCAGCAGATCGCTTCATGAGACTTCAGGGAATTTCTGACGATGTAGACCGCATCCTTCTTAAGGATATGGCTGAAAGCGCTGCCGCCCTCGGTAATGAAGGCATTATTCCTCAACAGATAGTCAATTCTATCAATGCCGTTTCACACGCCGACGTTTCAAATGCACCCCATAGAAACGCATCAGCCCTTTTCTATGGAAATACGGTTGCATCACCTCGAATCCTCGGCGGATTGGCAACAAGAATTGAAAAATCCATTGATGGACTGGTTCACGATCTCGTTCAGGCCGGCGTCGCAGGTTCAGGTGTTAACACTTTCATTTCCGATATCCAGCAGATCGTCTCCACAGGTAACTTGAGCTCTTCAGCAGCCAATGCATCATCTGTCATAGAATCAATCTGTGCGCGTCTTGACGAATTCGCCGACTTGGCGGCCTCCTCATGCATCACAAATGGTTACGACGACATTACCACTGAAGTAGTAGGAACTTTTGTATCAGCCACCGATGGCGACGCCAAAGATCAGGCAGATGCTTCATACGGAAATCTTTCTGACAGAAAATTTTCTGATATTGCACTTTCTAGCAAATCAATTTCAGATAAAACTCTTTCTGCCGTTAGAAATTTCCAAAATTCAATTTCAATTCAGCAGCAGCAGGCTATCGCAAAAGCTCAGCAAATCGCCTCAGAACATGCCTCTTCTTTAAACGCTGAAACTCAGAAATTGATTGCATCCTGGCTTTCTGCATCCACAATTGAAAACCTTCGGGATGCGCATCAGGCTCTTGCACCTCATCTTAATGATAATGTACGAAACGAACTGGCAAACACCATTGCCTCTGTTGAAAAGAGCAATGAACAGCTCGAAAAAGTTTCTCAGCAGATTCGCCTCATTGAACAAACACTCAATCTATCCAACGGCCTTCGCAATGCAGTTCGAAGCCATAAAGATTTGAACCAGATTGATGTTAACCGAAATGCTGTTTCATCTTCCGTTGTCATCGACGGAATGAGAATTCATGGCAATTATCTCAGTGCTTTGTCAGAAACTCTGACCTCATTTGCCAAAATCAGAGATAATTATCTCACCGGTCAGTCAGTCACGGGTATTCTTTCCCATAACGTTAGCAGCATGAATCCTGTCGCTGATTTCAACACTGTCTCGACAGTATCGACAGAAAACAGACTCGATAAAATGCTTTCTATCGTCAAACCCGATGGTATCAAATCATCCGCGACAGCAGAAAACTTGATGACGAATCCGCTAATTAGCACAAACGAAGCTTTCCTTGGTTATGACGATATCATTACGTCATCTCCTGAATGGATCCACTCCGCACAAGACCGCTATCCTTCACAGGATTCAATGAGCGATTTAAGCTCTATTCTCGGTTCCCGCCGCGCAGCCGGCCTCCATGCTTCGAATGTTGCTTCAGGACAAACAGATCAGCTCAGTTCACTCGTTTCTGCCCTGAGTCGCTTGACTTCAGCCCAGAACTTTGCATCTGACTTTTCCTCATATGCTGTTACCAATGAGGGTGAACAGATTAAGGTTTCCGTCAATATGCGTCCGAAACAGGAACAGGGCTTCTCACTTCGCCAAAATGTTGGCAGTGCATATCAACCATCAGCACTGAGAAATACAGCTGTACAGCCTTCTCGTACAGCATCCATCAGTGTTTCTCACACAGCAAATACTGTCTCCGGTGCAAATCAGTTTGTTCCAGTTATGGCCGGTGCTAATCAAGATGCTACCTATCAAAATAGCAATGCATCTCAGGATATGGCGCAGTCACACAATGCCCTTCCGTCCAGCAGCATTCTCGCTAAATTAGGTCTCCATGCTACCCATGCAGCCAATGAACATGCAGATGTCAACGACGATAAATTCCACCTCAATATCGATGGAATGGATTTCGAAATGAATTCAGACGCATTCGTTCAGCTCGTTGCACGTCCCTCAATGGCTTCAGCCGCTGCTAGCATGCCCTCTCTGATGAACGCAAACAACGTCCTCTTCGCTGGATATGCATCTTTGATGAACGAAAGCGGTGAACGAAGAACTCTCAAATCTCTGCGCCACGCTTACATCGAAACACTTGCAAAAGCCGGTCAGAACAGCGCCCATAATGAAATTGGTTTCAGCACACAAAGCTTTACCCATTTCATGGAACCCGTTCAGACCAAATCAAGTCGAGTCACCAACGATTTCCAAACAACTCACGCTGACAGATTTGAACAGACAGCCTCTGAAAATGTTCTGGATTTAAGCAATGACCTGGTCGCAACCAAAGAGAGCATCGCATCATCTGGCAATACAAATAATGTTGATTTCTCCTGGGTATCTAATCAGGTTAAGCCACATGTGGCAACTTACAGCCCTGAACCCTCACATATCAGCAGGTCAGACGAAAATCGCCAGGTCCTCAACCGCATCGATAGCATGCTCGACTATGTCGAGAATATGAGCGAAAGAAACATCGGCGTCTTCTCAACAGATGATACCGTTCGAGTTTTGCTTGAAACACTTCCGGCTGACGCTCAGCTCGGAAATAAAGGTTTGCCCAAATGGCGTCACAAAGACACTCAGGCAGCACGCACAGCAGAAGCTCGCGAACTTCGCGAGGCTCTAGCCAAAATCGGTGCATCCCCCGTCCAGGGTGTCCAGCGTTTTGCAAACAAACAATTTGTCAGCCCAAATCTCTTCCCGAATCAGGCATCAAATGCCGCTCCGCTCTTCAGCGGCGGCGATGATGGCGCTACCGCACCAAGAGCATCTGCCAATGCCACCAACTCCGGTGACAGTCAGTTCTCTAGCACCAGTATCCAGGACGAAGATTTACAGTTTATCGCCGAAGAAGTTTTCTATAGAATTGGGGAAAGTCTCAACGAGGAATATCAGCGTAGGAGGTCAGAATAATGAGTAGAGACGATAGTGTAAAAAAAGTTAGTATCCTTGCTCTTGAAGGTGATCGCAAAGGCGGTTGTATTTCCGCTATGTACAATCCCAAAGAGTTGAGTTTCACAAAATCCGTGGGATGGTCAAACGACAGCGCCGGCGCTGAAACTGATTATCCCGCACTTCAGTTCACTGCCGGTCAGGCCATTACGCTCAGTGTCGAACTCTTCTTCGATTATTATGAGCAGAACGGCGACGTCCGCGGTGATGTCAGAGAACTTATTCACCTGTGCGAAATTCAGGATTGTGACGGTCAGAAACGTCCCCCTCGCGTTCAGCTCGTTTGGGCTGACTCCAATGCCATCGGCATCGGAAAAGCTTTCTGCGGCGTCGTCGAATCCGCTCAGGCGAAATACACCATGTTCTCTTCCTCCGGCGTTCCTTGCCGCGCCAGCGTCACTGTCAGCATCAAACAGGCTGATATCGCTGGTTCAACGTCCATCTCTTCTGACGGCGGTAAGGTTAGAAATTACAACCTCTCCGGCGTGTCTCCCGCCGCAGCGGCTGACATCCCCGGTATGCGTGAAGCACTCGAAGCCATGGGCGCTAAAATCGAAGACCCAAGCACTTGGCCTGAATCCATCGAACTCTCCTCTTCTGCTACCTAGACTGTTTTCAACTTGTCAAGGAGGCCGTTATGCCTAAGATTAAAACACCTGATTTTAAGCTGTCTATCGGCGGAATTAATTTCTCTGATGAGCTGAAAAAACGTGTCCACGAAATCAATGTTGACATGCAGTCCGATAGAGCCAGCGCCTTCAAAGTTATTCTTGATGACCGTGATGACACCTTCTCTAATGGTGATTTATCCATCAAAGAAGGTATGAGCTGCGTCATTGAACTCGGTTATTTTGATACCGGAACCAAAAAATTGATCGAAGGTATCGTAACCAGCGTTAATGGAAAACGTAGCGAATATTCTCGAAAGCTATATATCATTTCCGGGTTTGATGGCCTCCAGGCTCTCACTCGCGGACGAAAACGTCGCTCTTGGGAAGAAATCAAAGATTCCGATATCGCCGGTATCATCGCTAATGAAAATGGACTCGAACCTGATGTCGAAGATTCCGGAATTATTCAGCCTTACGTCGTCCAGAATAATGAAACCGATCTCGCTTTCCTTTACGAACGCGCCAGACGCCTCGGATTCGAAGTTAAAGTCGAAGAAAAACGACTCGTCTTCAAAAAACCTAAACGCAATGAAAGCTCCGGCGTTACTCTTCGTTGGTCCGGCGGTGAAAATGAAAGCGATCCAAACATTTCCCTCTTACAGCGCTGCAACTTCGACACTTCAACCATGAACGTCGTCAAAAAAGTGGTCGTCCGCTCTTACGATCCCGGTAGTGCTAAGGAAATCATCGGTGTCGCCGATCAAATCGACGGTGATACCATGGGCGGTAATACAAACGCCGGCGATTACGCTTCTGTCAATAACCCGGACACTACCATTCAGATCAGCGATCAACCCGTCGTCAGTCAGGAAGAAGCTGAAAAATTAGCTGCCTCTATCCTTAACCAACGCGCAGGTGACTACATGACCGGACGTGGTCGCTGCCAGGGCCACAACGGTATCGTTTGCGGAAAAACGCTCTCCATCCAGGAAGCTGGTTCCGAAATGAACGGTGATTATTACGTCACTTCCGCAATGCACACTTTCAAGGCTGGTCATAGCCACGGTTTTGGTTACTGGACCGACTTCACAGTCTCCCGTACAGGACACTAATTTTCTTCTTTCTCTTTTCTTTCGGCACCCTCGGGTGCCGTTTTTTTTTGCAGGTTTCTCATGAATATCGCTTTCATTGGCCTCGGAAGAATGGGCATCCTTCAGGCTAGACTCGCTCGCGCTTCTCACGATTCAATCCTCTGGGGATTCGATTCCTCACCTTCCGCGTCTCTCTGGTTCAACAACGAATTTCACACACCTTCCATCTCTTCCATCACTCCCTCCCTTTTTATTGATCTCGACCTCCTCTGGATTACCGTCAACGATGACGCCATCGAAACTGTTGCAAAGTCCATCGCTGATTTGATACAGCCTCATACAGTCGTCCTTCACACAAGTGGCGCTTTATCAAGCAGCATCCTCAAAAAACATCTCCCCATCTCCTCTTGCGCCTCTTTTCATCCACTTATGGCTTGCCCTCTTAAATCAATTGACGACACGGAAGTTTTGAAAATTTATGATCACGTCGTTCATGCCTTCGAAGGCGACAATGATGCCGTCTCGTTATGCTCAAATCTCGTCTCACGAATCAATGCCATCGGAGTTCATATTAAACCAGAACAGAAGACGCTCTATCACGCAGCCGCTGTTTTCGCTGCGAATTATCCACTCACTCTTATCAATATTACCTCTCAGCTTTTCCAACACTGCGGTTTCTCTGACGATCTCGCCCTTGTCAGCGCACAAAAAATGTGTCAGCAAGCCCTCAATTCACTCAATATCACTCATGATTGTACAGATGCCCTGACAGGTCCCGTCAAAAGAAATGATTTAAACACCATTAAGGCTCACGAAAATGCATTGGCTGACTTCCCCGAAAACCTCGAAGTCTATCGTTTATTAAAAAATGCAACTTTCAACATGATTAAAAAATCTTAAACTTTACAGCTCACCCCGGGTTAATTCACAAATCTTCTGAAATATGAGCAGAGATTGACGAATGACGGATTATTTCAAATTCTAAGATAGATATTGAAAAAAGCCGGAGAGAGGAAGCATAGTCAGGCAGCCCCCAAAACATATACAACTTATAAAATATTGAGGATTCCAAAGGGCTCAGCCCATTGGCGGGGGGGCCAAGGATTTTCGCCCTCCTGTGAATGGCGAAAACCACAGAGCCCAGTGAGCTAATGAAATGAACGAGTTGGAGAGCCTACAGGCTCGGGAAACGAAGTTCATTTCATATTGCGAACTGAGGACAGGGGCAGAGCCCCGGAAAAAAAACAAGTAAACAATCTTTGTTCAAACCTTCCCTAAACAGTAACCATCTTCACAGCTCACGATTTTGCGTGCAAACTCCCCGGTTTTTCTTTATTTTTTGCAGTTTTGGAGAAGTCCCTTTACTTCTCATCACACCTCATTCAGGAGATTTGATGCAATGCACATGGCGGATGCCCTCATAAATCCGGCTGTCGGCCTGACAATGGCCGCCGTTTCTGTTACGGCCATTGGTTTCGGGTGTCATTTCTTGCGCAAATTGCCAAATCACGAAGGAAAACTCCCTCTACTGGCCCTCTCTGGCGCTTTTATCTTTGCCGCTCAAATGATAAATTTCGCCATTCCAGGAACCGGTTCCAGCGGGCATATCGGCGGCGGACTGCTTTTAGCCGCCATTCTTGGCCCCTGGCCTGCACTCCTTACAATGGCCATTATCCTTTTCATTCAGTGCCTCTTTTTTGCCGACGGCGGCCTTCTCGCGCTTGGATGCAACATCTTTAATATGGGCATTATCCCGTGCCTGTGTATTTATCCCGTCATGCGCCGGCTCATGCAAAGACATCCCGTCGCGGGTTCCCTCCTGGCAGCCGAAGCCGCGCTTTGTCTCGGCGCACTGGCCGTCGTCATCGAAACAACTTTATCCGGCATCGCACAGCTCCCCACGCTCCCGTTTGCTCAGCTCATGATCCCTATTCATCTCGCGATCGCATTGGGCGAAGGTCTTGCCACGGCTTCTATTCTTGTCTTTTTGGCCAATACAAAACCCGAAATACTCTCCCTTAAACTCTCCGGCACTCCCCGCTTTCATCTCTCCCGCAAATCACTCGTGCTCATCGCCATCAGTTCCGTCCTTTTGACCGGTCTTGGTCTCTCGACATTTGCCTCGACACGGCCTGACGGCCTGGAATGGGCCATTCAAAACACATCTTCTCTGCAACTTTCAGCCGACGGACACATTTATCAGCATGCTGAAGCTATTCAAAATGCCGCTGCCTTCTTCCCCGATTACGAAATTCAAGATGTTCAATGGTCCAGCACCTGGCTTGCAGCCCTCATCGGCATCATTTTCGTCATATTATTATCATCCTTTATATATTCACTTCTAATGAAACAGCAAAATGCAAAACTCTAACTGGCAGAATCAACTCGTTTCATTAGAATCATGTTCACAGCATCCCGGAATCCTGCAATCTCTCCATCCTGCCGTTAAAACCTTTTTTGCTTTCCTGTTTTCTATTTGTGTTTCAACCTGCACCGGTTATCACCTGCTCGTCTTTGTACCATATTTCATTATTCTTCTCTTTTTATTATATCTTTCACACATTCCCGTTAAATTATATATTAAACGACTTGCCATTGCCCTTCCATTCAGCCTTTTTGCCGGAATTTGGGGCTGTTTTTTCGATACAACACCCGTCATTATCTTCAATTCTTTCGTCACATCCGGCGGCGTTATCATGCTGATTTCCATCATTTGCCGAACCCTTCTCAGTGTCGGCATCATTCTCATCCTCGTTGCGACGACAACGATTCGTGCCATTTCCAACGGTCTTCGTTATCTGCACGTTCCCTGGGAACTGACTCTCATTTTTGAGCTCATCATGCGATATATTATCGTTCTTTTTGACGAAGTCGTTCGAATGAAAACCGCCTGGACGCTCCGCGCCGGATCGCGCCGTCGCCTCTCATTTCACGATTTCTCCAGCCTCACCGGTAATCTCTTTCTCAGAAGTTACGAGCGAGCAACCAGAATATATCAGGCTATGCAATGCAGGGGGTATCCAAAGGATATTGTATATTCATCTAAACGTCCTGCTTCTATACAAATCATTCTCTGTTCCCTTCTCTGTCTTTTGTGTATTGCCATTCGTCTCTTCTTTTATACTTTAAAATTATGTTGAAAGTTACCAGTTTATCCATCACTTATCCGCCATCCACCGTCGTTCTAAAAGATATTTCTTTTTCTATTCAACCCGGTGAATCCGTCGCCGTCCTCGGCGCAAACGGATCCGGAAAAACAAGTCTGCTGCTCGCTTTAACCGGCCTTCTCCCTGCCACGGGATGCATTTGCCTTGACGATCTCGAACTCACACCCAAAACCATCAAATCTTTTCGTCAAAAAATCGGCTTCGTCTTCCAAAATCCTGACGATCAGCTTTTCTGTTCCACGATTTTTGACGACCTCGCTTTTGGTTTACAAAACATGGAAATGTCCGACGAGCAAATCAAAACAGAAGTCGATGAATGTCTCATGCATTTTCAGCTCAAAAACAAGGCCGGTTATTCAGCCCGAATACTCAGCGGCGGCGAAAAACGTCTGGCTGCTCTGGCAACCGTGATCGTGATGAAACCGGAGATCATTTTGCTCGATGAACCGACGTCATTCCTCGATCGAAATGCACGTCTTGAACTGGAAACATCCCTTCAATCACTCGATCAGACCAAAATTATCGTGACACATGACATCCCGTTTGCCGCCAAAATGTGTAAACGCGTCATCCTTCTTGGAAAACAACACATCGTTTTTGACGGTCCGGCCAAAGACATTCTCTATGACGAGAAACTGATGAATGAAAACGGCGTCGATGCCTTAGGGAAGGTCTGAATATAATGATTATTTACATGTTTTTTCTGGGGCTTTGCCCCTGTCCTCAGTTCGCAATATGAAATGCACTTCGTTTCCCGAGCCTGTTGGTCGAGGCGTTGTGCACAACGCCTCGACTGGCCGTTCATTTCATTTGCTCACTGGGCTCTGTGGTTTTCGCCATTCACAGGATGGCGAAAATCCTCGGCCCCCCGCCAAAGGACTGAGTCCTTTGGAATCCTCAATATTTTTAGGTGGTATAAACATTTGGGGCTGCCTAACCATTATTCTATTCCCCGCTGGCCCCCCCCCAGCTCTCTTCAAATTCTGCCTTATAAATGAGGTTTGTTCAGAGTTTCCTTAGGGAAGGTCCGAATAATTGTATGTTTTTTTCTGGGGCTTTGCCCCAGCCCACTAACAACTAACAACTAACAACTAACAACTAACAACTAACAACTAACAACTAACAACTAACAACTAACAACTAACAACTTCCTCTAAACATGAAAACTCAAGATATGACGCAGGGTTCTCCCTGGAAAGGAATATGCCTCTTTATGATACCGGTATTTGCCGGTTTGTTTTTGCAGCAGCTTTATCATACGGTTGGAACGATCATCGTCGGCAATTATGTGGGGGAACTGCCATTGGCAGCCGTTGGATCCGTCGGTTGTGTCCTCATGCTCTTTCTCGCAATTGCCAACGGATTTTCAGCCGGTGCCGGGATCATTGTAGCACAGGCTTTTGGCGCAAAAGACCATGAGCAAATGCGACTTTCGGCCTCGACTTCACTCATTCTTCAGGCCATTTTATGCCTCATTTGTCTCATCGTAAGTTTCGCCATCGGCGTCCCCATTTTGCATTCTCTCATGGGGCTGGACGGCGAAATCCTCGAGCTTGCTAAAATCTATTTCTGGATTTGTGCCGCCGGTTTTCCTTTTCTTTTCGGATACAATATCGTTTCCGGAATACTTCGCGGGGTCGGAGACAGTGCCGCAACGCTCTATTTTCTTCTCATTGCATCGGTCATCAACATCGGGCTCAATTACCTGTTTGTCGCACTCATGGGCTGGGGTGTGTCCGGTTCTGCCCTGGCCATGGTCATTGCTCAGACTTGTTCTTTTGCGGCCGCCTGGATTTACATGCGAAGGAAGTATCCCGATTTTAGATTTTCATTCCGGGAATATCGATACGATCATGAAATGGCCAAACGGATTCTCAAGACCGGTTACCCGATGGCTTTGCAGCAGATCATCGTCTCATTCGGTTTTATTCTGATTCAGAGGGCCGTCGTAAGTTATGGACAGGCTATGATTGCCTCGTACACGGTTGCCCAAAGACTTGAATGTTATTTGTTCATGGCGGCATCGGCTTTTCAAATCACCATGGCAACTTTCACTGGACAAAATGTCGGTGCAAAAGAACCAAAGCGCATACGTCAGGGTACGAAACAAATGGTCATCATGTCTTTTACCATTACAGTGATCATCATTTCAGCATTTTTATTTTTTGAAAAAGACATCATCCGGTGGTTCGGCCTGAGTGACACAGCCTTCGACTATTGTTTTGATCATCTCAAGGTAACGGCCTACGCCAATCTGCTTCTGGCCGTCTATTTCCCGGTATTTGGTGTCTATCAGGGCACGAATCACGCCATCGTTCCGACTTTTACGGCCATGTCCGTGCTTTTCATCCGGGTGCTGAGTGTTTACACCCTGTGTGACATTCCGGAAATGGATTACAGGATTATCTGGTACAATCAGCCGATCGGGTTTGCCATGGGCGTCATCATCACATGGACATATTATCGATTTGGATCATGGCGAAAAGAACTCAGGTGTCTGCAGGCAGCATAAAAAAAATCGAGTAGGAGGCTAACCATTATTTGGTTAGCCGACCTCTCACACCACCGTGCGTACCGTTCAGTACACGGCGGTTCTTTTGCTATGCTTTAACAGCCTTATAGCGTGATAGTAATGAAACAAAACCATTTCTT
>JAZRVP010000103.1:0-1223 GCA_045599245.1 Myxococcota bacterium
GATGGTCTCGGCGGTGGTCATTTCGCCCTCCCGATTCTGACGCCGAGCTTCCTGAGAGCGGCCGCGAGTTCCCTGCCGGGCTTGCGGTGCCCGGCCAGCACTTCGGATATGTGGCATTTGGAGCGGCCCACCGTCGCGGCGATCTGGGTGACGCCCTTGCGCCATGGTCTGAGCATTGCCATGGTTAGTCCTCCTAGAACACCACCGCCATCACCAGCACGGCGATCGCCATCGCCAACAGCGTCAGCATCGCGAGATTCCAGCGCCGGCATTCCGCCTCGTACCGCGCCCGGTAGCTCTCGTTGAGATAGGTTTCAGTTTTCATGTACTTGTCCTTTCCTGTTGACCTTTTGGGTCGGTTTTGATAAACTGTTGCCGTTCCTAATTTTCGGGAACAAGGATAGTTTAACAAATTGTAAGATTCTTTGCAAGACAATTTTTAACTTTTTGTAAGATTTTTTTATGGGCTCCTTCTGCGAGAACTTGAAGACGGCTAGAAAAGCCAAAGGTTTGACGATCGTGCAATGTGCGGCCGCCTTGGGCAGAACTAATGCATCGTGGAGTCTTTGGGAAACAGGTAAACGTCAACCAAAACTAGACGAGGTAGTTGATGTATGCCGCTTACTTGATGTAACGCCAAATGATCTTTTGGGCATAGATAAACCAGCATCACAGATCATCGGCAGCAACAACGCCGTCGCGATCGGAGCGCACGCCACCGCCACCGGCCCCACCGTCCTCGCCGCCGCAGACTGCCGGAAATGCCCCTACAGGATTTTTGCAGTTAAGCTGCAGAAGGCCGGCATGGCGATACCCGGCCTTTGATTTTATCAACAATTTGCAATATTCTCCAAATCTGTAAATAACCCATGGGTTGTTTACAGAAACTGTCAATAAAAATCAATTGATTTTTTAGTGCAACAGTGTTGCACTAACTTTTCAACTGATTGTCTGTAATTCAAAATCTGGCATGGACATACGCGCCGATTAAATCGATTGATTTTTTAGTGCAATAGTGTTGCACTAACTTTTCAACTGATTGTCTGCAATTCAAAATCCGGCATGGACATACGCGCCGATTAAATCGATTGATTCTATAAAATCAATTGAAACGATTCCGGCGCTACCGCATGGTGGCGCCTTTTTGGTATAATGCCGTCGCAGTGCAGAACTGCACCTTTCATGTCCTGTCGGCGGCCGCGGGGTCCGCAGCATTCCCCGCG
>JAZRVP010000104.1:0-44329 GCA_045599245.1 Myxococcota bacterium
GGCATTCTCAGCCCCGATGAAACCATTCGCACGCTCGGCACGACGGTGCTTCGCATCGAAGCCATCGCTGAACCCATGTACGCCGCATCCATCGTTGCCTCCGGCGTTTTCAGAGGCGCAGGCGACACACTCGTTCCAAGCTGTATGAACTTTTTCAGCATGTGGGCAATTCGTCTTCCACTCGCGGCATGGCTCGCGACGACGCACGGACTCGAAGGCGTCTGGATTGCCATGTGCATTGAATTATGCTGTCGCGGAACCTTTTTCCTCATCCGCATGAAAGGAAAAAGATGGCAAAAGAAATCAATCGTGGCAGAAAGTTAGAATGAACTTTTTGGATTATCGGCCTATCACCTGACGGCGATACGGCCTTTTCAGCGCGTCTATCGTCCCGACGGGCCGATACGCCGCGCCGTGGCCGTCTATGGCATACGCCGGCCACAATATGATACAATTTTCATGGCTCCAAACATTGAACAGCCGAATAAAATTCGGTATATGAACAGAATGACCTATATGCCACATGTAGGTCTTGATTCAAAATTTATTCTTTTTGGGTTGAACAAACCAGGAAAACATCATGAAAAAACTCACACTTGCCCTTCTCATCACAGTCATTGGAGCCGGATTTGTTGCAGGATGCGACGATGATAATGACAAAACGAATAAACCCGCAGCAGAATGCAAAGAAACCGCAGATTGCGGCGATGCCACCAAGGTTTGCCGTTCCGGCAAATGCGAAGCCATTGATCCCGTAACGACGCCATGCACCGAAGAAACGGCCTCGACCGTCTGCCCGTCTGACAAACCGCTTTGCATCAGCGGCGCCTGTTCACCGGCCGAACCCGAATGCACGGATGAAAATGCCGCCGCGAAATGCCCGGCCGAAAAGCCCTATTGTGTCTCCGGTGCCTGCTCCGCCACCAAAGCGCCCGAATGCATACAGAACAGCGAGTGCCCCTCTGACAAGCCAAACTGTTCTGCAGGGGTCTGCACAGCCGCTACTGCTGACAATCCCGAATGCAATGCCCAGGACGCCGCAAGCTGTCCGTCGGACAAACCATACTGCGTCGAAGGCGTCTGCCGTGCCGACAATCCCGAATGCACCAAAGACAGCGACTGTTCAAGCGACAAACCGTTGTGCAAGGGCGGCGTCTGCACAGCCAAACCCGTCGTTGCCTGCGAAAACGGCACCTGCTCCGATGGCTACTGCATCGACAACGCCTGCATTAAAGCCAACGATGCCTGCTCCGACAAAACAAAAGCCCAGTGCTTTGACAATGTCCTCGTGAAATGTGCCCCCGATGCCTGGGATCTGGACGACGGCGAAACACCAACCGAAAAACTCATCTGGCAGGTCACAAATTGCGATTCAAAAGTATGCGCCGTCATCGACAGCGAAGCCGCATGCTTTGAAAAATGCGAGAATGAAAATTCCGAAAAATATATGTGCGACGCCAGCTCCGCCATCGATGAAGACAACGATCCAAAGGATGCCATGACCTTTACCTGCAAAAAACATGATGCATCCCTCTTCTTCATCAAGACCAAAACGGAAACCTGTGAAAAAGACTGCAATCCATCCACGGGCAAATGCTACTCAGATGACGACGTGGCCGGAAGTGCCGAAAACGGCCCCTGTGAATCGGACACCGACTGCAAACTTCAGCTTTACTGCGATTCCGAACTCAAAACCTGCCAGAAAATCCACTATTTCGAAGAAGCCTGCACAAAAGATGAACAGTGCAACACGGACTATTGCGATCCCGAAACAAAAAAATGCATCGACAAACCTGCCGTACAGACCCAGTTTGAAAATGGCCATGCCTGCGAAGTTTCCTCCGACTGCATCAGCAAATACTGCTCCCTCGAAAAAGTCTGTGCCGACGAACCCGTCGTCTCTGACGGCCTCGTCGAATGTGTCGATAAATCAAGCTGCAAAGCAGATGAAATCTGCAGCGCAAACTTCAAATGCGAAAAATCGGACAAACTCGGCCTGGGCGATGAGTGCAGCGATGATGCAAAATGCGCAGCCGGCATGAAATGCCTCCAGTCCGGCAGCAAAAAGGCCTGCCTGCTCGAAACTTTTGAAAAGGCAACGCAGAAATGCAACAGTGCCAAACCGGCCTGTGACGGTAACGTTCTGCTCGAATGCGGCAGCAGCGATTCCTATTCCACAGGTGACGAAACCTACACCGTCACCCTTTGCCCGACTTCATCAAAACTCACCCAGACCTGCGTTGCCTCCGACAAAGTTTCTGCAAAATGTGCCGAACTTTGTGAAGAAGTCGGCAACGTCAAAACAACGTGTTGGGACGGTGATACCGAATACACTGAACATACCTGCACACAGGTCGGCGACAAAAAAGTGTACTTAACTCAGACAAAATCCTGTGAAGGCATGATGACCTGCGATTACGCCACTGGGAAATGCTCTTTTTAATTCAAATCAAATCCATCTGATTTGAGGCGTGTTTCATCATCCATCGATTTGAGTTATAATATTCAGTCGTTTGCCTGAGTGCAAACGACTGATGTCATGCCGAAAGCCAGCATTTGCTGGCTGTTTTTTTCAAAGGACTTTTCATGAAACCGAATCGCATCTGCTGTATTTTCGCCTTGTGCGCACTATGTGCCATGGGATGCAGTGATTCTGAAGAAAAAATGAATCTGGCGCCTTGTTCACCGACCGTTGCCTGTACAACCGAGGGTTTCGTCTGTGTGAACCACACCTGCGTCCCCGGATGTGCCATCACATTATGTGCCGGTACCGATGTCTGCGGCGCAGATGGCCTGTGTCACCCCTGGAACGGGCAGAACAAGCCTCTGCCTGTCACCGAGTGCAATGACACAACGCCGTGCCATGATGGAAAAATCTGTTCACAAGGCCAGTGCATTAACCCGGCAGCTGAATGCGATGAAAATACCCCCTGCCCTGACGGTAAAACCTGTTCCAATGGAAAATGTGTCGCAGATTTGTCCGAATGCAGTGATACGAAACCGTGTCCCGACGAAAAAACCTGCATCGACGGAAAATGCCTCGAAAATATAACGCCTTGCGATGACAATTCTCAGTGTCCCGACGGAAAAATCTGTGACGAAGCCAAATGCATCGTCAACCCGAATCCAACCGATCCGGCGTCTTGTTCCGAAGATACCGACTGCAGCACGGACAAAGTCTGTCAGAACAACATCTGCATTGCCAAATGCAGCAATTCGGATGAATGCAAAGGCAATCAAGTCTGTGACGGCGGAAAATGCATTGATGCCTGTCATTCGGGAACCTGCCGGGAAGGCTATGTCTGTGAAGGCAGAGTCCGCATTTGTGTTCCGGGCGAGTGTTCGTGGTACGACGACTGCGAAGGCGAACTTGTTTGCGACGAAGTCGCACATAAATGCCTGGAAAGATGCAGTGGCGGAACCTGTGAAAATGGTTTTGTGTGCGGCGATGAAGGCCTTTGTATCGAAGGCGAATGCTCGGAAATCGACATCGAGTGTTCCGGAGATCGCGCCTGTGATACGACCCAGCTCAAGTGCCTTGACAAATGCCACACCACAGAAGACTGTTCCGCAGGTCAGCTCTGTGACGTCACCGGACTTTGTGTCCAGCCGTGTCGCGCCGGTTCGTGCAAAGACGGATTTGCCTGTCAGCCAACAGGCCTGTGCACCCAGGCAGAATGCTCCGTCATTGACTCGTGTTATTTCAGCTATATGACATGTATCGATGGCACCTGCATCGACAAATGCAAGAAAAATAGCGATTGTGAGGACGATGAAGTCTGCAATCTCGATACGGGCATTTGCACTGCCCGATGCACCGAAACCTCCTGCGAAAACGGAAAAGTTTGCGGCGATGCCGGTGTATGCGTCACGGGTGAATGCTCCTTGCTGTCGCCTTGTACCGGCGTCAATCAGGTGTGTTCCGCCGAAAACAAATGCGTGACCAAAACTATTCCCGCCAATGACTGCTACTTCTACGGAGACTGCGGATCCTGCGATACTACCGAAAGCACGTGCGTCAACAAATGCACGTCTGCCGCATCCACTTATGAGACCGCAAAAGCCAAATGTGAAGCGGAACGTTCTTCCTGCACACAGGAATACGAAGTTTGTGAAAACAACAAAAAACAGTGTGACAACAATGCACAGGACGATTTTGACAGAGCACAGCGAAACTGCGAAGCCGTTTTGGCCTGTGTTGAAGCCAAATCAGCCTACGAAACCGCTCAAACAGCCTGTGAAACGGTTTTTGCCTCATGCAGCGGTGACACCTGTGAAGCCGACAAAACAAACTGTCTTGCCCAGGCAAGTACCGAATTTGAATCGCACAAAGAAAGCTGCGAAGACAACGAATGCGTCGATGAAAAAGCAAACTGCGAACGATTGAGAGAGACCTGTATTGCCCGCAACAAACCGTGTCCAGAAGGCAAGCAGTGCACAGCACACAATGAGTGCATCGACAAAGCCACAGCCGACGGCGTCGGCATGGGCGAGGTCTGTGAAGAAAACGGCGTAAAAGTCGCCGATTGTGCCTCCGGACTGGCCTGTATCACAAAATCCAATTCCAAAACAGGACGATGCCTCAATGCCGTCTTTAAACAGGACAGAGCCACCTGTTCATCCGGATCATTCCAGGATTACTGCGATGGAAACGTCATCGTCGAATGTGAAGAATCGACCGGCATGATCAATGTTCAGGACTGCAAAACGAATTACATCAGTTTTGACACGCCAACGACGGGGCTTTTCTATGGCGACAACTTCTACTGCGTCAAACGCCCCGGAACCAAATACGTTGCCTGTGCCCAGGCCTGTGACGTCGTCGGTTCAGAAAAACACATCTGCGGCTGGGATATCGATGACTACGACATCGATTACAGCGACCGTTATGTCTGTCAATACAACCAGGACGGTATTGGCGCCTATTACCCGATCGATACCGAAGTTTGTCGTTCGACTTGCGAATACACCACGGGATTGTGTGACTAAATAAAGGATTTACTATGAAATCATTCAAAAATATTCTTTGTCTGTCCGTCATAGCCTGCGCATTAAATGCCTGTGATACCGCCAACGGCATTTTGGGAGCCCCGTGTTCGCTGGATTCGGACTGTCTCGATCTCGTTTGTGTCAATACGGTGTGCATCAATAAATGCTCGCCGACGTCCTGTGATCCGGACCAGTTCTGCAATGAACGCGGTGTCTGCATTTCCAACCAGTACGCCGACACATCCGAATGTTCTGCCGCAAAGCCCTGTGCCAATGGATTGACTTGTTCAAGCGAAGGCAAATGTGTGGCTGCACAACCAGAATGTTCGGCTGAGAAACCCTGTGCCATCGGTTTTGCCTGCTCAAACGAGGGCAAATGTGTGGCAGTGGAACCCGAATGTTCGGCCGAAAAGCCCTGTGCCGACGGTTTTACATGCACCAGCGAAGGAAAATGTGCGGAATCCGGCCCGGAGTGTTCGGAAGAAAAAGCGTGTTCCAATCCACAAAAAGTTTGTAATTTGAGCACCCAAACGTGTATCGACCGATGCACGGCAACGTCTTGTGAAAATGGAAAAATATGTGATTTTTCAGGACTTTGCGTTGAAAAATGTACAGCAACAAGCTGTGGTGAAAACGCCATCTGCATGAACGGTTACTGCATTGCCAAATGTACAGAAGACAGCTGCAATGAAGGTGAAAAGTGCGGTGTCGACGGTCTTTGTTATACGAAGTGTTCATCGACATCGTGTCCATCGAACCAATTGTGCAGTGCCGAAGGACAATGTGTCGATCGCTGCACGGCTGAAAGCTGTCCGGAAACTCAAGTCTGCGGCGACTCCGGTGAATGCATCACGGGTGAATGTTCTTCTCTCATCCCCTGTAAAGACGGGAGAATCTGTTCAAACAATCAATGCTTCACGGTTGAAACCCTCAAATGTTACGAAGACAGCGATTGCGGCGAAGGCTTTGGCTGTGACAAAAACAAATGTGTCGATGCCAATTCGTGCAGTCTGACGAGAACCTGTGTGGATGGAAAAGTATGCCGCGATGGTGCGTGTACCGATCCGGTACCGGTCAACTGCGACAAATCTCATCCATGTTCCGAAATCGGTCAGAAGTGTGTTGCGGGAACGTGTGTAACCTGCAATTGCCCGGAAGGTCAGGACTGCAACGTTGACGGCACCTGTATTTCATCAACAGAAACGGACACGGTCAAAGTCGGCGACAGCTGTGTCTGGCACAAAGACTTTACCTACTGTGATCACAACCGTCTTGTCTCGTGTACCGCTGAACAGGGAAGCGATGATTTCAAGATTGACATCAACGATTGTGGTGCCTCGATTTGCTCGACGACTTCAGAAGAAGGCGTCGGATGTCACAATCCGTGCATGACGGAATCGGATTTCTATGGGGCATGTGTCGATTTTTATGGCGAATACAGTGCGTTTACGCACGTGTGTGAAATGACGGACAACGGGCTGGTCTGGACGTTGAAATACGGATTTGAAGACTGCACGAGCAGCTGCAAAAATGGCCGATGCAACTTTGTTCCGCCTGAATTTGGTGAATCGTGCACCGAATCGAACTATGTGGATGCCTGCCAAGGCCGATGGCTGACGTATTGTTACTATGGCTACAAGATGGGAACCGATTGTGCGACGTATTCAGAGGATCATTTCTGTGCCCTTCCCTCGCACAGTGCCCTGATGCGAAACCCAAAACTCGTCGGCGTATGTGCCCTTTCGTGTACGACACCGGGTGCAACGCACACGGAATGCATCATGGATGAAGAAGGCAATGTGTACAGCATGACCTATCTATGTGCCGAAACCACGGACGGACGACTGGCGGATTTTGAAGCAGGATTTGTCAACTGTACAGAATCGTGTCACGTCGAAACCGGACTTTGCAACTAATCCATCTCATCGCGAAAATATTGTGTTATATCGCGCATCCGGATGCAAAGTTTGCGTCCGGATGATTTTTTTTTAAAGGCAATATATGACGTACAAAAGACTTTTGACGATTCAGGACATTTCTTGTGTTGGTCAGTGTTCATTGACTGTAGCGCTTCCCATTTTGTCAGCCTGCGGCTTAGAAACCGCTATTCTTCCGTCGGCAGTTCTCTCGACGCATACGGCAGGGTTTTCAGGCTTTACCTGTCGTGATTTGAGCGATGATTTTCCTTCAATTGCGGCTCACTGGCAGAAAGAAAACATCAAATTTGACGGCATTTATACGGGTTATCTTGGAAGCACACGTCAGATCGATGACGTTCTTTTCATCATGAAGACGCTGCTCAAAGCGGGTTCCTTGAGCATTGTCGATCCCGCCATGGCCGACAACGGTAATCTATACCCTGCCTTTGATCAGGCTTATGTCGAAGCGATGAAAAAACTGGCATTTTCTGCCGACATCATTCTTCCCAATATTACCGAAGCCTGTTTTCTCACGGATATTGAATATCGTGATAATTATGACAAAGCCTATATCGATCGCCTGGTTCAGAAAATGGTCGAAAGCGGAGCCAAAGTTATCATATTGACAGGCGTTGGCTATCAGGCGGACAAAACCGGAGTCGTCGTATATGAAAACGGCAAAACCGAGTATTATGAGCACCGCAAAATATCCAAAGGCTGTCACGGCACAGGTGACGTGTATGCATCAGCCTTTGTCGGAGCATTGATGGCAGGCAAATCGAACTATGACGCCGCCAAACTTGCAGCAGATTACACGGTTGAGTGCATTGAATTTACGCAAGGGGACGAGAGCCACTGGTACGGCGTGAAGTTCGAACCGCTGCTCAAAAACCTGATTAAACTGATCGGGGACTAGCCTCCCCATCAGGAATGACTGAACAATTCACGCATCAATCTACAATGCTGAAGTCATGATTGATGCGTCAAAGCGGGGATTGTGTCCCACAGAACACTGTTCAATTCGGACATTTCTTTGCTTGCGATAACATCCGTTAAAACGTGATCAATTCGATCGACAAAATATACGCCTTCATCCGCTTCATCGAGGATGTCATAAGTTTTTATGGCATCCTCCAAGTCAACAGGCATTTTGTAGGTAGATAATTTGTTATCAATGCTCTGAATACATTCATACAATGAAAAAAGATACCGGCACAGAAGCTGAAACTCTTCAGGATAATCAGAGCAATGAACAAATCGGTCAAAATACTTCTTTTTTTCGAATTTTTCTGCGAGTGCCTGAAGTTGTAGTCTGAAAATCTGAACCTGCCTGTCATCTCGTTTTTCCATAAGATGCGCTTCATCATTTCTTTTTATAACGTTATAAGTGTGCATACTATTATCAAAGCATTTAAAAGCATCTTTCAAAAAATCGACAGAATTTTCAGAGAAATTAGATTTCATCAATTTACCAAAATGAAATGACATATCATAATTTTTCACAATCGAAGATTTCGACATTTCTGAAGTTTTGTTAGTAAATACCAAATCAAAAAGTTCGGAAGAAAGCCAGATTGTCTGATATGGAATGCGATAAATATCAGGATTATTAACATCAAACTCGACGGATATTTGATCAATTTTTTCACGGGAAATGGATGCGGGCATATCTTTCTCGGAAAAGAATCGAACGGCGGGATGAGAATACGGGATAAACGCATAATAGAGTTCATCTCCAGCTTCATAAGTACACTCCAAAGCCGGTTCACACACCAACTGAGATAACCAGATTTGCATCCCGTTTCTGGCCGTTCCTGAAGCAGATGTCCATTCATGACGATATCTGAAATGTCTTTTAATCGATCTAAATATTTTTTCCCACCAGACATCCCATTTGCTTCTCTTTTTTGGCACATTCCCCTCAGGATTTTCGATGAGTTCCATCATTTTTTGGACAGAATGAGGGCGATTGGCGAGTACGGGGTCGAGTAAAGACGCAAGAATTTTTTTCATGCCGTCCGATGTCGAGGGAGCTTTTTGCTCAAGGACGGGTTCATATTGAAGTTTAAAAAGTTCGCTATCGATTTGATATGGTGAAACCCCGGTCAAAAGATGCAGAGCTGTTGCACCGAGTGCATAATAATCCGACTGGATGGCGACTTCCCCCTGCAGCTGCTCAGGCGCCATATACCCCAAAGTACCGGCAATCGTCGAACCACCGGACTGTTTCTGGGGATTGGCAACAGCCCCGAAGTCGATAAGCCAGACAAGATTATCCTCATTATTCGACTCATTAAACAGAATATTCGCCGGTTTAATGTCGCGATGAATGATGGGAGGGACATATTGATTTTGGAGGATCATGAGGATTTTTGAGACATTTAGAAGTATTTTTTTCACTTCCTGTTCAGAAAACACTCTTCCTTGATCGAGCAAACTTTGAAGCGAAGGATACGGAATGTATTCCTGAATCAAGAAACAGGTCGTATTTTTCTCATCCATCCAAATACTTTTATAAAACTTTGGAACGCCGCAAATATTTACGGACTGAAGCACATCAGCTTCTCGTTCAAAAAGCTCAACGGATTTGAGATCACCGGTGAGTTTGAGTTCCTTGATGGCGACCTCGTCTCCTGTTTTGATGTCTTTTGCGAGCCAGGTCATACCATTGGCACCTTCCCCGAGAAGACGAATATATCGATATTCAAGAGCCAGTACATTGGGGGTTACAATTTGATTTTCCATACCATTTCTCCTGATTGAACAATTTATTTTTTAGGTTTATCCCACGCTCTGCTTTTTCCAATGATTTTATCATGTGTCATGAAAGGATCGAACACCATCGGATAAGGCACACTTATGACATCGGAATTGTCTTTGGGATTGATATAATACAGGATTGGCAACGGCATCCCCGGACTGAGAACATCTGACATATCTTTATGAACAATGACCGTATGAATGAGATCATCAGAACAGGCGTCATCGGGGGGATTAAATCGATATCGCAGTGCAAATTCAGGCAGGCCATAACTTGTATAATTATCTCTATAATCATTTAATTCCAGCTTATCAAGCAAAGAATCGTTCAGAAACCCACTATTTTTTACGGAAACATATTTAAAATCGACAACCGTCGCGATTGTTTTTGCACCGAGACGAAGCAAACGCACCATTGGATTTCTGTCATCATAGGGATCAACTTTTCTCAGTTTCGGCGATTTTCTCACATTAATAACCTTTGTTCCGTTCATTAATGATGTAATACTTTTATATATTTTATATATAATCGCAAAAACCGTAGCCAAAACAAAAGGGAAAATAACGACACAAAAGCCCAAAAAATATACCATTCGAATACTGCTATCATCAGCCATTCCAATTGCTCTGAGTTCATTTACAAAAAAATTAAAGAACCTAACGTTTTGTAATATAAGTGCAACAATCAATCCCAAAAGCACTGATACGCCTGTTGCCAAAGTATATATAGAACCAATCTCATTCCTTGACTCAAATCGATTATTTAATTGTTTCTTTATTTTCTGACTAAAAACCGGCAATAAACCGGCAAATTGCATCAGATATTTTAAACTGACTTCACGTCCGAAATGCTTCAAAAGTTCATCATCAACGGATTTATGCTTTATTGTATCAGGCAAAGAAACGTCATTGAGCTGCATCCAGAGATCGAGACTGCCAACTTGATTGAGTTTCTTTATATTTAAAAGAAGTTCTTCAGAAGAAGCAGAAAGAACAACATTTTTTCCCTTCTGAATAAATTGATTTCGGGCAAAATTCGCAAAATGATTTCGAAGAACCGAATAATCACAAAGGCGTTTCTGCGGATCGGGTTCGAGCATTTTTCGCAGAACCTGAGTGACGGCACCAGGAATATTTTCAAGCCAGGGATCAATGATGAGACGAAAGTCAACGACACGCATATCTGCGGGTTCAACACCGCTGAGCATATAAGCCAGCATGGCCCCCATGGCATAAATATCACTGGCCGGCAATGGTCTGCCGACAAGCTGTTCCGGCGGCATATAACCGTACGTTCCAGCGACAGTCGATCCCCCCTGCTGAACCTGCGGATTGGCAACAGCCCCAAAATCGATGAGATATAGCTTAAAGTCATCCCCTTCTAACGGCTTCAACAAAATATTTGACGGTTTGATATCTCGATGAATAACGGCAGGACTATGCAGATGAATTTTTTCAAGGATATCGAGAAGCTGAAGCATGAGTTCAAAAACACGAGTTATCGTAAATCGATACCCCGATTTCATCATTTCACCAATTGAATGACCAGGAATAAATTGCTGAACGATATAGGCCGATGGCGGTTTTGCTTCGAGAAATTCCTGTGCTTCAAAAAACTGGCACACACCATCGACATGAATAGAAGAAAGAACCTGTGCCTCACGCTGGAACAGTTCGTAAGATTTCCAGTTCGAAACGGACTCAACTCGAAGCTGTTTGATGGCAACGATTTCACCATCCGAAAGTCGTTTTGCCTGAAAAACGCCGCCTTGATTACCCTGTCCGAGCTTTTTCAAAAAAAGATATTTATCAGAAATTTCAGGCGGCGTTGATATCGCTGGAGAAACAGACTCGACCGCCGAAACAGACTCAGGTGATGTCTCGGCTTCAGGTAATAAAACAGTCTCCTTTTCACGAACCGAAGCCTCCTTTTTACAAATGATTTGTTCTAACGGTTTAGAAGTTTCCATATCATGACTCCAACAAAATCAGCTCATTTTTTCACGCTATGAATATTCAAATTTTTGCCGAACGGCGCGTTCTTCCATCTTACCGTTGAAAACGATGTATTCGTTTTGTCCGGATAATCTGCAAATGCGGCTTTTGCCGCCTCCTGCGTTCCCAAAAGCGCACAAAGCTGCGCGTATCGGCATCAGCCGATAGCGCAGCCCAAGCCGGGACGTATTGGCTTCAGCCAATAGTCCGGCCCTGAAAACGCATTTTTTTCTGCCATTTATAAAGCCAGTTCAACGCCTGAATCGGCGTCATGGCATCGAGAGAAAGAGACTGAAGCTCAGAGCAGAGTTCCGCTGTTCGCGAATCAGAAACGGCATCCTGAGCCTCCGCCTCCCCAAAGAGGGAACGCTGCATTGCGGGCTGAGACTTTTCAACAGGTGCCGGCTGACACTCCCTGGTCACGAGTTCGCGATGGGCATTTTCCTCGAGCGTTTCGAGAATTTGATTTGCGCGTTCGAGCACAGAATCGGGAATGCCGGCCAAACGTGCGACCTGAATACCGTAGCTTCGATTGGCCGCACCATCGACGAGTTTTCGCAAAAAGATGATATCCTTTTTGTATTCTTTGGCGGCGATGGACGCATTTTTCACGCCCGGCATGACGTTGGCCAGCTCCGTGAGTTCGTGATAATGGGTCGCAAAGAGGGCGCGGGCACCGATTTTTGAATGGAGATATTCAGCGATAGCCCAAGCCAGAGACAGGCCGTCATACGTCGATGTGCCACGCCCGATTTCATCGAGAATGACGAGACTTTTTTCAGTTGCATTCTGAAGAATGTTTGCGGTTTCGGTCATTTCGACCATGAAAGTCGACTGTCCAAGGGCGAGATTGTCACTGGCCCCGACGCGTGAAAAGATGCGATCGACCAGACCGATGTGCGCCGCTTCGGCCGGCACAAACGATCCCATCTGCGCCATCAGCGTAATGATTGCCGCCTGTCGAATAACCGTCGATTTACCGGCCATATTGGGTCCGGTAATAATCATGAGGCGTCCGTTGTCATCCAGACGAATGTCATTGGGAACGAACCGTTCGCCTTTGGGAAGGAACCGTTCAACGACGGGATGGCGGGCATTGACCAGGGCAAAAGCACGCGATTCATCAATGACAGGACGCGTATAATTCCTGTGATGTGCCGTGTGAGCCAGTGAACAAAGGACATCGATATGTGCAAGGATACGCGCATTTTTGACCAGAACGGAGATATGTCCGGCGGCGTATTTGACGAGTTCCCGATAGAGTTCCAGTTCACGTTCGGTCCGTCTGGAAGCCGCGTTCAGCAGCAATTCTTCGTATTCCTGAAGCTCCGGCGTCGTAAATCGCTCGCTGCCCGTCAACGTCTGACGGCGAATATAGTGTTCGGGAACGAGTGATAGATTCGATTTCGTAACATCGATGACATAATTGAAATTGTTGACGAATTTAATTTTCAGCGAGTTGATGCCGGTTTCTTTTCGCTGCCTGGATTCGTAGTCAAGAAGCCATTGCTGACCGTTGTCCGTGAGCCTGCAGCATTCATCGAGGGCCTGGTCGTACCCCAGCTTGAAAAATTTTGTGTCATTGAGATTGGATGGCGCCTCGGAAATAAGGGCATTTTCGATGGTATCGGCGAGTGTTTCCAGGCTTGCAAGCTGAGTCGAGGCACGTTTGAGATAGGCCGAGTCACACCGGGCACACAATTCTGCAATTTCCGGCAGAATTTTCAGGGTGTTTTTGAGCAAAATAAACTCAGACGGGACGATGCGATCATTGGCGAGTTTTGTGGACAAGCGTTCGAGATCAGCCGTTTCACGAAGTTTTTTGCGCAGTTCATCGCGGCATTCAAAGTGATTGAACAGGTCTTCGACGGCATCAAGTCGAGTCAAAATCGCCTTGCATTCCTTGAGCGGGTATGCGAGCCAGTTCTGAAGCAGCCGCGCCCCGGAACTCGTCACGGTGTCATCGATTTCACTCAGAAGACAGCCCGATTTTTTGTTGCCGCGAAGCGTCGAATAGATTTCCAGATTCTGGAATGTTGCGGCATCGATTTGCATGAAACTTTCGGCCCGATAGGGATAAATCTGCTCAATATTGGCGGTAATCGGCAAATGCAAATCGCGAAGATAGAGCAACAGCCCGCAAAATGATTCGATGACAAGACCGGACTGTTTGAACTGTGCCTGTTCGATGAGAGCAATAAAGGAGAGGAATTTATCTTTCGACATGAATGTATAATCATTGTCGCCGTTGTCATCATCCGCCATCCAGCGATCGAGCAGTTCCTGCTGAACAAAAAGATCGCGTTCGCGGAAAGTAACGGGAATTCCCCGCATCAAATTCTGAAGGGCTTCATCCTGAGATGTGTGATGTGAAATGACTTCGCGAACGTTCAGACGCATGAGTTCGGACTGCAGAGATTGAAGCGAACTGACTTCCGTCATCGTGCAGTAACCGGTCGAAATATCGAGCGAAGAAAGTGCACAAATCGGCATATTGTCTGAAGCATCCGATTTTTTGTTTGTCTTTGATTTGGCGGCATCAAGCCAGACGATGGCGGAAAGAAAACGCGCATTTTTGTCATTTCCAGGGCGTTCATCGCACAAGGTTCCCGGGGTAATGATTTGAGTAATGCCGCGTTTAACGATTTTACCGGCCGGCACTTTTGCAGGATCTTCGAGCTGGTCAACCATTGTGACTTTAAAGCCCTGTTCGACGAGTTGAAACAGGTACTCGTTGATAGCCCGATGAGGTACGCCGGCCATGGGAATATCCTCCCCCTCCACACCTCGACTTCGGCTAGTCAGCGTCAGATCGAGTGCACGGCTGACGATCTTGGCATCATCGAAAAAAGCTTCATAAAAGTCGCCGACGCGGGAAAGAACAATGGCGGATGGATTTTGTTTTTTTGCATCAAAAATCTGGTCAAAAAGCCCCGTAAGTTTGCATTTAATGCCCTGATATATGATGACTTCTTCACTGACCCAGGTCAGTCCATCTAACGGTTCACCAAATTTCATAATGATTTCTTTTGAAGAAGAATCCGGCAATTTGTCACAAAAAAACGCCTTTTCTGCATTGAGAAAAGGCATTTCATGGCATCGTGTCCGGAAAAGATTTAAGAAGAAAAAGCGCCAAATAAGGGGAGAATATCAGCGGTTTCTGAGTCGAAGCGAGTCATAGAGTGCGCAAATCTGACGACAAGCCGTATCGAGGTCATCGTTGACGATGGTGAAATCAAAGAGATCGGTCTGAGCGAGTTCATGTTTTGCGGTATTGAGTCGTCGTTCAATGACATCGGGGGCATCGGTGGCGCGGGCTCGAAGGCGTTTTTCGAGGACTTCAAACGAGGGCGGTGCAATGAGGACGCACCAGCAGCCGGGATATTGTTTGCGGATATTTCTGGCGCCCTGAACATCGATATCAAAAAGGACATCCTTGCCTTTTTCTTCGACCGTGCTTCGAATCATCTCGTGCGGCGTCCCGTAAAAATTGCCGAAAACATCGGCATATTCGACGAAATCACCGGCATCAATTTTCTTCAGAAACGTGTCTTTATCGACGAAATCGTATTCGACACCATTTTGTTCCTTGCCACGCGGCGCGCGAGTCGTCGTCGATCGGGACAAACAACAAGTTTCGCGATGAGAAAGCAGATAGCCGAGAAGCGTCGATTTGCCTGTTCCCGACGGACCACAGATGATGAGCATGTGTTTGACCAGTTCTGCCTTATCCAACATAAAAACCTCCCGGTGATTGAAATTCAGTCTTTTCCATAAAGACTTTCCTCGGAATTTGGCTTTCTACCATAAAATCCTTTTTTTCTGACACAGAATTTCACCACTGTATCCACGCCAATACATGCGTTTTTTGGGGGCATGGCTTTCGGCTCCGCCGATACGCCATGCTTTCGGGCCTATTGCGCGGAGCGCAATACGGCACGAAATTTCGCGGCGTAGCATGCTACGCCGCTACATGGATTTTTTTGCGGGCATGGCTTTCGGCTCCGCCGATACGCCATGCTTTCGGGCCTATTGCGCGGGGCGCAATACGGCACGAAATTTCGCGGCGTAGCGTGCTACGCCGCTACATGAATAATGTTCTTGTCTTTGAATTTGTTTTGATGCCTGGATTGTGTCATTGTGACAGAATGCAATCCATGATGCCGCCTTCCGGCGGATTTGATATGGTGCAAAAGGATTTGGAGACAGGAAACATGACAGAAATTACGCAGCTACCCATCTACAAACATCAAACTGAAATCAACGAAGCTCTGGCCTCGCATCAGGTCATCGTTGTTCAAGGCCCCACGGGCTGCGGTAAAACGACACAGCTTCCACGCATTCTGCTTCGAAATCCCGCCATTACAGGCCGAATCGGCCTGACACAGCCCAGACGAATTGCTGCCGTCAGTGTCGCCGCACGTCTCGCCCATGAAATCGGCTGCGAACTGGGCGAAGAAGTCGGTTATGCCATTCGTTTTGATGACAAAACATCCGAAAATACCATCGTAAAAGTCATGACCGATGGCATTCTTCTCCAGGAATCCAGGTCTGATCATCTTTATGAACAGTATCAAGTCCTCATCATCGACGAGGCTCATGAACGTTCCCTCAATATCGACCTCGCCCTCGGTCTGCTCAAAACGGCTCTCGAACAAAGACCCGAACTTCGCGTCATCATCAGCTCCGCAACCATTCGTGCCGAAACCTTCCAGAAGTATTTTTCACGAAAAGGCGACGGCAGTGACGTCCCTCTCATTTCCATTCAGGCTCGAACCTATCCCGTCGATGTTCAATATCGAGAGGTCGGAAACAATGATCGCAATGAAATGCCGGAAGCTTTGACCGAAGAAGTTAAACGCATTCACAAGAGCGGTGAAGAAGGCCATATCCTGTGTTTTCTCCCAGGTCAGGCGGCAATTACACAGTGCCAGGAACTGCTTCAAATCGCACAGGCCACCCAAAAAGGCTTTGGCAATCTCTGGATTTTGCCGCTTTATGGCGCACTTTCTCGCGAAGAACAGGAACGCGTCTTTGATGAAATGCCCGGCAAAAGAAAAGTCGTTCTCGCAACCAATATCGCCGAAACCTCGATCACAATTCCCGACGTCCGTTTCGTCATTGATTCAGGCATTGCCAAAATCCCGAGATTCAACAACGACACCCACATCACGATGCTCCGGGAAGAAGGCGTGAGCCATGCCTCGCTCCAGCAGAGAGCCGGACGTGCAGGACGAACCGCTCCGGGACAGTGCATTCGCCTTTTCCCGGAAGAAAAACTCTCGCAGCGCGTCGATTTTACGGATGAAGAAATCATACGTCTCGAACTGAGTGAAGTCCTTCTGCGGCTCATTGATGTTGGCATTTACGACGTCGAAAAATTCCCCTTCCCAACCCGGCCGCCGCATCAGGCCATTATCGATGCACTCGCCGAACTGCGGCGCCTTGAAGCCATCGACAAGACAAATCATCTCACGGCCATCGGACAAAAAATGGTCGCTTTCCCCCTCTCTCCACGCCTGGCAAGAGTCGTCGTCGAAGCCGGAATGAAATATCCCGGAATGCTCGAAGATGTCGTCATTGCCGTCGCATGGCTCTCCGTCAAATCCCCCCTGCTCTACCCACCTGAACACGAGGCTCAGGCTAAACGCGTTCACGCCAAACACGCTCACGCCATGGGCGATCTCCTGACGTCCGTCGGAATCGTTCACAAATACAACGATGCAGAACTCAAAAAAGACTTCTGCCACAAAAACTTTCTCGATCCGGACACCATGGCATTCATCGCCAAATCGACCGTTCAAATCATTGAAATCGGCGAAAATGTCGGTCTGATTGGACAGCCAGGCGGCGACGAAAACGACGTCATTAAAGCCTTTTTATCGGCATACGGAGATCAGTGCCTCGTGCTCAAAGGACGAAGCTACGTCACGCCACTCGACATCAACGTCAACCTTCATCCTTCGTCTTCATTGTACGCGTCGATGCCCAAAATCATCATGGCACTCGAATTCATTCAATCGACGAGAACTTACGCCGAACAGGCCTCTGTCGTTCGTTCCACCTGGCTCAAGGAATACGGCATTCAGCTCGATATGTCCCAGAATTCATCACGACCGGGACGCGGCGCATATCAGGAATTTAGTGCCGATCGAAAGAAACAACGCCGGTTTGAACGAAGCCGCGCCGCTCTCGGTTACGGCGAAAATGATTTCAAATCAACAAAACGGGAACAGTACGATGAAAAGGCTTGTCACGTCGCCCCGGAAACCATGTCCAATGGACGGAAACTCTTCCGCGTTCAGAACACAAAACCCGGAAAACCGGAAAATATCAGAGAGGCTCCATCAACCCGCGTCACGACTCGCATTCCTAATGAACTCGTAATCGCAGGCCGAACACTTCGATGCGTCTCGACGGCCGGACGACAGCCGCTCATCCTCATGACCATCGATGATCTCCGCGCCGTGGCCCCCGTGCAGCCTCTCACTGACCAGACTTCCTGGCTCAATGCGCGCGTTTCACTTCGCGATAACTCCGGAAAACTCGAAATTCTTCACAACTTTAGACTGTGCGAAATCGTCGAAGTCGCAAGAATTCTCGGGCTGCTCTCCGGAAATCTTGTCATTCCCGATTCTATTCCCATCGGCGCAAGTCTCAGTGTCCGCGCAAATCTCAAAGTCCTTCTCAGAGTACTCCCATTCCTCGCTCACTATCATGCCGGAAGCCGGGGCAAAAATGGATGGCTCACGATCGTCGGTTCTGAAGAAATTTTCTGGTTTGAGTTCAATGACAAGCCTTTGGATGCCCTCGACTTCTCTCTCCAAACCCTCGAAATGCTCTCCGAATTTATTGACGATCCCTCGGCCCTTGAAACGATTTCAAAGTTCACACAAACGCTTTGTACTGCTCAAAAATGTGTGAAAAAAGCCGTCGTCAGCCACTATTAATTTCTCAGGCCGTCTTCGCCGAATGCGAATGACGGCCCTCGCTTTTGTCCGACCACTTCACGTCTGACATTTCTTTATTTACACGCCATGTCACGATTGAATCGATTTCTGCCCTCTTTGTGCCTTCTCACGGCTTGCAATAACTCCACTCCGCCTTCTCAAACACCTCTCAATGCCATCGATTCTAATGACTCAACCCCGGTCGTTTCCAGCCCGGAACCGGCCCCTGAAATTGACGAAAATATCGCGCCTCTCGATTCAAATCTTGAAACAGAAGCACCGAAAACACGCCCGGAATCCTGTCCCTCCGATCGAGATCTCGATGGCTTTCTGCCCAATGTATCCGAATCCGATTTCGATCGTTCCTCCTGGTCTGAAAGCAAAAAAGTCATCATGTCCGTCCAGGCCGTCGAACAGCACAACAAACGTTTTTACAACCCGATGAGCGATCTCGATTCCGTCCTCGAACGAAATCTCATCGAAAACAATCTGCGTGCAAGACTCCAATCGTTTAAGAAAAAATTCGATAACGACGAAATTATGTTTGAGGACGGCACCAAACCGCCTGCCGAAGACTGGGAAAAGCCTTTGAACGACTTTGACCAGGCCTTTGATTCATACCAATCCGCACCAAAACAATACGTTCTTCTCGAAAATACGATGATTCTTTGCGGCCCTCACGACAGACACTATATCAAAACAAAAAATGGTGAAGTCCGGTTCAGCCGCAACAACTGCTCTCTTGGACGTGCTCAGGCCAGAATCGAAGTCATTTTTGAATCCGATAACGGCATGAAATTTGTCCGAACTCAGGATATGTGGGGATGGATCGGGCCCAATGCCAGGCTCAGTCCAGTGCTCTCCGATAACTCGTTTCGAGGTGAAAATGATGCCAGATGGTTTGCCAAAAACGCCATGACACTGGCCGGAATGAATATTCCAAAAGGCGCATTTCTGGCCGGAAACAAAAAAGAAATTTTCATCGCAACCGAACACGGCATGGAACGAATCCCCGCCAAATCGATCGACAACCTCGTCGATACCCACAGGCCTTTGACTCGTAAAGACTGGATCGACACCCTCTTTCTCTTTTTGAATGATCCATACGGTTGGGGCGGTCACGACGGTTGGCGCGACTGCTCAAGACTGATCATGGATACCGCCCGTTCGTTCAATCTGCACCTGCCTCGAAACAGCAAGGAACAGGCTGTTCAAACGAGCTATTATCTCAAAGTCGCCGGCATGGATCCCAAAGACAAACTCCGGCAGATCATCGATGCCGCCAAAACTGGCATTGTCCTGCTCCATTTTCCCGGACATATCATGGCCTGGCTTGGACAAAATCAGTCCGGTTCCCCCATCATTCTTCACGCCTTTTCTGAATTTTTTGAAGCCTGCAGCGACTGCAAAAGTGAAACACCGGCGGATTGTGAAACACTCGTCCACGTCGATCGCGTCACCATCAGCGACCTCTCACTCGGTCAAAATACGACCAGAACGACTTTCCTCGATCGAATCACTCACATCTCGGTTCTAACCGATTTGACCCGAACCCCTGACGATATCGACAATATTCCCTGGAAATCGACGAAAGATTGGACGCCGCAGGAAGAAACCCTGTATGCCGCCTTCATTGAACGCCTCTTCGACTACCCGGAAGAACTCGACAAAAGCTGGACCAATCTCGGCGACGTTCTTCGCGATAAAGATCACAACATTCTGTTCAATGCCCTCGGACAAAACGAAGACGCCAGGCTCAAACTCCGTCCCGACTGCGCCGATCTGCCCTACATGCTCAGAACCTATTTCGCCTGGAAACGCGGCCTGCCCATGGCGGTTCGAAAATGCTCCAGAGGCAACGAAAAAGCAGCTCCCGCCTGCGGTTCCCCATCTTTTGAAAATACATTTCAGGTTTCCGGAACCGCCGCAAAACGTTTCAATGCTTTTGCAATCGATATCGGCGGCTACCGCGTTCATTCAGGAAATGCACGAACGGCACTAAACGACGACCAAACCGATTTGTATCCGGTTGCCCTCACCCGTCAGGCCCTGCGACCGGGAACCGTCTTTGCCGATCCCCACGGTCATTTGCTCATGATCGCTCACTATACCCCCGATACAAAGGAAGTCCCCGGCGCCCTGCTCTCGGTCGATGCCCAACCCGATGGTACCATCACGAGAAAACGCTTTTGGAAAGGAAATTTCCTCTTCGATCCAAACATCAAAAACGTCGGCGCCGGATTCAAAGCATTTCGTCCCGTCGTGAACGGTCATCAACTGACAAATGATGAACTGAATGAAAAATCGGGATTTATCCCCTACAGCACAGAACAGGAACATTCGGCAAAAGAGGCTTTTTACGACCGCGTCGAGGCTGCCATTCATCCCGTCCCTCTGGCCATTCCCGACGCCATCAAGGAATTGACCGATTCCCTTCTGGAATCCGCACAAAGACGCGTCGTCAGTGTCCAGACAGGTGACAGTTTCGCTCGCGAAAACCCTTCCACTCGTTTCATCATGCCAAACGGATACGCCGTTTTCGAGACAACCGGCCCATGGGAAGATTACGCCACGCCTTCCCGCGACATGCGTATGCTCATCGCCATCGATGCCGTCCGCGATTTCCCCGACAAAATTCGCAGAAATGCACAACTCTACGGCCTGAATACTGACGCCGAAATCAATGATGCCGTTGAAACGGCTCAGAAAATCATCGACCATAACCTCGAAACATCCCACATCACCTACGTCAATTCCTTAAATCAGCCTGTCACACTCTCTATCGGTGATATCGCCCGACGAGTCGATGCCCTCGAAATGGGCTATCATCCGGCAGACTGCAACGAAATTCGATGGGGAGCCCCCGAGGGATCCGAGGAATTGAAATCCTGCTCAAGACGAGCCCCTGCTTCTGAACAGGAAAAACTCCTAATCATGCGAAAATGGTTTCATCTGCGTTCACGACCACCTAGATAACCTCTAATAAAACACAAGTTTAAGGCAGAAAATGAGAAGAACCGGGGTCCCGGCGTGAAATAAAAGTCAGGTTTCCCAGATAAAAAGGACTGCAAGAATGTCAGACGATCTCAAAATTAAATCGATTCATGCCGATTCATGCGCCACAGAACACCTGTATTCGACCAGGGATGACGAAGTAACCTATGTCGGAACCGATCTCATTCCTGACGACATCGACATGTATCCGCGAAATCTCGGAAACATGGATGCCCCGTTTCGCCAGGTCTGGGCTGACGCTTTCTATGGTTCAGTCGATCCCAAAGACGAACGAGACGCCATCGGTGCTGGACAGCCATTCCATTCGATCCGCGCCAAAACCCTCTTTGGAAACCTGTGCGGCACGATTCAAGGCATTCCATATCCCGGTGCCCTGACCGGCTACGGCTGGCTTCTCGTCAAAGCTGACACCGCACCCGAAGGAAACACGGTTCGCATTTTGCGCACTTCATGGCCAAAAATCTGCTACAGCCTCGATCTCGGCAACGCCCACACGCCATCGATACTCGTTCATCCGCTCCTTCCGTTTGTGCCCTTTCAAGCCGGAAGCCCCGTCATGGCAGAAATCGTTCAAACCAACGCCTTGACCCTCGAAACATCAACTCGCGTCCAATGTCCCGTTCCCGTCATGAACGATGCCCTCAAAACGCCTCAAATCCGCCTCACAATCGACATTCCAAAAGAAGTCAGCGGTCAGTACATGCTTCTCATCAGGCTTTATTAGCCCCGTTTTATCGCAAATTTTGAGACATTTTTTATGTGAGGGCTATTTGCCGACACGGCAAATACGCCCTCTGTTCGGGGCTATAGCCTGCGGCCATACGCCCCTAAAGCGATGGTCTATGTGCTCGCCCGCCCCAAGGGCCGTTCTGCGCGCATACGCCCATCGCACTTGATGATGCTGGCAAAATCACCGTCATGCCAGGCTTTATCCCGTCGAATGGAAATATCCAAAACAAGTCTTTGAATGGCTGATAAAAACGAAAAAAGCCAAGGAGACCCAATAAAGTCTCCCTGGCTTACATAAACACAATACTATCGAATGATTGCATTAAACAATCATTCGAAACCATAATTATTTCGCAGAAATCGTGATCGGATAAATCAAAGCAGCAGTCGTATTTGTATGTCCGGAGAACGTCAATTTAATTCTATCATATACCGATGAAGGTACCGCCAATTCTGCAGTTCTCATCGATTTTGTCGTATCAAGTGAAATCGTTTTAAAATCACCAACGATTGATGTTCCATTATAAAATGCGACATCAATTTTATTTGGCGCATCATTCTTATTTTGTTTTGCCTCAAAAGAAACAATGACACTTGAATTGCCAGTGATTGCCTTAATTTCATCTTCTGTTAGTGTAATGTCTAAATATGCAGATTTCGCTGTCTTGTTTAGTCCAAGAGTTAGATATCCACTTTTATTAATATTGAAAGTATTAATATCGTCCGTAGCACCAGATGAAAGATGAGAATCTAAACCACTACAAGCTGTCTTATGACAGCTCTGTTGAGTTGTCGAAGGGAACGTACTTTGAATTGTTGCGACAACTACTGGCGAAATACAAGCTGCAACGGCGGGTTCTTTCGTCTTATCCATGCCGCAGACTTTGTCTTTTGAAGCAGTGCAATCGGTTCCTTTATCCCAACCATCATCACCGCAGGTGTAGAGGACATTGGCGTCTTCACCTTCGCCGCATTTGGTTTCACCTTTGGTGCAGCTGGGGGTTACGGAAGCAGGTTGGCAAGACGAAACATTGGGTGTTACGGTGGTATCGGTTACACAGACTTTGCCGCTATCCGAAGGACAATTGAAGCCGGTATCCCAACCATCATCACCACAGGTGTAGAGGACATTAGCTTTCTCACCTTCACCGCACCTGGTTTCACCTTTGGTGCAGCTGGGGGTTACGCTCGAACCGGGGATTGTCACTGTTCTGATATAATCACTGGTCAAAACCGTGTCATCCGTCAATTTGACTGGGGCAGGCCACTTTGAGTCGGCATTGGTTACCGGGCAGGCATACATCCCTTCAGTGCCATGTTCAAAGACGAATATGCAACTCTGTTCCCCAGCCTTAAGGTCTTCTGATGAACGAAACTCGACATTGCCTTCAGCAACACCTACTGCACCCGAATTCACTTCAGTACCGTACACATCACCATCGCCGATCAACTCAGCTACGGTCTTAGTGGTATCACCACAAATGAGATAACCCTCAAAGCTGGCACCGTCGATTGTCTTAACCTGGGCATAACCTCTCTTGTTCGTGGCATCGAGTGATACATAGGCGCATTCGACGTTTACACAAACGACATCATCACCAACAAATCCCTCGACATAACCGTCTTTGCAACTGAAAGTACATTTGTCAGACACACATGACCACTCTGAATTGGCATCACTCAGGATACCACAGTAATCCGTATTATCTCCCGCACACCAAGGCTCGGTATGGCAGGTAACATCGCCAACTTCGCCTGTGCATGAATACGCACAGGTAGAAGCAGAACTTTTCCAAGTGCCTACTCCACCCACATCCGTACAGGTCTCAACCGAATCTCCTGCACATCGCTCTGTACCTTCGTCATAATACTTGCCACCATCCTCACAAGAGATAACTGGTGTAACGACGGAAACACAATGTGATGCATCATCCTTATCGCAAGTCTGTCCGGCTGAACATCCAACTTCTTCTGTTTCACAGCTTGTGGTTTTGTAAACAACCTTCTTGCCATCAGCAGAACATTCAACGAAATCGCCGACCTTGCACTGGGCTTTGCATTCGGTCCCCGTCCAATAATTCGTGCTCAGGTCGCAATCACAATTGGTGCCATCAAAACCGGAGACACATCCATTGTGTTTACACGTATTTTCATCACAAGTTTGTGCAAAGTTGCCATCATTCTCGCAAGCTTTTGCTTCACCCAGTTTGCCGGAAACTTTATCGCAAATTTGAATCTTATCGCCTGAGCAGACATCAGCCGTGCATTTTGCGACGCATGCTGAACCGTCCCAATAATTCGTGCTCAGGTCGCAATCACAATTGGTGCCGTCAAAACCGGAGACACATCCATTGTGAACACATTTATCAATCTCACAAGTTTGAGTAAAGTTGCCATCATTCTCACATGCTTTGGCTTCACCCAGTTTGTTTGTGACAGTATCACAAATTCGAATCATGCCTTCATCACAGACATCGACCACGCATTCGGGGACTTCAGGTTCATATTCACATTCACCAATATCCGAGCAGCCCATGAAGGTTTTGCCTGGTTCTTTAGATTCGCATACAGTCGCATTACAAACGACTGAGCAATCGGCACCATAATATTCATCCGCACAATCACAGCCACCAGCAACGACTTTGTAATTGGTAGCACAGCTATATTCGCATTCCGTTTCGGTCTTGCAGGACGCTGTCGCTTTTTCTGGATTCCACGTCAACTTGCTCATGAAATCTGCACAATAGGTGGCTACTGTATCCGTCGTGCATTTTTCTTCTTCAATCTCGTATACGCATTCACCATCTTCCGTGCAGGCGGAGAATGTTTTACCAGGTTCTGAGTCTTCGCATACAGTCGCATTACAAACGACTGAGCAATCGGCACCATAATATTCATCCGCACAATCGCAGCCGCCTTCAACAACTTTGTAATTGGTGGCACAGCTATAATCACATTCTGTATCGGACTTGCAAGCCGCCGTGGCCTTGTCTGCATTCACCGTCAAGGCACTCATAAAATCTGCACAGTAGGTGGCAACTGTATCCGTCGTGCATTTAGGTGCATTGGGTTCGCAAGCACCACCATCTTCATGGAAGTCTGGCGAGCATTCGAGTTTGCAATAATTCGTTGCGGCTTCATCGCACGTGTATGTACCATTGTCAACAGTGCCGCAGGCATCATCACTCCACGTGTTGCTCGAACATTTCTGACGAACACCATCATTGCAACGATAGGCATCATCGCCACAGGTTTCAACGATATCGTCAGCAATACGAGGTGCGATGGCAGGTGTCGAGTTATAAACAAAGGAAACGCCGGTAACACTATATGTTCCGTTAGCCTTCATCCAAGACTGAAGATTGGCTTTACTTGTAAAGATAACGGAAACTTTTGCAGCCACATCTCCGACCAGCGTATTCCAGCCTTTCGGTTGATCTGAATCATTATAGCTATCAGCTTTCATGTCCTTGACGGTCACGAGTGAGCAGTTGTAATCGCCATGAATCTTGTTTAGTTCATCCACAGAGATTTCGACGGGCTCAACTAGTTCAACGACTTTATTCGACGCAGTGACTTCATCGATCTTTGCACCGATTTCGATCTGGCATTTGTTGAAACGAATAACATTTGTCTCAACGAGAACTTCTGAACCTAGCGTTCCAGCAACAGTTTTGAAGCTACCAGAATTTTCATTTCTCGAAATCTTAATACCGGCATGTTTGCCATCCGTAGAATCTTCCTGAATGAAGAAATAGCTATTGCCTGCTTCAAGGCCTGTCACGCGACCGCTAATCTTAACAGAATAATCCAACGCGCTGTTGGATGCAGTAAAGTCAGCGCAATCGCTCTTTCCGGATTTCTTCTTTGCTTCTTCGAGAAGTTTTTCATAATCCGCATGAATGGCTTTAATGGACGTATAACCAGCCTTGCAGTTACCGACAGTCAAACCACACTTATCATCGCAACCCGGCGTTCCAACATACGATCCATTTGGATCAAGTCCTTCAACATCATTGCAGCCAAAACCATCTGCGATCATCACATTGCCATCGGCATCGACATCGCAAAATTCCATGCGGAAGGCATCAATGGCCATCAATTTTTTATCGCCGCAATATTCGCATGTGCTGTAATCGACACCAGAGCAGTCGGCTTTGCAAATCAAATCTGTTGCACTCGCGGCATAATCATCATTGATGTCAGGACTGTCACTGCAAGATGCACTTCTCAGAACATCCTCATTGCAGGCATCCGTTGAAGTACAAGGAGGTACATCAATACATTCATAATGCGTTATTCCATCCGCATAATTAGGATTGATACCACAAACCATAGGTGGGTTATAGGTCGAGCAATCGTCAGCCCAATCTTCGGCCCAAACATTGCCATAGCACATGTAAGCAACGTTATCGACGCATTTGCTGTCCATATCGACGCATTCTACGCACTTGTAGCCGTCCGTTGCATCGGCAATACAAACCGGCGTGTCACCGCTGCAATTTTCGTTGACAGAAACCAATTTGCCATTTTGGCATTCCAAAACGTCGGAAGTGGATTCTGGATCACAGAATTTGTCGCCGTGAGCATAATCTTTGGCATCCGAACCTTCACCGACGGTGCAACCAGCCGCTTCGTCATTGCACTTATAGATACCGGCATTCGCTGCATCTTCGCCGCAGAATTTTGCTTCGCAATCGATGCCGTCATCCCATGCGCCGTTCGTGCAGGTCACGAGTTTGTTGCCGTCACATTTTGTTGCACCTTCGGCTTCACATTTAGTTTCGTCAACCTTTTCATTGCACTTGTAGGCACCGGCATTGTCGGCATCTTCGCCGCAAACTTTATCATCTGCCGAGCAATCGACATCACCGGCCCACTGGCCGCTCAGGCATGTCTGAAGCAAGCCGCTGTCAGTGCAACGCGTGGCGTTCTCTGTTTCACAGGCATTTTCAGTCGATTTGTCATTGCATTTATAGGCACCGGCATTGTCGGCATCGCCACCGCAGACTTTATCATCCGTTGAACAGTCAGTGCCGGCATCCCATGAACCATCCGTGCAGGTCACGAGTTTGTTGCCGTCGCACTTCGTCGCACCGGCTTCGGTGCAGGTATTGTCAGAACCGGCTTCATTGCATTTATAAGCACCGGCATTGTCGGCATCGGCACCGCAGACCTTGTCACCGCAATCTGTGCCGGCATCCCATGAACCATTCGTGCACGTCACGAGTTTGTTGCCGTCGCACTTTGTTGCACCTTCTTCGGTGCAGGTATTGTCAGAACCGGCTTCATTGCATTTATAGGCACCGGCATTGTCGGCATCGGCGCCGCAGACTTTCTCACCGCAGTCAGTACCGGCATCCCACGAACCATTCGTGCACGTCACGAGTTTGTTGCCGTCGCATTTCGTCGCGCCATCCGTGCAGGTATCTTCTGTTCCGCCATCATTGCATTTATAGGCACCGGCATTTTCGGCATCGGCACCGCAGACTTTGTCACCGCAGTCAGTACCGGCATCCCATGAACCATCCGTGCAGGTCACGAGTTTGTTGCCATCGCATTTGGTGGCGCCATTGGTGCAGGCATCATCAACTGTTTTCTCGTCGCAGCGGCCTTTGTCGGCATTGCAAACCCTGTCACTGCCGCAATCCAGCGATGTCCAGCTGCCATATCGGCAAATGCGAAGTGCATTGTCTTTGCACTCCATTTTATTTTCTTCACACGCTGCAACGGAACCGGCAACACATTCATAAGTATTGCTGTCACAATTAGGGGTTGCGCCTTCGCACTGTTTCTCAACAGTCCATACGCCGTCCTTGCAGATATTGACTGCATTGTTCGTACAAGTTTTTGTGCCGGTCACACATACTGCATCATCGGAATCCCAATCGCTCTGCTCATTACAGGACAAAAAACCCGCAGAAGCACAGCAGGCAAGAAATAACGCTAACTTCTTGTTACTCATCGCATACTCCTTAAATTTGACTTGCGCATATTTACGCATAAAAATTCTGCACAGAAACATCTGTCCAAAACAAAATTATTCCTGGTTCGACGGAACCTGTATTTTGACTCTATCATAACCAAACAACTTTTTGCCACGATGAATTCTCATCATTATTTAATCAAATAACCTCATTTTTCATTCATGCGGGCATTCGTGTTGTCAAAACATTCAAGCCACAAAAAAAAAGTGGTGCGTATGCCCTCCGGGCATAGCACCACAGCGCCTGCGTATCGGCTGCCAGCCGATAGCCGGCGCCTCATCACACCTTCATCACGTCTCCGATTTTACTCGTCATCGCGCGATACATCCTCTTCCTGCTCAACATCGACGTCATCGCGCACGTTCTCATCGTCCTCCGTTTCGTGGACTTTCGTCGATTTTGCCAGACGCATCGCTTCCAGTCGTCCCGTGATATCCACATCCGCCTCCAGAAGTCGATGTCCTCGCGTCATATCCATGCGTTCATTCCTCAGACGAACGACATTCGGCAGAATGCTCAAGGCTTCGAGATCGTTGACCGCCGTCGTGTAAATCAGCTGTATTCCCATTGCACTCGCAAACTTGCGCTGCATATTGATAAACACCGTTCGGCTGGCACGCCCGATCGGGTTGTCGAGAATAAGGACACTCGTCGGCTGACGGTTCATGCCGCGCGTTCGCGCACGAACATTCGCCAATGTGCAGTACAGCAAAATCGCACACGTGAGCTGCTCACCGCCCGAGAAACGTGCCGTTTCCGTGATCTCAATATTGTTCTGAGGCGAAGCCGGATCCGGATTGAGAACCTTCACCGTGAACGGACGCGCAATCTGACGAACCGCACGCTGTATCAGCTTCGTTCCCGTCGGGAGCGTCGGTTCATCGACCAGCGTATCCACGAGTTCCTGTATCAGTTCGAGACGGTCATTCTGCGACGACGGCTCCTTCGTCGTTATGCGCAAAAACCTCGAACCGCCGATTTCGGGAACCTCTCGCGGCACCACACTGGCCGAATCCGCCAGCTTGAGCAAACGAAGTCCCTCATCGGCCGCATTCAACAGGAATTTCGCCAGGAAACTCCGGTGCTTTTCCATCTCTTCCAGCGTCGTCGTGATCTCGCGAAGACGAATCGAAAGCGACTCGCGAAATTCCGCCGCACTGTTCTCGATCGACTCCGCATCGAGTGTTCGGAACTGAATAATGATGCGGTTTTGAAGGTTCGAAAACTGTTCGTTGTCAACCCATTTGCGGATCGATGCAATCGATGTTTTTCGGCTCGAATCGAGGCTTCCATGCACCTCGCGGTACGTCTCAAGACGCCGTTCAAGCTCCGTAATTTTGCCGCCAATTTCTGCCGCTTCGAAATTTGTCGCGAGATTGAGTTCATTCTGAATGACGAGATATGCGGCATTGCTTCTCTGAACCGAGTTGAGGCGTTCGAGATCCTTGCCGAGAGACTCGCGGGAATGTTTGGCCGAGGCCCCCTGACTTTCCTGTTCACGAATGTCGGCCTCGATGCGGTTGAGTTCATCGCGCCCGCGAGATGCCGCCTCTTCATACTGTGCGACGCTTTCCTTTGTGATCGCTGCATCCTCGGGAATCGACGGTTTTCCTGCGCCCAGCCACGCATTGTACTGCTGCTGACGCGCAGACTCGCACCGGCTCAGTTCCGCAATCGCCTTTTCCTTTCGAGACGTCATGACGGCCAGCATTTCCGATGCGCGCTCGCCGTTGGCTTCCAGATCGTTCGGATTGACAAGGCTTTCGACCGCTTCGCGAACTTCATCGATCGTCAGTATGCCCTTGATCAGCTGCAAAACCTGGTTTTTGTCCTTTCGCGCCGTCTTTTCAGCCTGTTCGAGATTATGAGCGAGTTCACTGCTTGTGAATTCATGCTCAACCTGCGTCAGAAGGCGATCATAGGCATTTTTAAGCATCTCGATATTGCCCTGACAGGCTTCCGGCTGACCGTTGATGTACTTGATGCGAGAAATTTCATTGTCAAGAAGGCTGGCCTGAGAAGCAAGCGGTTCAGCCGACTCGAGAAGATGTCGGGCCTGCTCGCGAATTTGGCGCGCCTGAAGCCGAAGTGCCTCGGCCTCCTCATGCCGCTGCTGGCTCAAAGCCTGTTTTTCTGCCGCAGATCGTGTCCACGCATCCACCGAGTCATCGATTTCATTGACAAATTCACGAAGTTTTTCACACGCATGTTCGAGACCGAGAATCTCGTTGTTCAGACGAACCGCTTCGCGCTCATCGCTTCGCTTGCGATCCGTCAGGCGCTGTTTTTCTTCCGTCTGCATGTCGAGACGCGCACGATCATCTTCAAAGCTGACATGAAGCTGTGACAGACGCGCCTTGTTCGACGAGAACCATCCGCGCGCATACTGCGAACGGAACGTCTTAAATTTCACCGCAGCATTCTGGTATTCATCCTGACGATGAAGTGCGTGCTCGATGTCATCATGAATGGAACTCAGGCGCTGTTCGAGGTTTGAAAGTGCTTTCTGCGCGTCGTTTTTGTCAAACCAGGCGTGATCTTTCGGCCCGAGAATGCACTGGTATTTCGACGAAACTTCCGGCATCGACTCGAAAGCTTCGGGCGAAGCGAGTGTCACCGGAACGGGCGGAACCGCATCGGGATTGGATTCGATGAGACGGCGAACGCGATCAAATTCTTTGGAAGGAACGATGAGTCCCTGAGCAATCGAAGGATAAGCCCGGACGAGTCTTTCGCGGTCCGCTTCGGGCACCGATTCGCTGATGTAGCTCCAGCCGGACTTGGCCGAAGTCTTGGGTCCGAGGAAAGACAGGAGTGTTTCGACTTCGACCGAAGGCGGCATCAGGCCGCGTTCCTGGATGTGAACGCGAGCGCGTTCGAGAGAGGCGGCTTCGGTGCGAAGACGCGCGGCCTCTTCCTGCATTTCGGAGGCATGACGCTGTAAAAATGACGCAGTATCGTCCGAAAGGTCGTCCAAATCGATCTGATCGACTTCGAGAAGGCTCAGGAAATTCATGTCATTTTCAAGCTGTTCACGAGCCTGTGAAGCCTTTTTCCATGCGTCTTCGAGGGATTTAATCTCGGCTTCGCGAGTTGCGACGCTCTTTTGCAGGTCCTGAATCTGACGGGCGAGATCGTCTTCCAGAGCCTCGTTGCCCTCGCGATTTCGTTCGAGGGAACGGATTTTTCTTTTTTGTGCTGTGAGGGTTGCTTCGGTTCGAGTCAGGGCTTCGGCCGGAGTTTCAACGGCCTTGAGGATGTCGAGTTTGATGAGGCTCTCGAACTTGCTCTGTCGCGCCTTGAGGTTGTTTTCGTAACTTTTGTATTCGGATTCGTAGGCGAAAGCCTCTCGTTCAAGGCGTCCGGCCTCGACGTCGATGGCCTGGCTCTCGAGTTCGGTCTGTCCGGCTCTCTGTCGGATGGCTTCGCGTTCGTCCCGAAGGGCACCGGCCTGATGCCGCATGGCGGCCACATAATCCGAGGCCGCCTTTGAGAGCTGTTCAAGGAGCGGCTCGCGCTGCTGATTTGCGCCCGAAAGGGCATCCCGGAAAGACTGCGCATCGTTCTGTGCAATCATGAAATCGCGATACGGGTAAGCGGCTTTCCAGAGGGTTTCTTCCCGTTTCGCATCCTCGACGGCCTGTGTCATGTCCTCGACCTGACGCCGCGCCTTATCGACGTCCGCTTCAGCCAGACGAAGAGCCAGTGCGAGTGCCATCCCGCGATCGCGAATGACGCGTTTCTCGGTCTCAGTCCACATGGCCCGAAGCAGGCGAACCTTCTCAGCAACACACGCTTCCTGTTCGGCAAAAGCCGCCGTATGGTTCACGATCGAACAGCGTATCTGCGCAAAAAGTGAAGAGAGAGCCTCAGCCTCGCGCTGTGTGTTAATGCGGCGTTCGTGAAGTTCAACGAGCGGCGTGAGGCGTTCAATGAGCCCCGTCGAAAGCGTCAAATCAGGGATAAGCTCGTGTTTTCTCCGCTGAAGCTGCTTTCGATACGTCTCGAGGTTCTCCGTAATTCCATCCGCTCGCGAAGAATCGACAGTCAGTTCGAGCATAAAATCGACGAAATCGTCCGGGCTGTTGAAGCGGAAAAGTTCATCGGCGCCGCCTTCACGGCTGTTCATGATGAGCTGATAACCAAACAGGCCCGGGTCAATGCCCGCGCTCTGCAGCTTGTCACTCCATTCGGTCTGATTTTCGGTGCAATAAAACTGCAGTCCCGGGTGCGCATCGCGAAGCGAATGCCAGGCCTGTCGAAAAGACATCAGGGTTCGCCTCACGCGGCCGCCCTCCGGCGTTTCCATGTCGATCGGAAGCGTATCGATCAGCGTCTCCGGCACCGCATCACTCACGCGGGCACAGAAAAACAGACGCCGCAAATTGTCGCGATTGCCGCCTGAATATTCATAAAAAACACCGGTGACGAAACGCGCCAGTTCAGCCGGTTCCTCTTCAAGCCCCAGCGCCTGAAGGTCAAGCGACCACTCCGTCGCCACAACGCTTCGATCATTCGTCAGAATGTAATCCTCTATACGACGCTGTTTGGCATCCGCTTTTGAACCGAGAAAGTCCCTTCGATTCGGTCTCGGAAGCGCAAAAAACAAGCTCAAAATCGACGACTTTCCGCCGCCGTTTCTCAACCATATCGTCGAATCCGAAGGCATTCCCGACTGATCACAGAGATTCAGCGTCAAATCCTGCATTCGCGCATTCGGGTGACCGATTGAAACAAATCTTAATCGCGTAATTTTTGGCATTTTTTATCGCTTTCCATGCAGACGTTTACGTCATGTTAATCAAGTCATTGTGACGGGGGGCCGTCGCCCCCCGCGCGGCTATTGACATACGCCGCTCCCCCCTGTGCGGGGCCCGCCCCGCAACGCCCGGCCTAGTCCATCCCGTCGTCGTCATCCTCACCCTCATAGGTGCCGGCATCATCGATATCATCTTCGTCATACACAGACTCGTCGTCGTCAAAGTCTTCGTCGTCTTCTTCGTCTTCGTCCTCGTCGCCGGACTCGTCATCCGTTCCATCGAACTCAGCCCAAAGATCGACTTCTTCTTCGCCGCTCTCCGACGCCTCATCGCGCTCTTCGTCCTCATCGAAGTTCATGTCTTCGTCCCGGTCTTCAGCCCGTTTTTTGGTCCCGTCTTTGGGAAGCGCATCACCGAGTTCGTCGATTTCAACCGATTCGTCACGGAACTCATGCCCCCAGTCTTCTTCCGGACCGACGATACTCACCTCAGGGTTCTGAACCTCTTCTTCAAACTCGCCGCCATCCTGTGCGACGCCGCCGTTGAGAATTTTCATGACTTCGTCATACAGACGAGAAGCCGCGAGTTCCTGCACGAGAACATTGTAGCGGCGTGTCGGCTGCCAGGCTTCCTTTCCGCCATATCTCGTTTCGGTAAAACAGCCGAATTCCTTGAGCCTTTCGAGGTTGTAATTGATAATGCGGCGCGTTGAACCTCGCGATTCGCGGCCATTTTGGTCGACTTTTGTCGCAAGTGTGTTGTTATACACACGCCATGCATCGTAAAGGCCGGTCCGAACATCATCCATATTGGGATCGACATCAGAAAATTCTTCTTTGAACCGCGCACATATTGCACGAAGCGTTTCGTCGATTTCATCGACGGTCACAGGCGGACGCGGTCTGTTGATATCGTCTTCCAAATCGCGAGCTCTAGGAAAGACCGTTGCGGCGATCGTGATCTCGACCAGACCATCCAGAAGGCGTGTATCAGACGACGAGCTGCTGGGACGAAATTCCGACGATTTCATCCAGAAAACGCTCTCTTCGCGCGGACTGAGCACGATCCCGTGTTCACTGACATTGAGCACATAAAGCCCCAGACCGTCGCTCATTTCAGAGACGACATCGCGAAACTCGCTGCGGTTGAGATATTCCCTTATCAGCTCTCGATATTCGGCATTCTGTATCGGACGAACGCGCGGCTGAAGTCCCCATTGTATCAATGTGGCAGCACGAAAAACATCGGTAAGTTCAAGTGACATACAGTTTTCTCTATGGATGATGTGTTAATTATTCAAAAGGAGAGACCCAGACTTCGTCGCCGTAATACTCGGGATCGGCCAAAAGCGTCCCAGCTTTTTCGACGCGAACGATAGGTTTTTCGGTACTTTCGACATCGAAATGCTGCATGATGAGCAGGACAACGACTTCGCACTGAATGCGTGTAAATCGCTGGGCTCTGGCATAAGCGAGCAAATCGGTGAGAGTCGTCGGCTTGACAATGCTTCGAAGCAAATGCTCGACGATATTTCGGTCTTCTTCGGTAAATCGCTGGGCTTCGCCGGAGACGCGATCCGGTTCGATGGGCTCGATATTGATCCACTCGCGACGAATCTGACGTTTTGGCCGCAAAAGTCCGTCGAAAAGGAAACAGAGCGAAACCTGGGCAGGAATTTTCGGAGCCATCAGATGAGGGATTGTCGCATCGACGACGGAAAGGACGTCGTTCACGCTCATCCCCATGAGAGGTTCGACGACTTCGCGCATGAGATCGGGCATCATCGAAGCCTGTTCCGGGACGAAAGCCTGCTGAGCCTGGCTGTCGAGGAAAGTTGTACGAGCCGTCATGAGTTCGCGCTGAAGGACGGTATGGGTTTCGACACAATATTGAATTGCGGCGACAACTCTTGCGACCGCCATACTTTCTGCAGTTCCCGGGGTGAGGGCTTCGAGACGCTCGCTTGCGGTAAAAATGATTTTTTGTTCGACATCGAGGCGAGCTTCGAGATGCCCCATGGCTTCAGAAATGAGCTTTGGTGCTTTTTCGGCCCAATCGACGCGCGAAATATCGCGCTGTGTGTCGCGAAGCATTTTTCGGAGGCGATCGCAATAAAGGCGGGACTGCCGGACGGCATAATGGGCGCTTCGGCGCGCCTCATCAAATTTGCCACGGCACATCTGCGAATGAACGATAGCTTCGGTCGCCGCCTGACTGTCTTCGAGATCGAGTTCAAGGGCATTGAAATAGAGATTGACTGCTTCATTTGTCAGCCGAAGGACTGTTGAACCATCAAGACCGAATGCATCCTGAAGAAGCCTGAATTCGAGCTGACGTTCGCTCACCTCGCCGCCGGCATCGATGTCGGTATAAGACATTTTGAAAGGCCGGCGCGCATCGCCATCATTTCGAAGCGCTGCAAGCACGCGATCGACGATCTGAACATGACGCGAAACATCCGGAAGAAGTCCGGCGCGGCGATCCATCCCGTCCAGAAGCTGTGCCAGCGAAAAATCGATGTACTCTCGATCCGCTTCCACTTCCATTCCCATGCGTTCCGCCACGATATCCATGATCTTGAGCGCAATCGTCAGGGTATCGTAATGCCGAAAGGCCTCGTCGCGTCGGGAATCCGACTGACTAAGCTGAAACAGCGGATAAGCATGAAGTAAAACGCGCAGACGCTTGACCAATGAGCCATTCCGTAACTCATCGCTCGTGACCGGCGCGTCATCGGGCAACTGACTAAATAAATCCATCTACTCTACCATCCCTTTGCAGAGTTCACAAAAAACGCGGCTTATTACCCCATTTCCATAAAAACTTGCAACCCTGGTTTGTTAAAGTCATCATTGTTGTTTTGCTTTTCACCTCTTTTTTTTGCACAAAATGCCCGTTATTCATCCCATTGCTCCACTATTTAATTCCCAATCCCACACACTCATTCTCGGAAGTTTTCCGTCTGTAAAATCGAGAGAATCGGGATTTTTTTACGGCCACCCGCAAAATCGATTTTGGAAAGTCATTGCATCGATTTTTGACGCCCCCGCAGCGCAGTCCATTCCGGAAAAAAAAGACCTCATCCTGAGCCACCATCTCGCGCTGTGGGATGTCATTGCATCATGCGAAATCACGGGGTCTTCTGACACATCGATATCCGATGTCACGCCAAACGATCTGCACAAAATTCTCGATTATGCGCCAATAGAACGGATATTTGTGAACGGCAAAACGGCTGAAAAATACTACCGCAAGTTCATCGAACCGGAACTTGCCATCAAAGCGGTTGTTCTCCCGTCCACGAGTCCGGCAAATGCCGCCTGGAACCTGGAAAAGCTGCTCAAAGCCTGGGAAATCATCAAACCGATGTGACCTACAAAAAAGCCCCCGCAGCAGCGAGGGCTAGCATACACAAAAGCGAGTCATTTAGCGGATAATACGCTTCAAAAGGGAAGCGACGCAAACGCTCGTAGCAGTTGCAGCGGCAGACACCACAACGGCTTTCACGACTTCGTGAAGGATGTCGAGCAGGCAGTCATGCCAGTAGCAACCGCAGCAGCAGTCGTCGCAGCAGCAGTCGTCATCGTCATCATCGCAGCAGTCACAGCAGCAGCACTTTTCACCGCAGGTGCATTCTTTTCCCTCGCGGCAGCCGCAATCACAATCTTTTTCACAGCCGCAGCCGCAGGAGCAACCGCCAGCATTGACTTCATCTTTGCCATCGTCAGCTTTGTTTTCGGCATCACAACAGCAGCAGCATTTTTTTTCGTCACAGTCACACATGATAAAACTCCTTACGTTAGAAAATCAAAAAGCCCGTTGCAGCCAAGGCCGGCAACGGGTCACTACAAGTACTCAGGCGAAGTGAAAAGTCAAGGACGGGAATAAAAATTATGCCAAATAGTCCTTGCTGACATAGCCGATATGGCCGTTATAAAGGATTTTGACCCATCCATTTTCGACACTCAGGGCGCGGACGACGGAACCGTTGGGAAGGGATCCGATTTTATCGGCATCCGTACCGGGTTCTTTGCGGACATTGAGTGAACTGGCGGTCACGGTAGCTTCAGGGGCATTAAAATCGGTATAGGCGGCAAAGACATAGCGTTCAGCGCCCTCAAAATCGATTTTAAGCCAGTCGCCGCAAGCCGCGAGTACGGTAATTTCGGTGCCGCGTTTGACCTGACCGACGCGATTTTCTTTGGTCGAGGGCGTCGGGCGAACGTTGAGCACATCACAAGTGACGTAAGATTTACGGCTCACGGGGCTGAAAGAAGCGACATCTGCATCGGCAGCAGCTTCTTCTGCTTTTGCGACGGCGGTAAGATTTTGTGCCTGAGAAACGAGATTATCAAGAAAACCCATGGCGTACCTCCTTTATGGGTGAAAAAGACCGTATTATTTTTATTCAAACGAGTTTTTTCTGTCCACAGGCAAATCAAAAATAAAGAGGCCGGGCGTATCGGCATGGTCCGATAGCCCGGCCCCGGGCGGTCCGTATGCGCAAAGCGCATAGGCCGCCTCCTCGTACAAAACCCTCAACGTCGTTTCAGGCGACCAAACAGAATTAATGCCTCGACAGCCGGCAGCACATGAATGTCTTTCGGGGCATGATAAACGGCGTCCCGGACGTCCCGCTGCGTCTCGACAAAAGCAACCTCGTCGTAAAGCGGGCTCCAGTGATGCGCATTGAGCGTACACGACGGTATCGACTCTCGCCGAAGGATATCGACCGAAGGATTCCGATTGTAAACGCAGTAACCATGCGAACAGTCCATGCCGATCTGAGAATCGTTAGGGATATTGGCCAGAGTATTAAAATGGTGAGTGAAATAGTCGAGATTTTCGGGGATAAACTTCGTAATCACGCCCTGAACTTCCGTACTGATGACCGAAGGCATGTATTGAGCATCGCGATAGAGGTGTTCGAGCCCGAAGTGATTGAGACTCTGAAGACTTGCCAAAGCCATGGTCAGCATGGGGGAATCGAGTAATTTCATCATGATTCCGAAGATGATATCGGAGAGCTGGAAAGAAACGAGTGCCGCAAAAGACTTGAGAATTTTTTCACCTTCGACGAGGAAATTGCAGAAGATATCAGCCCAAATATTGGATTGAGGCGAACCGTTGAAGGCGGAAAAGACGAAATGACGTGCGACGAGATTATCGAGACAGGCACGCATGCTCGGATTTGAAGCATACAGGCCGGCCTCAGCATCCATCATATTTGCGCATCCCTGACTGTAGCCGCAGAGCATGAAAGGCGAATTGATTTTTTGAATTTCATTTTTGAGGATTTCGGCATTGTAATCGAGAGACTTAATATTTCCGGTATCGGAACGCACGAGCCGGACGTCGAATTTTTGAGCGAGTCTATCAAAAGCGTTTCGGAGTTCAGCGCCGACGGCGCCCTCTGTAATGACGCCCGGGGCGAAGAGAATGGTCAAATCGACGGGTCCGGGTTCGGGCCTCAAATCAATCCAGGAGAGGGGATCACGAAGGCGCGCCGCCCTGTCATCCTCGCGATAATACAGGACTTCAGCGACAGCCGGAAGCAGATCACGAATGGGCAGTGTCTCGATATCGGCTGCCGGAATGCCACTTCGAACCTCAAACCAGCGGCGGACTTCATCGACATCCTCTCGCAAATTCTGGACGAGAGTATGGACGAGAAACGACTCATATATTCTGGCGTAAAAGGCCTTAAAGACAGTTTTTTCAAAGACATCCGGGAATTTATTCCAGACGGCAGAAGCGAGTCTGACGGCATAGGCATAAGCCTTTTGAGCCTTTTTAATTTCGGGAGCATCGAGTGCGTCGTTTTTTATGGCCTCGATAGCGGATTTTCCGAGTGCATCGGCCTTTTCAAGTGCGCGAGTGATTTCGGCGAGTTCGTCATCGTCGGGGAAACAGGGCTTAAAAGCGGGACGTTTAGGCGTTTCCTCATTGACGAATTCGTCATCGGCAATTCGAGCTGAACGCATCCTGAGTTTTGCGGCCTGATAGAGAACCATTTCACTGGAAGCATTAATTATTCTGGCGATATCGAGGAGTTTTTCAAAGTATGAGCCGGAAGCGAAGCGACCGCCGGGAATGAAATCAGCGCGGTTAGGCACCTCTATTCCGAGCAAATCGGAGAGAACTTTGACGCGATCGACGGGCTCACGGAGCATTCCCTGATCCTTGGCAAGAAAACTCATCATGAGACTTGCCAGGATTCGATCGACGCCGGCCCCGGCCTCAAACCAGACGGCCAAAGAAAAGACCCGTCCGCGCCGCACCATGTATTCGAGAAGTTCAGCCAGATTGAGCTGCACGATCTGGCTCGAAACACGGCTCATGATACTGGCGCACAAAAGTCGTGAAACGTCCTCAGGCGTCATCCAGGACGCAAAACATTCAATGATTTCGTTTGAAGTGCATCGTTCAGTGAAATCATCGAGACAGCCGTCGAGACAGGACAGCGATGGAAGGCATTGTTCCTCGGCCTCGAGCAAAGACTGCAGGAAGTGGTCGATATTAAAATCCTGAATGAAGAAAGAGCCTTCTTTTGGTTCCTGTTTGAGAATGCGTCGTTTGACAGCGACGAGATGCTGAAGTCTGGCCTGTTGAATTCCGGTAAATCGAGATCCGTGATTATTGAGTATCCATTCGAGCTGTTCGACGGTAAATCCGGCCGCATATTTGTAGATACGTGCACGAACGGCTTCATTATCGATGAGGCATGGTCCGCCGTATCGATATATTTTTTTGAAATCATCGGGAGAAACTTCGTCGAGATCGTAGATTTGGTTAGCGGAAGGCAGCAGACGAAGTTCGTGAGAAAATTCGTCACACAGGGCCTGTTTTTCGGTGACAGGCGGCGTCTGATAGGGTGCGCCGCGAACGATCATATCTGCCAACCGAATGACAGATGCCATCTTTGACAGATCGAAATCGGGGAAAGCGTTGTCGATAAGGGCCTGAGTTTTATAGCGATCAATGCCATTTGCTTTGACGGCACTGTCGAGAATCGCCTGAATGTCGTCGGCTTCATCGAGTCTGTCGTAGAGAAAGAGGTCGATCATTTTTGCCAGATAAGGCATCGAGATTGCGTGATGAAGATCGACGGGAATGCCGCATTCCCGGCATCGATCGAGCCATTTTCTGACGCGAGCGAGCACTCGCGAGGGCACAGGCCCGATTTCGGGTGTCAAATCGGAGACGACCCGATCGACGTAATCAAAAAGCGGCTGATGATTGAACAGGGAGGCAAGTTTAGCCTTGCCGTGTTCGGGATAGAGAAGGGCGTTAAAGAATTCGTCGTCATAGAAACCGTCACCGTCGGAAAATCGAATGTAGCCCTGTTTTGAAGCCGTGGCGGTGAGATGTCCGGCAAGGAGTTCGTCGTCAAGGATTTGAGTTTTGGCCTTTCCCATTTGAAGCGTCATGGGATCGCAGAACTGCCAGGCGAGATTAAGACTGCATTCATCAAGTCCGTCATCGGAGATGGCCGCCTTGTTGAGACGACAATCCAAACAGGCCGGCCCGTTTGAGACAATCACGATGGGATCGCGGCTGATCTGAAGTTTATCGACGTGAGCACAAGCGGAAGTCCTGCCGAGTTCAACGCGGACAGAGGAAACGTTTTCGGTTTCAATTTCGGAGCAAATACGGGCATTAACCCGGCCAGCCGCCTCAAGATGCAGAACAGAATCGTTGAGATGAAATTCGGGAACAGGCGTCACCTGAGTGTGCGTATCAAAAGCGAACCCGAGTTCGGAAGAGAGAATGGCGGAAATACGACCATTTTTGTTCTTTTCAAAGTTGAGCGAGAAGTCGCCGTCCAATTTTTCAAAGGTGGTGTGAGTGGCGACGATATCGAGATCGACGTCTTTGTTCCAGGCAAATTTACCGGCGGCCTCAAGTTGGGCCTCGTGAAGGTACAGGGTCTGTTTTTGAGCGGAAATGCCGAAATCAAAAGATCCGGAAACGGTCACGGGTTCGAGCAAAAGAGGAAACCGAACGTCATAAATGAGTCGAGGATCGTGCGTTGTGACATCGACGGCATCGGGATAAGTCATGGAATTGTCATCGATTTCGACGCGTCCTGTGATGTCGTCACCGTGCCCGATAAGAGAGACATTCCATGAGGGAACGGCAAGATTTTCGCCGCAGGCGACGAGCTTGTCGATGATTGAATTCATCACGAGACGGCACGAGACCGTCTGTTTGTCATCATTTTTAACGGCGACATGAGAATCGAATGAAATGGTGCCGTCGTCCTGTTTGATATCGAATGAGACGGAAGCGTGACAGCATCGGTGGGCGGAAATGTTCAGCGAGCTGGTTCGATTGCCTCGCGAAGTCATGACGAGCGAAGCGGGGGAAAGAACGAAATCGGATTCACACGCTCCGGAAACATTGTTGATCATGCCGAGAAATGTTCTGGAAAGAGAAGTTCCCTGTTCGGAAGTGACACAGAACTGAGCAAGAAGATTTCTGAGGTCAGCGCCAAACCGTGACATAAAAAGCTCAGGAATTTCAACGGCATCCATAGGAAAACGTCTTTTTTCGCCGACGACGATTTCACCGGTGAAGAAAAGAGCGAGTGAGGCATTTGTTTTGTCGTCTCTGGCCTCGATTTCGATCTTTGAGACACAGAGTCCGTCAAAAACGCGATCGATTGCCTCCTCGCCGAGTTCGAGGACGCGGCTCAAAAATTCTTTAGATTTTTCAATGGCTACGGGGCTAACTTCTGCAGCTTTTTCACCCGTTTTTCCGGCGACTTCGATGAATTTTTTCCAACCTTTTGTATCGGCAATCCGGCCGAGAACGGGCGTGGCATTTTCCTTAAAGAAAGACTCGGCCTTTTTAATGGTATCGGTATTTTTTAATTCTTCCGCCCGACGAGAGAGAATAGCCCCTGCCCTGCCCCAAAAATCCGAACTTTTCGATTTTTTCCGGTCTCCGGAAACGACGAGAGCGCTGAGTTCATCGAGCGTTGTAATGATATTGACGATGCGAATAGGGCTGCTGAAATCGAGCGAAATGCGGTCGAGCAAAAGCCTGTGATTTTCATCGTCGATGCATCGAAGCGTGAGAGCAAGAGAAGCGTCCTCAGGAACCTCAATCTTGACAGCCCGATCGGATAGCATGAGGGCATGCGTTCCCGGGGTAAGCCGTCCGTCGGCCTTGAGTTCGACGTGAAGGATATCGAGAGGAACATCCTCCTGAGAAGTCAGTTTAAACGAAGCTTTTGGTGCGTCATCAAAAACGGCACTGTCCAAACAAAAACCGGCATTAATGGAATCGATCATTCAATATCCCTAATAAAAAGCTCACGAGGATCGTGACACATCGATGCGGCTTATATTGTAAAAGGCGGAAAAAGTCGCGTGTATTGTTCGCGGACTATTTCCCGATGGTCAATACGTCCGCGCGCGTCTCTATCGGCGCGATGGCCGATACGAGCCGCGAAAGATTTTGATCGAGACAGCTACCGGGCATTGGCGCGAGAGGCGCGATTATCCTGGGAACCAGAAGCGACGCGAGTCTCGACACATTTCGTTGTACGCTGTCTTTTTTCATCAATCTGTCTGGCAAGTGCCTCTCTGCAGGAAGCGACCTGAGGAGTCGGAGCGAGATCGTATGCCTTGTCATAAGCTCTCTGAGCGCGTTTCAAGAGGCTCTGAGCATTGGTAATGCGATAGAGTTCCAAATAAGAATTGGCCAGATAGAGCCAGGCTTCGTCATCTCTCGGATTGAGCTGAGTGACTTCATTGAGATGCCGAATAGCGCGTTCGACATTTTCCTGAAGGACGGGTCTGGTCAGTGCGAGAGTAATGCCGAGGTTTGCGAGGACTGACTTAATGGCTTCATAATCTTCAATTTCGCGCAGAATAGCGAGAGATCGGTCGAAAGCCAGGATAGCGCGTTCATCGTTTCCGATGTCACGAAACGTCATACCAAGGAGATTGAGAGCCTGAGCGAGGAGGACTTTAGGAAAGTTCTGGTAGAAAGCGACGCGTTGAAGGAGCGGAGCCATGAGAGGCTCAATGGTTCGCAAAACGGCCTCATGATCGCCATCATCATAAGCCTCATGAGCATAATCGAGCATATTTGAGAAGAAAAGCTGAGACATGGTCATGGGCTCGAGTCGGGAAGGGACGAAGTCATTGGCATTTTCGATGTAATTGACGAAAGAGCCGTCGTCCTGTTCCATATAGATGCAGGATTTTGGGATGAGGTATTTCTGACACAGAGGGCGGAGATGAGCGAAGCACTCCTCGGAAGCGTTGGAACGGTTAGCGATGATGATGAAGATAGTTTTTTGTTCGAGGAGATCACGAATGAGTTCGAGAGCCTTATCGAGATGCAGAACGGGCATATCGAGGGGTTCGAAAAGGCAGACGGCCTTTTCGCCGATTCTCTGAGCGACCGCGCCATGAGAGAGCGTTGCGGTCTGTCTGGCATTTTTGAGGGCATTCATTGCGGTACTGATATTTGCTTCACTTGTGAGATGACGGGCGCCTCTGGGGACGACGTGATGAGCGAGCAAATAATCGAAATATCGAACGCCAAGTTCGCAGGCATCCTGTCCTGGGAGCTTTGGCCTGGGAGCGGGAGCGACGGTCTCAGGCATTTTTAAACTTTCAAGAGAAGCGAGAACCATGCTTCCGGGAGAAGGTTCCTGAAGAAGCATTGCATCGATAGGAGAGGAGTCATCATCGATGACGACAAAATCGGCGTCATTTTGGTCAGAAAAGACGGATTTTTTATCGATATGAGAGGCATCAAGAGCGCAAATATCGTCGTAATTGACGTATCCGTCATCGAAAGCATTGAGGCAGTGATGAGGCTGTAGAGAGTAGGCGGAGCGGGATCGACGGCGCAGATTACCGGCAGACTTCCCCTTATTTGAGAGGGACGGATTTTTTTTCTTTGCCTCCCAGAACAAAGCCATAATCGCCGCGACGACGATAAGGGAAATGCCCACAGTCAAACACCAACTCATCATCAACCAGAGCCTCCATGCTCTGTCAAAAAAGCCCTTGGACGCCACAAGCGTCAGCAATCCATTGCCAAAGAGTGCTGCCAAAAGAACAGCGGGCAGAGGTTATACAACAAGGCGCGCAGTGAAACAACATTGTAAGTTTGTACACCTAAGTGACGGTTCCTATTCAGACGGGGCTCTGCCCCGGACTCCGCTGGGGCTTTGCCCCAGACTCCACCAAAGGACTGAG
>JAZRVP010000105.1:0-2899 GCA_045599245.1 Myxococcota bacterium
AGCTGGGGGTGGGGCCCCAGCGAGGAATCAATAGTCAGGCAGCTCAAAAAGCTTATACCACCTAAAATAATTGAGGATTCCAAAGGACTCAGTCCTTTGGTGGGGTCTGGGGCAAAGCCCCAGAAAAACAAGTAAATAATCTTTAATCAGAGGTTCCTTAAGGAAACTCTGAACAAAACACAGCTATAAGGTAGAATTTTGAAGAGTGCCGGGGGGCCAGAGCCTCTTTGAATTTTCAATTATTCAGAGGTTTCATTAAAGCATTCGATTGGGCCGTATTCATTCGTCTGATTCTTCAATTCCCCAAAAACAAGGGCGTAGCCGTGATCTGTGCCCAAATAGTTGTGAATTTCTGGTACTGCACCGCCCATGGTTTCGGCTTTTCCAGGCCCTGTTTCATAGCCTGAAGCGGCAACAACCGCCTTTCCGTTCTGGGGATTGAAAACGAGATATCGAGTTCCCGGAGCCGGCTTTGTTGAACTTTTCCAATACATATTGACATCCCAGGCTTCGGCATCGGGCGGAAGGGCCTTGCCATAACTGGCATGTCCGCACAATCCTTTGCTGTTGCAGGAGCACCACTTGTTGTCGCCCTCACTCTTTCCATACGTGATGATATTTCCATACATTTCCTTAGTATGGTTTTGGTGGATTTCAAGTGAAGCTGCATCCCAGGCATCGGATGGCCACCAGTCACCGCCATGAGCCTGCTGATCGTACGTTGTGACCAGATGTGACTCTCGCCCTACTTTTCCGACAACAGGCATTTGTAATGAATTGGAATCATTGATGCGTTCCATGATTTTCTGATTCATGCCGCAGAGCCCCGAATCGGGCAGAAAAAACAAACGAATTTGGTAGATTCCAGCATTTTTGACGTTTGCGTATGTATCCACGCTGATATAGTGGATACCGGCCTCCAGATGTGCTCCCGTAGATTGATCTCCGCGCACTAAACAGCTGTCGCCGTTTAATTCACTCAATATTTGTACATCTACATCCATATTTTTGCCGTGTTTGACGTTCACGACAAGAAAACCTGGTTCATCCAAATGTACCATATAATAGTCTTCCGGGCCGGATTCATCTGCGATGTCTGTCGACCCGACATCATGGCAACTTGTATATTTCGTGATAATATTAATGCTCTGTGATGTGTCTCCTTCAATCCATTCATTGAATTTTTCAATTTCCTTTGGGCAAATATCAGCGTTTTCCGGACATTTGGGAAATTTTCGGCACTCCTTCTCTGAACATCCGTATTCACATGAAATTTCATTTCCCCATTCCAGACATCCATCATGATTATAATCAAAACACGTTTGAAGTTTGTCCTGACTGCACTGAATATCTCCTTCCTGACTGCATGCATTTGTGCACATCGGCGAAACTTTTGAACATGAACCGTTTTGGCACACTTCATCGCTTGAGCACATTCTGGTTTCCGACCACTCTTTACAGCCATCATTATTTGTATCTTCACACGTTTGATAGGAATGTTCATTAATACATTTGGCTGTTTCTTTGCAGCTGTCTGTACATGTGGAAACAGTATCTTTGCAGATTCCATTCTGACATATCTGCTCGTCAGGACAGACCTTCGGCTCAGACCATTCCTTGCATCCATCTCCATTTAAATCAATACACTCTTTATAGGTGTTATCACTTGCACATTCAAAACTTTCACTGCATTCATTTGTACATTTTGATGTGTCGTTATCAATATCATCGTTATTATCAATATCGTCATCTTTATCGTCAATTTCTGTTCCAATGGATTCATCAAGTTCCAGTACCGGATTCTCGGTGCAGCCAAATATAAAACTTAAAGCCAGGAAAAATAACCAATTGTGACGTCGCATAAACAGCCTCTTTACTGTGAACCAATGTCTGTGGTCCCAAATCAGTCATGTTGAGCCTGTGAAAGCAGATTTCAAAACTGATAATGACCTCAGTCTATCATAAACATGAGGGTATGTCAGAGAAGTTCTCTCTTGTCCAATTTTTATGAGTAGATGCGTCTATTGTTTTGCAATACGACGCATTGGAACGGGCTATCGGCAGGTCGATACGCCCTTTTGCGCCCGTCTATTCGGCTCCCGGGGTAAGCCGCTGTGCGGCTTCTTTGTGCGCAAACACGGGTTATGCTTGAGCCGAATACGCCGGACGGGGCATTCGCTCATATTGGTTACTACCATCTCCAATGGTTAATTTGGGATGCCTGAAGTTTTTTCAGGATGGATGAGCCCTGTCTGATGAGAATTTCGTTTGTGACGGCGAAAAAGATCAGAATGGCGGCCACGGTTGCTAGATAGATCCACCAATGTAAGTCGAGCCAGAAGTATTTGGTTTGGGAGAAGAATATCATAAGAATGAATGCGCAACCGTAAGCAAGATAGCGTTTGTATTTATGAGCAACGGAAATTGCGATGGATGTTAATGCCAGTATTGTAATAACTACATCGTATAAAAGAATATCATTGTCAGGGAAACAGAATAATATAAAGATGGATAGACAGGCGATGATGTAGCTGACGGCATGTGATGGCGAACGGAAGTTCCACGTAAACCGGCTGACGAGGTAAGCGGCTGCAATGGGGATGAGTGTTGCCAGAATTGGGCGTAAATCGATGGAAATACCCGCAAAATTGTGACTGAGCATACATATTCTAATGACACTGGCGATTGTAATAATGCTTACGGAGATTGTAATAATGCGTCGATCTCTATCCGAGTAACTATTCAGCCGGGGGGAGGAAAAAAACAGGGGAATTCAAAAAATGCTGTTCTTTTTTTCGAATTTGAGGCAAATACTAGATGCTACACGGTGTAGCGCCCAGTATCAGCCTAAAAAAATAATATGCGCCGCAATTACAACCGAGACCTCTTTAAAAATATT
>JAZRVP010000106.1:0-38688 GCA_045599245.1 Myxococcota bacterium
GCTATATCCTTCCCACTACCGGGCGGATTCGGGACTTTCACCCGTTAGAACGTGCGCTCGCCGAGCGCACTAAAAAATGGCCAGGCGTATCGGCGAAAGCCGATAGCCTGGCCCAAAGCCGTCCGTATGCCCCGCCCGGGGCATAGGACGGCTACACAATCGGTTCAAAATCCGCTGCACCATGCTTGCATATTGGACACACGATGTCCTCCGGAAGCTCATCGCCTTCATACACCCAGCCGCAGACCTTGCACACAAACCCTTTCCTGCCATTCGTCTCCGGTTTCGGCTTCACTTTCGTCTGATAATACGTGTAGCTCATCGTCTCCACATCACTCATCACACGCGCTTCTGTCACGGCACAGATAAACATCCCGTGTGTCCCAAGATCGACGTACTGCTCAACCTTGAGTGACATCATCGCATTGATATAACTCGGCAGATACGCCAGTCCGTTGTCCGATCGAAGCGGCTTGAGTCCCGCAAATTTGTCCGCATTCCGGCCGCTCTGAAATCCAAACCTTTCAAACACACTAAACGGCGCCTCGACGCTCAGACAGTTCACATTCATGATCCCCGTCCGCCGTATCACCTGATGCGAATAGCTCTCCTTATTGATTGTCACCGCAATTCGATTCGGCGAGTTCGTAACTTGAGAAACCGTGTTCACAATAAGGCCGTTGTCCTTCACGCCGTCATTTGACGTCACGACATAAAGGCCATAACCTATCCTGAACAGCGCCTTCAGATCGTTCTTGTTCACCGACGCCGGTTCTTCCTGCATCCCGCTGCTCACCTCATTTTCTGAAATATTCATAACCCATTCTCCATTCTTGGAAACATGCAGAACACGGCGTCAAACATTTTCGCCTCTCTGCAAAACATCGCCATATCAACATTAATCTGAACATTTATATTCCATGTTTCAATCACCACAATTCACGCTCATCCCCTCTTGGCTGCCCGTCCTTTTTCACTCCCCTGAAATATGCTCAGAGATTGACGAAAACCAGAGCCCAGACTGTAACCAACGGGAAACAAACCTTGAGACTTGAACTTTTCACCCACACTCATTCATGATAGATTTTTCGTTTTTTATCGTTATTGGCCGTATTCTCGGTCTTCAAACAAAAATCAGGAGTTATTATGAACCTAACACGAAGAGACTTTCTGGCAACCGGCGCTCTTGCAGCAGCTTCCCTGCCGTTTGTCGGCTGCGCCTCGACTAAAAAGGATGTGCAAATGCCAAATCAAACCATTGCTGCACCGGCATGCAACGACTATTTCTGTTCCAAGTTCGGCGTCACGCAGGCCATGATCGACGAAGTCCTCTCCAAAACCCTTTCGCGCGGCGGACAATGGGGTGAACTTTTCTTTGAACACACAAGTACCGGGTCGGTCCAGCTCCTGGACGGAAAAGTCACATCGGCCTTTGCCAGCATCGCACTCGGCATGGGCGCAAGATGCGTCGTCGACGATCAGACCGGATACGCATTCACCGAATCGCTCACGCTTCCCGACATGCTGCGAGCCGCCGAAGCCGCCGCAGCAATCGCCCCCGGGGTCAACGCCGGCCCCGTAATGCCTCGTCACGACGCTCAGCTCAAAACCCTTTATGACACAAACTACGACTGGGATCAGCTCGACGTTGCAAAGGCCGTCTCTCTCATTCAGTCCATCGACAAAAAAACTCGAAGCAAGGACAACTCCATCATTCAGGTCACCGTCGCGCTTTCCTGGAATCAGAGAACCGTCATGATCAACACGTCTGACGGCATCAATGCCACCGATTCCCAGCCTTACTTTACCCTGCGCCTCTCCATTGTCATGCAGCGCGGCGACGAAAAACAGTCAAACGTCGCCGCTTTGGCCGCTCTCGATACCTTTGAATCCATCACCGAGGATAAAATCAACAAGATGATCGACGAGGCCGTCGCCGACACTCAAATTCTCTTCGACGCCGTCAAGCCAAAAGGCGGCGAATGGCCCGTCGTCCTTGGCGCCGGCGCCTCCGGTATCCTCCTGCATGAAGCCATCGGTCACGGGCTCGAAGCCGATTTCAACCGTAAAGGCACCTCTATCTTCGCATCAAAACTCAATCAGTCCATCGCTTCTCAGGAAGTCACCATCGGTGACACCGGCCTCATCAGCACTTCACGCGGCGCTATCAATGTCGATGACGAAGGCACCCCTTCTCAGGACACAATTCTCGTCGAAAACGGTGTCCTGAAAAGCTATATGCACGACAAAATCAGTGCAAAATTCTACGGCGTCGCACCCACAGGTTCCGGCCGTCGAGAATCATACAAATTTGCTCCTGTCCCTCGTATGCGCGTCACTTACATGGCTAACGGCACACACGAAGTTGACGAACTCGTCAAAAACGTCAAATACGGCATCTTCTGTACAAAATACACAAACGGAGTTGTTTCCATCGGCGAAGGTGATTACACGTTTTACGTCAAAAATGGTTTCCTCATCGAGGACGGAAAAATCACTGCCCCCATCAAAGACGTCAACATCATCGGAAACGGACCTGACACGCTCTCTAAAATCACAATGGTCGCAAATGACCAAAAAATCGACAACGGCAGCTGGACTTGCGGAAAAGACGGCCAAAGTATGCCCGTTTCCCTCGGTATGCCGTCATGCCTCGTTTCTGCCATCACTGTGGGAGGTATTTAATTATGTCTGATATCAAATCTATCGTCGAAAAGTCTCTCGAATACGCTAAAAAATACGGCGCACAAAATGCCAGAATCAAACTCCTCCAAGACCAGTCCATCGACATGTCCTGGCGAAAAAATAAACTCGAAAACTTGAACAGCTCCGGCGAATCCACACTCGTCCTCACGCTCTATGTCGACGAAAAATACGGCCATTACAACACATCCGACCTCCGACCTGAAAACATTGATACGTTCATCAAAAAATGCATCGACATGACGCGACTTCTCGAAGTCGATCCCGCCAGAGTCCTGCCTGATCCCGACCGCTATGCCAATCGTGCCGACATCGATCTCCAGCTCTTTGACCCCGCTGCCGAAGCCTTCACGCCTAACGACATGATGAACAGGTGCCGCGAACTCGAAGAACTCACGCTCGCTCACTCCGAGCTCCCCATCCTCGACGTCACGACCTATTACTCCCTCTACCAAGGCCAGTCTTTCGCCGCCTCCACAAACGGTTTCACAGGCGAAACCAAATCCTCCTTCTTTGCTTCCACCACGATCCTTGTCCTAACAGACGGCGACAAAAAACCCTCCGATTACGGCAGCTCCTTTTCGCACCATCTCGCCGATCTGCGCACTCCTCAAGCCGTCGTCGATCAAGCGGCTCAATTCTGCGCCCTCAAAATCGGCCAGAAAAAGCTCCCCTCCGCCAATCGCACACTCATTTTCGACCGCCGCGTCGCCTCTCAGATGGTTCAAAATTTCATCAAGCCGATTTTTGGCAATTCACTCGTCATGAAAAGCTCCTATTTCCAGGACAAAATCGGCCATAAATTCGCCTCCAACCTCTTTGATCTCAAGGACGATCCGCTGCTCGTTCGCGGCATCAACGCACGACTGTTCGATACCGAAGGCATGGCCTCCACTCCCCGTTCTCTTTTCTCAAAAGGAACACTCGAGACATATCTGCTCGACACCTATTCCGCCAAAAAACTCAATCTCGAGCCCACCACCGGTATGCACTCCGACCTCGTCCTCACTCCCGGATCGCGCTCCCTCGACGCCATGATCGCCGATGTCAAGGACGGCATCTACGTCACAGACCTTCTCGGCGGCAATCAGGACAACGTCCGGGGCGACTTCTCTCACGGCATCGCCGGCGTCGCCATCGAAAACGGCAAGCTCACGACCCCCGTCTCCGAAATGAACATCACCGGAAATCACACCGATCTCTGGCAGCGTCTCTCCGAAGTCGGAAATGACATTCGAAATGACACCAACCATCGAATTCCTTCCATCAGAATCGACGATGTCGCCGTCAGCGGCTCGTAATTCTTTCGTGTGCACGCCTATTTGCGGCGCAAATACGGCGCGCGTTCGCGGCTATCGGCTACGCCGATACGCCGCTCAATCCTTTTGTTTCTGACAGGCGCTGCCATGCAACTCAAAATCATCGCTCGTATGCACAGCGATTTTCCCTCCAAATATGGCATTCCGCGCCAGAGCGGACTCGTCGATTCCCTTCACTCGACCATCGTTTTCGAGCCCCCGTACCGTAACGATGACGCGCTCAAAGGCATCGACGGCTACTCACATTTATGGCTCATCTGGGGATTTTCACAAAATCAGCGGGATACCTGGTCGCCGACGGTCCGCCCCCCAAGACTCGGCGGAAACACACGGATGGGCGTCTTCGCCACGCGTTCGACCTTTCGTCCCAATCCGCTTGCCCTTTCCTGCGTCAAATTCGACAGGCTGGAAAAAACTCCAAACTTTGGAACCGTCATTCATGTCCTCGGCGCCGATCTCATGGATCAGACTCCGATTTATGACATCAAACCCTATCTGTCGTTTGCTGATGCACACCCGGAAGCCCAAAACGGTTTCGCCGAAGCCGTCAAAGACAAGACGCTAAACGTTCACATCACGAACGAACAAGCCAAATTCCTGAACGATGAAACACGTCATGCCCTCATCGACATTCTGGCTCAGGACCCGCGCCCTGCCTACCAGAACGATCCCGACAGAATCTACGGTTTTCCCTTTGCAGGCCACGAAATCCGTTTCAAAGTTATCGAAGACGATCTCTTTGTCATCGATATCGACTAATCATTTATTCCCCCGCACACTCAACTGGGGAAGAGCCATGGGCTATCACTCAAAAAGGGAGGAACTGGCTCTGAAAGCCAAGCGAGGGCAAAAAAAAATCCGGAGCAAAGCTCCGGATTTGTCACGTCCTCGACGAGATTCGAACTCGTGTCGTCGGCGTGAAAGGCCGATGTCCTAGGCCTCTAGACGACAAGGACGCAATGAGACATGACAGAATCGAACTGTCGACAAACAGATTAAAAGTCTGCTGCTCTACCGACTGAGCTAATGTCCCATAGTCCACTTCAAACCGTTCAACGCTCCGTCGTACAACCTCGCGTCGAACGGCGCGCCTTATACGCAAATCGTTATCACCTGTCAAAAGAAAAATTCACTTTTTATTTTCTTATCTTACGACTCACCCAGGGAACCTCTGAACAAAACGATAATTTATGGCAGTAATTGTCGAGAGCCGGGGGGCCGAAAAGGCAGGCGTCCGGGGGACGGCTGGCATCGCAGAGCCCCGTGAGCAAATGAAATGAACAAGCTGGAGAGCCGACAGGCTCGGGAAACAAAGTTCATTTCATATTGCAAACTGAATAAAAGTAATTTGTTCGTTTTTCCGGGGCTGTGCCCTTTCCTCAATATTCAATATTATCGTCGCCAGGGCGCCGCTTCGCCCTGCGACTTCCTTGAACCGGGAAGGATTGCTCTTTCTTCTTTGTACTCCGGTGCTGTGACACCCGCCGCTTCGGATCACACCACAACACCTGAATGCTCCACAACTAGCCCATTTTCACCATCGGCGTTACGAGCAGGCGATAAATCATCGCCACATCACGTCTTACCGAAGAATTAAGAAAGTCTTCGGCAAGACTCAACTCTTCACTCTCAACCTCAAAGCCTGCCGGCGTGCTGCTTATCGACGTCAATCTCTCCAGCCAGCGTCTCGTGTCCGAACCTATCAGACGCGGCAGATGCTGACACGCCAGGCTCGAAAACCGATCCATATTTATGACCCCTCGCGTTCCAAAAACCATCTCGATCCGGCCGCGCGTCAACTCCCTGGCCAAATGCTCCGCCCCATACTGCTCTCGTTCATGCCGCCCCGGAACAAACACGTTCAACTTCAAATGTTCAGGTATTTGTTGTTTTAATACCGTTCCAACCGCCTCCAAATTCGTATCCGAATTAAAAATCCACTGCTTTGTCACAATACATTCATTCTCCATCTGGCTCAGCGTCACATGAACAACATGCTCCGTCGCAGTAAAAACGAGAAAACATCTTTTCAATCCTTCCGTAACCATTTCCCGCGTCAGAGACCAGCGCAAATACGCCTCAAGACCTACGCTCTTCATCCTCATCTCACGCCTTTTCTCCTGAAAAAACATTCCTGCACTGCGAGACGTCATCCGGCTTTCCACACTCAATCCCTTGCCATAACCACGGCCTTCTCGTCTCAATTCGCTCTGTCGACAGGCATCACATGCGTTCAACTGACTCATCTCTTTTCTCCTTTTCTTATATAAATACGAATAGTGACTGCGTACTGATTTACCGTCCCAACGTTCACTGCTTATACATAACCATCACTGGTAAGTCAAAATTTTCATGAACAAATTTTACCAGTAAAATACAAAACATTCATTCTCGCCATTTTCCATGAATCGTCTCCTCAAAACGACAAAACGATTTGTTGTGGCTCGAATACTATTCAGCCTGAAGGCCGATAATTCACAAATTGAAATATTTCCCTAAGGAAGGTCTGAACAAAACGATATTTTAAGGCAGGAATTAAAGAGAGCTGGGGGGCCGAGAAGGCAGGCGTCCGGTGGACGGCTGGCATCGCAGAGCCCAGTGAGCAAATGAAATGAACGAGTTGGAGAGCCGACAGGCTCGGGAAACGAAATTCATTTCATACTGCGAACTGAGGAGGGACCCCGGCGAGGAAGCATGGTTAGGCACCCCAAAAAACTTATACTAACCTAATATATTACGGATTCTTAAGGGCTCAGCCCTTAAGCGGGGTCCGGGGCAGAGCCCCGGAAAAATAAACAATTAACAATTAATCAGCCCTACCCTAAGGAACCTCTGAAATAGAACAGAGCCGGGGGTTGGCTCCGGCGAGGAATGACATGGCTAGCCACGACACTGCTAAATCCTAATTTCTTTTTTTTACCAATCGGCTATAACGTTCCATTTTTTCCGACTTTTTCTTCTGCTATCTCTTTTTTGGTCTTTTGATTCATGCTTGCTGAAGCTGAAAACATACAAAATCTCATTCAAACAGACCTCAAATCCCGAATTTCCGGCATTTCCGGCTCTCAGTGTGCCTTAATATACCGTACGCTTTCCAACGCCGATCCAAGCAATCAATCCCCTCTTTTATGGCGGTCCTTTTTTCAGTCAGCCGCTCAGACACGAAACCATGCGCTGGCTGTACGCGCCCTCTCCGAACTCGCTGTTCGCGAGCAGCAACCTCAATTTGCCGGCATTTTCAGCATGGCACTCGGACATTATCTGCGCTTCTTTGCCTTGAACCTCTCTGAAGCCATCAAGGCCTATATTGGCGCATCCACCAAATCATGGACTTTCGCCCTGTCCGCCGTCATCGCTTTACACAGGCTTCATCGTTCAAATCCCCAGTTTTCCGATATACCCTCGTTCATCTCAACCATTCGCCAGAGAGCTTCGCTCACGACAGAACCCCGTGCATCGATTGAAGAAAAATTGCGGACACTCCCTGAAGATGCCGGTCTGGAACGCACTCAGGCACTCATCAATCTCGCCCTTTCCGGTCTTCTCGAATGGGGGGACGTCAGTCATGCCATGGACTGGCTCGAAACAGCGGCCTCACTCGCAATAAAATCGAGACAGCTCATCGATATTTCAACGGCTATTGCACTGGCCGTCCCCGACAGTCTGCCTGTCATCAGCCGCATCAGCACCCTGCTCAATCAGGCCCTGGCCTGGAAGGAACTCAATCTTGCGGCATCGCTTTTTGAACACCTGCCCTTCTCACTCCCGGATTCGACACTGCTCACATTCTCGATGCTCTATGCCATTCGTCTTCACGACAAAGAACGAGCCATCTTCTACCTGACACAGTCTGCCATCCATCACCCTCAGTTCTGGATCGATGCCGTTCAAAAACAGGCATGGATCTGCATGCATGCGGCCGAAGACGTCACTTTTCGAACTGCACTTTTCGACTGTCTCGACACCACAGAAAATTCCGCACTCAAGCTCGATATGCTCAAAATGATCGAGAAGTTTGCGAAACATCACAACACGCGAACCCCGCTGCGCCTTCGCAACATTCGAAATCTCATCGATTCACGCCAGTCGACCAAAGCCCTGAAAGCCATTCATTCTGCCATTCGAGATGCGACTCATATCGATGCTTTTCTTCTGTTTGATGCCCTGTTTGACCTCAGAGCCGAAATATTAACGCCGCAGGCGACGGCTTTTGATGCACAGCTTCTGCACGCCGCAGACGTGCTGCGAAAACAAACCGGTGCATCTCATCAATACACACATTTTTTAAATCGCTTTCTCAATACCATCGAATTTGAAGGAGCCTCTTCGCCGGACATTCTCAGTCTCAAACAAGGAATTGAGGCTCGAATCATGTATGCCGACGATGCCCCATTTAACATTGATTCACTCGACATCACACCAAACAATACGCCCATTCTGGCCGCTTGTCTTGAACTCATCCGGATCGGTGAATCATCGCTCGCTATGCGCGCTTTTTTTGAATGGTATGAGACTGAACCTGAATTTGAGCCCGCACTCATCGTCCTCAATTTTCTCGATTTGGCCATCGTTCCGGCTTTACCGAGATCGACCATGCAAGTGCTCGAAATCATTCACGGTTCTCCCAAACCGGAATCCTATCAAATCATTGCGTTGGCCACTGTTCTCGCTCCCGATAATTCGCTATGGCTTGATCGGTTACGAAAGCTCCTGCACATGCTGCCCGAAATCACAGATATTTTTCTTCGATATCTTCCCTGCCTGTTTTCGGGGAACGCTTTGTGCGATATCATTATCAATTTTTGCCTGCACAATATGGATCAGTCCGTGGCAAGAACTCTGCTCACTGACCATTTTGATGCTTGTTTGATATACGACACTCTTCTGGTACAGGTTATTCAAATGTCAGAAACGAATTCCCAGCAGCAGCAGATTCTTGATAAAATGGATGAAGCGATTGCGACTTTCTTTGGTGACATCACACAGAAAAACGCACTCTATGCCAAGAAATACAAGACCGCTGAAATGATCGGTGACGAGCGGTCAAAGATGCTATGCCTGCGCGACATTCTCGAAGCAACACCTGATGATTCTTTCGCCACAACCGAACTTAAAAAAATCGATCCGGAACAGCTCAAGCCTCAGTCAAAAATTCTCTACTATCAGCTCAGCATTCTTGTCGAATCATCCCCTAGAAAGAGACTCAAATATCAGCTGGTTCTCGCCGATCTCTTTGTTCAGTCGGATCAGACCAACAACGCCATTTCACTCTATCACACGATAATCGACGAAAATCCGGGGATGGTTGATGTCAGATACAAGCTCATCAACCTGCTTAAATCCCAGGAAAACTGGAAAGCAGCCGAAAATATTCTCACTGAACTCATTGCCAATGAACCCGACACCGATACACGCTTTAAAGCCCTTATCGAACTTGCCTCGATCCAGGATGAGCAGATGAAACAGCCGGAAAATGCGCTCAACACGCTTTTGTCCGCGCTCGACACCGATCCTTCAAGAATTAGCTCACTTCACCAGAAGCTCTGCACACTGTGCGAAAAAAACAAATCCTTTAACGAACTCATTGTGAAGTACGAATACTTTACAACACATGCCGCTGAATATGTCGTCAGAAGAACTGCCGTTTTTCTTCTCGCCAATGTTTATGAGGATTTCATCATGGAACCCAAATACGCCTGCAAAGTGCTCGACGAGTTTGCACTCGGTGACGGTTCCGTCGATCCAGAATATCTCTATCCCGTATGCCGTTTTTACAAAGAAATCTGTAACTGGGACGGCTACCTCAAACACGCAGAACAATACCTTAAAGTATCAGATGACGGCGATCGAATCGCAAAAACCGCTCTTCGCTGTGCACACCTCTATTCTAAAAACTTTAATGCCCCGCAGGAAGCTGCAAACGTCCTCCAATGTGCCATTGAAGCCGATATCCATTCCGCTCAGCTCTGCATCGAAATCGCCGAAGAACTCCTCAAGCTCAATCAGACAGACAATGCCATATACGCACTCTGTCATGCATCCGATCTCGAACCGGATAACGCCAAAAAAGCCACCATCCTTCTGAGTACATCGCAGCTCCTTTTGGAACAAAACAGGCTCGAGGATGCTGCTCAGATGCTTCACAACGCGCTCACGCTCTCACCAAACATCGAGCAGGCAACGCCTGTCGCGGAAAAACTCATTACAAAAGCCTCCGCAAAACAGAACAAAGATGCATTTAATTCCGTCTGCGAAGACCTCGTTCATGCCAGTCCGGTTCAGGAACAGACTCAGCTCATTCTTCAGTTTGCACTCATGCTCGCCAAAAAATTCGACGACTCCGAGAGTGCAAAAGCGCTTCTGCAAAACTATTCCAAACGACTCACAAAACTCAGTCTCGATCAAAACATCATATTTTTGCAGATTCTCACGCTCATCGATCAGCCATTGAATGCCGTCCAGCTCGCAATGGATCTGCTCAAAACAAAGACACTCTCGAAGGAACAGGAAATTAAATGTCTGACTGAACTGCTCTCCAATGCGGCCTCACTCGACGATGTCGAAACCGTCAAGGCAACGACCGATGCCATGCTCGCCATCGATCCAAACGATCCAAATGCAAACTTCAAACTCATTGAGCTTGGCTATCACTCCGGACACTGGGACGAAACGGCAGAACGCATCCACAATTATATGCCCTACAAGCAACGGCTCAGTTCCGACAATGCCATGCTCATGTGCTACTACTACGGCGAGATTCTTCATGCCGCAAATAAAGAAGATGAAGCCGTGAATGCACTCAATGATGCCATTCTCATTCAGAACGATTTCAGACCTGCCGTCGATCTCAAACTCACCATTCTCATCGAACAGGAGCGATGGGATGAAGCTCTTCCCGTCTTTACCCAGCTGTTAAGCCTCACCGATGAAACCGATGTTCTTGGCGCCATCCACAAACGTATCGCCGAAATCTATCATTTTTACGTCATCGATCCGCTCAAGGCTATTGCCGAATACGAGCAGGCGCTGACGCTTGGCGGCGATGTCGAGGACGTTCCCGTGCGACTTCTCAAGCTCTATCTCGACACCGAACAGTGGGAAAAGGCATCAATGGCTGCCAGTCTTCTCGCCTCCGCCCAGGTCTCTTCAGAAAGGCTCAAAGCCGAATACCTCGGCATTCTTGCCGACATTCAGCTCAACCATTTGAAAACCACAAAAGAGGCTGCGGATACCGCCATCCAGGCTTTCAACCTCAATCCCGTTTCTCCGGAAATCCTCGAAACACTCGCCAATTCCTTATATATTCTCAAGGAGTTCGAGCACATCAGCGAACTTTATGACTGTCTTTGCTCCCTGACAGAAGACGATCCTGACAACGCAAGAAAACAGCTTCTTCTTCTGTCCAAAATCACCGGCAGTCTTCCGGAATGCAAAGATGCCCTTTACAAAGCCCAGGATTATATTCGGGCACACGGCATCACGACGGATCTCATTTCAGAGGCAGGCTCCATGCCGCCACAGACCGAAGCCCCTCAAAAGCCGAAACGAAAACGCGTCAATACCGCACCTCGCGGACTGCTCGACGACCTCAATACCAGTGACCCTCAAAACGAATTTTCGATGCCCGAAGACGCAAGAAAGTCCGATGATGCCGCCAATGAGAGCCAAACAAAGCCTCAGACAAAGACGCCCAGCAGTGCCATCAAAGCCGTCGTGCGAGAAAACATTCTCGAGACCCCAATTCTCTCGCGCCACATCCAGAACGAAAAACCACAGCATCCTGCCCCCGGCACGGCGTCAGTGAAATCGTCGGTCATCTATCCCTCGATCACACACAGAACTTCATCAAAACTCAATGCAAATCATGCCCTCGAAACGCTCTCGTTTACGCTTGATGACATCCATATTTTAGCCAAAGACGCTTCGCCGTTCACGCTCCGTTGCATTGACGATATTCTCGATATTGCAAGTGCCGAACATCCCGAACATGAATGCGTTCCCCTTCCGAACTCCATTTCGGATGTGACGCGGCAATCTCTGTTTTCGATCGTGACATCGCCGCTTAATCCGGGGCTGTCGCGACTCGTTTCCACCCTTGCGACCTCGAAAACATCCCCCATTCTGGCAAGTGCCGATGACTTCAACATCCGCCCAATCGATGCGGTGCCGGAAGAGTTTTGGAAGATTTTTGAGAATCTTAACAGCATTCTCAAGCTCGAAAATGTTGTTCTCGCCGCACGCCCGCAGGAATTTGATCCCGTTCAGCCGCTTCTTCATACGCTTTGTCCGACCATTTTCTGCGATCCGATTCAGTTCAACACGCTTTCGACAAAACAATGGACCGCTCGCATGGCGTTCGCCCTCGTGCTTTCAAGACCGGAAAACATCCTCTCGGCCTGCATGACGCCGACCGCTGTTCATCAGATTCTCACGGAGTCGACGTCCGTACTTCTGCCGGGAAGAAACACGAGCTCGATCCCGCAAGAAACTGCAGAACTGTACAAACAAACGCTTGAAGCCGTTCATTTCACGCCTGTGACGCTTCCCAGAATCACACCGTCGACGCTCTCGATCGTCAAGCAGCATGCTCAAACCTCGAAAAAATGTGCCATTCAAGCCGCTCTTCTTCTCTCGCAAAGCCTCATGGACTGCCTGCAAATTCTCACGGAAATTGACAATCTCAAATTCCCGACAACGCTGCTCACCTTGAAATCAGCCATGAAACGTTCGGCTGCCATCAAGGATCTCGTTTTGTTTGCATTCAGTCCGAATGCACAGAAACTCTTTGAACGCATTTATAAACCATAATTTTTTCGCGGCGTATTGCCCCGGCGGGGCGATAGCCGCGAAACGCCGTGCGTATTGCCAACGGCAACAGCACGGCTTCACAAAATTCATTTCATATTCTCAATTCTGAAACGGAGTTCAGAAGTGGCCGCAAAATCCGGTAAAAAAAACGTCAGGGTTGACTCCAGTAAATCGCAATCATCAAAGCAGCTTGCCAAGAAGCGTTCAGAAAAAGCCTCGAATAAAAAGAAATCATCTATCGGCGCCAGACTGCTCAAATTTTGTCTCATTTCGGCACTGATACTCGGATTCCTCGGCTGCGGATGCGTCGCTTTTGCCTTCTGGTACTACTCCAGAAGCCTGCCCGGCATCTTTTCATACGACGACTATCAGCCTCGTCAGGTCTCGGTCATCACCGACAAAAATGGCCTTCCTCTGCTCGAACTTTATGAGGAAAAACGCACCGTCATTCCCTTCGACGAAATCCCTCAGCACATGAAAAATGCCATGATCGCCGCCGAAGATGCCATGTTTTACTCCCACAAGGGGCTCGATTACATTGGCATTGTGCGCGCCGTTATCGTCAACATTAAACGCGGCGGTTTCAGTCAGGGATCGTCAACCATCACACAGCAGGTCGTCAAAAATCTCCTCCTCACGCCCGAAAAACATCTGTCACGTAAAATTCAAGAAGTCCTCCTCGCCAGACAGATCGAACAGGCCCTGACCAAAGACGAAATTCTCGCCATTTACCTCAATCACGTCTATTTCGGGCATCGAAACTACGGCGTCGAACAGGCCGCTCTCTTTTATTTCGGCATTCACGCCAAAGACATGACAATCAACCAGGCTGCGACGATTGCCGGACTCGTCCAGTCACCGGAACGACTCTCTCCCGTCAAACATCCCGACAGGGCTCTCGAAAGACGAAACTACGTCCTCAGACAGATGCTCGACAAGGGGCTCATTCGACAGGACGAATACCAGGAAGCCTTCGACGCACCCATCACGATTTCACACCAGAACCGCGAATCCATTGGCGCCGCTCCCTATTTTACCGAACATGTCAGGCAGATGCTCATTGCAGAATACGGCAAGGAATACGTATACAGTGCCGGCCTTCACGTCACGACGACGCTCGATCTCGACACACAAAAACTCGCCGAAGCCGCATTCCAGAAGGGGCTCATCGATTACGACGAACGCCATTACATGAACAGGCCGCTCAAAAATCCATCCAAAAAAAAGCCGGCAAAATTTGAAAAAAACAAGAATTTTGAAGCCAAACTCACGAAAATTGACGGCGACACCGTTTATTTTGAACTCGGCGACAAAACCCTTCCCTACAAACCGACCCACCGGCAGAAAAAAGAAGGCGCGATCGAGGACACATTCAAAGTTGACCAGACCTGGTTCGTTCAGATCGACGAGTTTGACAAGGACGGAAAGCCTGAAAAGATCCACATTCCATCGGGAGCCGACGGCGGACTTATCGCCATTGATCCGTTTTCACACGATGTCGTGGCACTTGTCGGCGGCTACAGCTATTCGGATTCGGTCTTTAATCGAGCCACACAGGCCATGCGCCAGACCGGATCATCGTTCAAGACCTTTGTCTATGGCGCCGCACTCGAGGCTCGCATTATCACGCCGACAACAATCATAGACGACGCCCCGAAAGTCTTTCACATTCCCGGACAGAAACAGCCCTGGTCCGCCAAAAATTCCGACAACAAATTCAAGGGCCCTATGACCGTCCGAACGGCCCTGGCTCAGTCCAGAAACACGGTCGCCGTCGATGTCCTCGAACGAACCGGTATCGACAAGACGATTGCATTTGTCCGAAAATTCGGCATTACGACGCCGCTCGTCGACAACTTTACCCTGGCGCTTGGCAGCTCCAGCATGACCGTTCTCGATGTCACCAACGCATACGCGACAATCGCCTCGGGCGGCATTTACAAATCGCCGCGCTTCATCCTCGAAATCACGAAGAACGGGAAAAAACTCCCGCTTAAACCCCAGGAAAAGCACACGGCCATCGATCCGGACGTCGCCTACGTCCTCTCGTCGATGCTCCAATCGGTTGCAACCGAAGGCACGGCTCGCAAATACCTCGGCAAATGGAAACGCGATGTCGCCGGAAAAACGGGCACAACCAATTCCACAAAAGACGCATGGTTTGTCGGTTTTACCGCCGATTTGGCATGCGGAATTTACGTCGGTTACGACGATCCCAAGACGCTCGGAAAAGGCGAGGGCGGTTCATCGACTGCCGCCCCAATTTTCGCTGATTTTATGGGCGCGTATCATAAAGAACTGCCTGAGAGCAATTTCATAAAGCCGGACTCTGTGATACAAATGGACGTCGATGCGGCGACAGGACTGATTCCTTCAGCCGACCAGAAAACCCGAAACGAAGTATTTCTCCCGGGCACACAGCCGACGCGTCAGGCCCCACTTCCCGATGAAAGCAGTGCGCAAAACTGGATGATTCGCCAGATAAACGCACCTGCCGATGACTCAGCCGAAGATATCGGCACCGATGATGACGAATTCTGATGCATATCCTCAAGAATAGCGCACTAATTACAGCCGTTCTGTTCACGGCGGTTCCCGCAGCGGCCCAGGACTTAGACGAGGCACAAGAGCCTTTGACGTCTGTCTCTGAACAGCCTTCAGAGAAGCCGGACGAGACACAAACGGCTCCGGAAAGTTTGCCCGCAGCGCCACCCATTGTTGCCATCGGCGCGCAGTCACAGAATCAGTGCGACGAGGCTTTCATCTACCCGAATGCCACCATGCGGCGCGCTGAAACCGCCTATACCAAACGAAAATACACGACTGTCATCGAGACTCTGCGCCCTGTTTACGAAAATCTGCACTGTGTGGACGACGTCGACACAGTCATCGAAATCGACCTTCTGCTCGGCGTATCCCAGCAGGAAACCGGCAATCAGCCCCTTGCCGATGCCATGTTTCTCGACGTTTTGCGAACCGATCCGGACTACGATCCAGTTGGCGCAATCATCGTTCTGCCCGGAACAAGCACGCAGCGCATTGAAGAACTTCGAGAACTTCATGCCCCGGAACTCGACGCACTCAGACCGGAAAAAAGCAGAACATCTGCCGTCGAAACACTCTTCGTGGCCGGTGAAATCGAAAAACATCCCTTCTGGATTAACTTTGTCCCCTTTGGCGCCGGCATGTATCAAATGCACAACCCCGTCTGGGGAACCGTCTATGCCTCGACACAGCTTGCGGGCATCGTCATGTCGGTTCTTGGCGGCGGAATGGTCGAATACTACAGAAACGACCAGATGCGCTTTTCTCACGACGACTATCCCAAAGCAAAATCCTGGCAGGGACTTCAGATTTCAGGCATTGTCCTTCTTGGCGTGAGTTATCTGACCAGCGTCATACACGCAATCATTGTTCACGAACCGAGTTCGATACAGTGGCAGTCCCCGACAAAAACGCCGCCGACAACCATCCATGCAGCCGCACCATTTGTTCTACCCGATGGCGCCGGCATCGCCTACGAAACGGTCTTTTAAGCCGCGCTATCTCGCCTCCGGCTCAATACGCTGCGGCCGGGCGTCGCTATTTCGCCTCCGGCTCAATACACGCCGCCACCTTTTTCGCGCTTCGCCGTCAAGCCACTTCATTCATGGCGCGTTTTCGCGCATTTAATACGCTTCTTTACGCTCATCTCGATTCCTGATGACAAACATTTCCCGTTCTCAATATCTTCAAAATGCCGCAATATTACTGGGGATCCTCTTCGCCGTCCTCATCGTGATCAACCTCATATTTTCACAGATCACGACGGCGCGATGGGACCTGACCCAGGACGGCCAATATACACTCAGCCCGGCAACCGTCCGGATGCTCGAAGACCTCGAGTCCCCCATCAGAATCAAAGTTTTTCTGTCCAAAAATCTCCCGGCACCCGACAACACGCTCTATCAAACGACGCGAGACCTGCTCGATGAATTTCAGGCCGAATCCCATGGCAAACTCACGTACGAAATCATCGAACCCGAGTCAAAAGCCGACGAAGAAATCGCCAAAGGCTTCGGCCTGCGCCGCGTTGCCGTCTCGCAAAAAGACGAAACTCAGCGAAGCATGCGCCTCGTCTTCAAAGGCCTCACAGTCATCTACCGCGACGCCGCAGAGACACTTCCGGAGCTCCGCCCCGGTGACAATCTCGAATACCTCGTCGCCAAATCCATCATCAATCTCACGTCGCCGTCACAAAAGACCGTCGGTATTCTCACCGGTTTTGGCGGCCTTGCAGAATCTCCCATTCTGCGCCAGAGCATGAGCGACGTTTTCGAGGAAGTCTTCGGAAAACGCATATCGGTTCAGGCCGCAAAAATCAATGAACACTGCGTCCTCACCCCCAAATCCGACGCACTCGTCATTCTCAATATTCAGGAAAAATTCTCCGACTGCGCACTCTATGCGCTCGAACAGGCATCCTTTTCCGGAACGGCACTGGCCATTCTTCAGAGCCCGACACGGGGCGACTATAATCAGCCCGATCAGCCTCGAATCAACATCGATGCAAATATCAATGAGCTCATCAAAAACACCGGCGTTCAGTTCCCAAACACACTTCTTCTCGATCGAACCCACAATCTCGTCGGAACTCAGTTCACAGAAGACAACGCCATTCCGGTTTCGCTTCCCGCCCTGCCCGTCATCACCGATCTCGACAAAACTCACCCCATCACTCAAAATCTTACGGCAATCGTTCTTCCCTTTTCCGGAACCCTCCAAATCGATGACGCCGCCATCGAAGAACATCATGCCCAACTAACCAAACTCGCCGTAAGTTCCAGCGAAGCCGTCACGAGACCATCCGGCGGCGACATCGGCGTCGATGCCCTTCAAAAGATTCGTGCCGATGAAATTCAGGGTCCACACCCTCTCATCGCAACTCTTCAGACACCGTTAGCCTCTCAATTCACGCAGAAACTTCCGGAAAAAGCCGACCCTGGCGCCCTTATTTCCAAAACGGACGACGCCAGATTTCTTCTCGTCCCAAACGGCGAATTTCTTTTCATGAACAAAATTATCGGATACACCGACAATTTTGCGAAATTTGGCATTCATCTGTTCGTCAATGCCACCGAATGGCTCATTCAAGACACCTCGCTCATTGAAATCCGCAATCGTTCACTGCCGACCATGACCCCCATTCCTGATGCCGATGTTCAAAAACGCATTATCTGGATCAACGTCATCGGCATTCCCGCAATCGTCGTCATTCTCATGATCATGCTCAAACTCCTCCGACGGCATAGACAACAGAAAATACAACGACGTTTTTCAGCCATTGCATCCAATCCTAAAGACGACACATCATCCAGCCAGGAGCATTCATCATGAGCTTGCTATCATATCTCCGAAAAACCGCACAGAATGCCGCAATTGAAGGTCTTCAAAAGATCGGTGTTCTTCAAAAAGCCAACATTCCCGATGACGACGATGAACCGTCCAAGGGCATTCTGGAAAGCTATCGCAATCTTTTGGAATCGAACCAGGCCATTGCATGTGTTCCGGTTCCCGAAGCCTTCAAATCGACGCTTTCGACCGAAGGCAAACAGTTTTATGCCAACAACGAAGAGATCAAAGCTGCATTCGAAGCCTGGCTTGACGATCGAAAAGTCGAATTTGCCGACGCATCAAAAGATGATTCCATGACAATAGACGCCATGCGCAGTGAAATGCACAAACTTTTCAAGAAACACGGCGTCATTCGATCCATTCCATCCGAGCAGTCACAATGGCTTGAAACACTTCAGGAAATTGCAAAGAACCAGGACCGAACCGTCTATAATCTCCTCCTTCAGGCGGATGCTCAAACCGAGTCCGCCACATTCGACGAATGGATGGAAGAGATGAATGGAAAACTCCGTCGATTTGGTGTTCTCATTCAAAAGGTTGATGAAAACGACCTCACCTTGATAACGCCTTAATTTCGTTCACACACCGGCAAGGATGCCGGTTTCATGCATTCACGGATGATATCGACATGAAACAGATACGTTTCGGCATACTTCTATTTTGCCTGTTCATGAGTTTTTCACTGTCGGCTCTGGCCCAGGAAGAGATCGAAACTCCGATTGATGAGATGTCTCTCGAAGAAGCCGAAAAGCTCCTGACGGAATCGGACCTCGAAGTCGATGAACCGGTCAGCCGGGACTTTTCATCCGAAGACAGCAATGATATCGTCGAAACGGCATCCGGTGATGACATTTCCCTTGAAGAAGCCGAAGCCCTTCTCAACGAGCCAGAAAACAATTCCGAAAAAATATCACCATTTTACATCCCCAAAACCGAAACACAGACAACCAGGCGATACAAAAGAACGAAGTTTCATTTTTCAGTAGGCGCCGTCGGAACATTTCATTTCGACACATTTGTCGGCAAAGAAACGGGATACACGAACATTTTTGGCGGCACATCCGGCGTTCTTCGTTTCGGCATCAACGACAATGAAAACGATTTCATGTGGACGATTGAGCAGCAGTTTGGCGCAATTTGGGGGTTAAGAATTCAAAGCGGTTCCAAAAAGATGTCCCGGCTGGATGGAGCCTCGATGGTTGAATTCAGCTATTTGACGAAGTTATCGAAAAACTGGAAGGGACAGCTCATCATTGGAGCCGGTTTTTTGTACAATTTTCCCAAGACGGGAAAAGAAAAAGCCTACGGCGACTTTCTGGCCGTCGACAGCAAAGGAACCAATTTAGCGGTTGGCTACAAGCTCGGTGTAAACTGCATATACTTTTTCACGCCAAACATCGGTCTCGGTCTCGAATTATCCTATGTCATGGGCATTGATATCGGTTCCTACTGGGAAGGAGAATTTGCAGACAGAAACGGCGAAAAATCGAATCCGGACATGGTTCTCGTGGAAATTCTTCAGCCGGGAATCAGTTATTTCATGAAATTTTAGCGAGTTTTTCCTCAATGGCCTCGAAAGAGAGACGATCGGATGCGGCACCACGGTATTGAATCGTCACAGCAGCCGCCGCATTTCCAAGGCGAAGACAATCAGACCACGGGAGACCTCGGCTCAAGCCATGAATCACGGCGCCGGCAAATGTATCTCCCGCGCCTGTCGTATCAAGGACCTGTGTTTTGACGGCCGGACAATAATTCATCCCCTCTCTTGATGCATCAAGACAGCCATGTCCACCGAGTTTGACGATCACGTGTCCGGGGACAAACCTCAACAAATCATCAGCAATCGTTTCGGGCGTCATTTGATGCGTCAGGCAAGCACCTTCCTCCTGATTGCAGAACAAATAATCGACGAAAGAAAGAACGTCTCGCATATCATCGGTTGTTTCACCGTGTTTGCATCTCGTCATGTCGGCACAAAGCACACAACCGGCATTGTGAATACGTTCAAAAATCCGTTTCATGGCATTGATATCGAGTGCTGGAGAAACAAAAATACTGGCCAGGGAAACGATCATTCCGGGAACCAGTTGTTCAAGAGCACCTTCGATGTGTTCAAATGCAAGCCGGCGAAGAGAGCTATTTTGAGCGGTCACAAAGCGTCTTTCGCCGGCCTCATCGACGAGAACGACGTTTACACTCGTCACGACACAAGGATCGACGATACAATATGTTGTTCCGATGCCGCGTTCGCGGCATCGCGACAGGATGAACTGACCGGCATCATCTGAACCCAATAACGTACAAAGTTCAGTTTCTGTCCCGAGCTTTGTCAGAACAGAAGCCTCGTTCATGGCATCCCCACCCGTCGAAAGAGGAATACAGTCGATAGCCGTTGATGGTGAAGAAAAAATACCGGCATCGACCGGGCAAAGTGAAACGTCGACGACGGCCCCGCCAATCACGAGTACGCGTGCCATGCTATTCTCCGGACTGACTTCGGCTGCGTCCCCAAATAATATAGAAAACGAAACCGACAAAAAGAAGCGCAATCCCCATCCAAACGCATAAATACACGGTTCCGCGATCGGCGAGCATATCGTAATACCCCTTCAGGTAGATGATCACGACGAGAACTGGAACAAACCACTGCATCCAAATGCGAAGTTTAGAGGGAAACTTTAAGCCGTCACCGGTATCGGCTTCTTGAATAAAAGCCTTCCAGCCCCAGCCCCGTTTTGAAATGCAGAAAAGGAGGAAAATCAACGCACCAATCGGCAATAAATTGTTGGAAACGAGGAAATCCTCGAGATCGAGAATACCGGTGCCCTCGCCGAGAGGTTCGATGAATGAAAGGACATTAAAGCCAAGAACACAGGGCGTTGAGAGAATGCACAGTGTGACCAAATTAATGATAATGGCTTTTTTTCGGGTCCAGTTCCACAAATCGGTGGCGTATGAAATGATATTTTCGAAAACGGCAACGACCGTACTCAGAGCGGCAAAGAGCAGAAATAGGAAGAAAAGGGCACCAAAAAACTGACCACCGGACATTTGATAAAAGACATTCGGCATCGTGATGAAGATGAGTGAAGGCCCGGAATCCGGTGAAATTCCAAACGAGAAGCAGGCAGGAATGATGATGAGGCCGGCCATAAGAGCGACGATCGTGTCCAGGACGGTAATCATGATTCCTTCCCCCGTCAGGGATCGACTCTTATCGAGATAGCTGCCGAAAATGGCCATGGCACCGATACCGATGCTCAAAGTAAAAAAGGCCTGAGACATGGCTGCAAAGACGACCGTTCCAATTCCCTGTTTCACCAAGGCATCAAAATCAGGGACGAGATAGAACTCAATGCCCTTATCAGCGCCTGGGAGCATCAATGAATTAACGGCCAAAACAACAATGAGGGCGAAAAGGCCCAACATCATGACTTTAGTCACTTTTTCGACGCCTTTTCGAACCCCAAAAGAGCAAATGCCAAACGCCGCAGCAATCACGAGATAAGTTGCGACAAGCATGGTTGAGGGAGAAGAGAGCATCTCAGAAAACTGACTTGAAATTTGAGTCGTTGTAAGGTCGGTGCCGGAAAAATCGCCGATGACAAATTTGACAAAATAATACAGCATCCAGCCACACACGCCGGTATAAAACATCATGAGAAGGTAGGTTCCGGCGACGCACAAATAGCTGGCGAGATGCCATTTTTTGCCAGCAGGTTCAAGAATGCGGAAAGAGCGTGCAGAACTTTTTTGAGATGCACGTCCGACGGTCAATTCACAAACAAGAATTGGAAATGCGATAAGAGCCAGGCAAATGAGATAAATCAGAATAAAAGCTGCACCGCCGTATTGGCCGCACAAATAAGGGAATTTCCAGACATTTCCCAAGCCGACGGCACAACCGGCGGCGACAAGAATAAAACCCAGTCTGGACCCAAACTTCTCGCGTTCCCCTGTATTCAACACAAGCCTCCACACAAGGTGCCCGTTCTCAGGCACAACATTGTTTTTATACCACTTTTTCGAGAGCTAAAACATATATTAGATAAATTTTATCGATATGGATGTTACACTATTATTCGACGCCGGCGCGGGCGTATGGCGGTCGGCAAACGCCATAGTCCGCGCCTGGCGTGACGTATTGGCCGTTAAGGCCAATAGTCATGCCCAAACAATCAAAAAACGCCGCGTATTGCGAAGCAATAGCGGCGTTCCAGTCCATGCAGCGTCAGGCCAAGGCCTGACGCAAATGGCGGCATTCCAAATTATTCATTTACAATTTATTGAGATCAACCCAAATCGCTGGACGAATGGTATATTGAGTCATATTAACTTCACCACCGAAATAATATATTGACCCCAATGGATTCACGGAAGCGACTCTATCGGATGAACCACCAGGTGTACGGAGGAACCGGAATGAACGCTTAAAAGAAACTTCTTGAGTAATGGCTCCATTAGCAATGGCATAGGGAGTCGCTGTGGCACCACGATCCAATCCGTCAGTTCTAAAGTAATTCTCGGCATCAGAAGCACTGATGAAGAATACATAATCTTTTGTATCATTGCCGGGATCAATACTGCTGTAGTTCGGATTCTTTTCAGCTTTAACCAATGAATAAATTATTTTTTCCTTTTCATCGGCTGTAAAGGCCGAATTAAGGAAATTATCTGTACTAGAATCGATGTTGGCAGCATTTTCAGATGCGTTATAGCCATTAAGCCATGAACGGAGCGTGCTTTTTTCCCAAGAAATATCAACTTTTTGCGTATGATATGGTTTTGTATCAATCGCATACGAAGTCAGGAGCAGCAGTTTGGAACCATCATTCGCAAGCACACGCCAGGCGATGGGTTCTTTGCCGTTTGAAGCGATGTTGTCATTTTCGTAATTACCCAAAAAGACAAGATCGCCGTTCTCGAGCTGTGATTTCTCTTTGCAGCCGAGGCGTCCCGTGCAGACGCCTGTCGGCCCGCAAACGTTCCCGCAGCCGCCGCAGTTGTTTGAATCGCTATGGGGATAGACTTATTTTCCGTCACAATAGGTGATTGTAAATTCTTCGGGTTCTTCTTAAGAGAAACGCAATAGGCTTCGGTCAAACTGCAAGCGTTTGATTTTTCGACGCAAGCACAATTTTCAATATCGAGAACAAGCCCCTGGTCTGTACATATTGAAGGCGAAATATTACAAACTGGAGCATTATTATTCACACACTTACAATTAACTGCATCCAGTTTTTTTGTTAAGAGAAACGCAATAGACTTCGGTCAAATTGCAAGCGTTTGATTTTTCAACACAAGCACAATTAATAGCATCAAAATCCAAATTAGCAGATGTACAAGTTGCTGAATCGAGTGAACAAACTACACTTTCAGAACAAACACAATTTGAAGCATCAAAAGCCAGATTCACAGAAGCACAAACACTTGCATCAATATTACATTTATCTGAATTATCATCACATCCAGCCAAATGAAAAAGAGCCAATAAGAGAGCGATAAAAACAGTCTGTTTTTCATAACAAATATCCTAATGTATTTTTTGCAATCGTATGGTTACACATCCATACAAAACAAGTTGATACATAGCAAAATAACCGGTGGCATTCATTAAAAATAAGAAGAATAGGTTAATGTTACAGCACAGCCGAGACTCTGCCCTAGACCCATTTAAGGACCGGATTATCAAATATGAAGCGGCATCACGCTCCGTCGTTCAGCCACTGCGGGCTATCTTGCGCTGCGCACAAGATACGCCCTCATTCACAGGCGCTATCTCGCTATTCGCTCAATACGCGCCTGTTTTATCCTTTTGCATCTTTTCTCTTACAATCAAATACAGCCGTGTCGCGACTAACCACCAACCACTAATCACTTTTCTAATCACCCAACTGTACAGTCGTAACGCGGCACGGCTTTTATCATACCAATAATTACTAACCACTAACCTCTAACTACTAATCACTAATCACTAACCACTAACCACTAACCACTAAATATATTTCCAACAATTTATATAATATCACCAACGAAGAAACGGCGCGACCTGGCGAGTGAATATACGTAAAAATCGACTCGCGTATTGCCTGAAAGGCAATAGCGAGTCGGGCGTGTGCGTATTGGCGCCGCCGATAGCACCGCCGAAGAAAAAGGAATGAAATAAACTTGACGTTAAAACCGCAATAACATTAGAATATCTGCGTTTTTTTGTCCCTCAAAGGCGAAAAGAGCCCGTGGGATTGATTCCATCACCGGTACAATTTTGTACATTTTGAAGGCCTAATCTATGTTTGAAACCATTTCAAAAGGATTTCGTGATATTTCGCAGCGCATGAGAGGTGTTCGCGAACTGACTGAATCCAATATCGACGATGCCCTTCGCACTGTTCGTGCGAGCCTTCTGGAAGCCGACGTCAACTATCACGTCGTGAAACGCTTCCTCAATACCGTCAAGGAACGTGCGATCGGTGAAGAGGTTCGCGTTTCCATCAAAGACGCCGAGGGAAAAGTCCATAAAGTCACGCCGGGGCAGCATTTCATCAAGATTTGCCAAGAAGAACTTGAAAATCTCATGGGTCCCGTCGATGAAGAACCGATAAAAATTGACAATCCGCCGACCAAGATCATGCTCGTTGGCCTCCAGGGTTCCGGTAAAACGACGACTGCAGCGAAACTCGCCTACTGGCTCAAAGAGCAGTACAAAGCCAAGCCACTGATGGTTGCAGGCGACGTCTATCGACCCGCCGCAGCAAAACAGCTTCAGGTTCTCGGCGAATCCATGGGCGTTGAAGTCTATACAAAAGCCGATGCCGACCCCGTCGATCTCTGCAAAGAAGCCATTGAATATGCCAAAAAATCCGGTTGTGATTTCGTCATTTTCGATACCGCAGGACGACTTGCCGTCGATGACGTCCTCATGAGCGAATTGACCGAAATTGCGGATGAAACAAAACCTGAAAATATTCTGCTCGTCTGTGACGCAATGATTGGTCGTGATGCCGTCAATACGGCTGTTCAGTTCAATGAAAAGCTGGATCTGAGCGGCTTTATCATGACAAAACTTGACGGCGATGCCCGTGGCGGTGCCGCACTTTCCATCAAAGAAGTCACAGGAAAGCCCATTCGTTTCATCGGCGAAGGCGAACAGGTTGAAAAGCTCAAGCTGTTCAGACCGGAAGGTTTGGCAAGCCGTATTCTCGGTTTCGGTGACATCGTCGACATCATGGTCGATTTTGAACGCGTCGTCGATGAAGATCGCGCACAGAAAGATGCCCTTGAAATGCTTTCGGGGAACTTCGATTTCCATCATTTCCTGGCTCAACTTGAGATGATTCAAAAAATGGGATCGCTGCGAGGCATTATGGAAAGAATGCCTTTCTTCTCGGGAATGAGTGACAAAGTGAACGTCGATGACGGCGAAATCATTAAGATCAAAGCGATGATTCAGTCGATGACAGAAAAAGAGCGCCGTGATCCGGATCTCTTGTTTGCGCGATCCCGTCAAGTGCGTGTTGCAAAGGGTTCTGGACGTTCCGTCAAGGAAGTGACCGAACTTATGCAGCGTTTTACCCTCATGAGAAACATGATGGGAAGACTCGGAACCAACACGAGCTGGCTAAGCAAAATCCCCGGTCTCGGTGCAATCAGCAATATGAAACAGCTTTCGAACCTCGACTTCTCGGAACTGTTCGGCTCGATGGTCGATTCAGCCCTTCCGCCTTCGATGGATCCTCAGGCTCTCCTTCAGGGACTTCCTCGCGGTTATACGCCTCCCGGGTTCCAGGGCAACATGATGGCCAGACCTCCTTTGACTAAAGAACAAAAACAAAAGCGAAAACTCGCCAGAGAAAACCGTAAAAAACGCAAATAATTCATGATAAAAAGGGCACCTTGATTGGGTGCCTTTTTTATTTCTCCAAACATTCTCAAAAAAATGATTCACGATATTTTTTCAGACATCATCGGACATGAAACCGTCAAAGCCGGCCTGCTTCATGCGGCTAATACGGACCATCTCCATCATGCTCTTCTATTTACGGGAACTGCCGGCATCGGTAAAGGCATGGTTGCGACAGCCTTTATTCAGTCTCAGCTGTGCATTCACTCGACCCCGGAACATATTGAACGATGCGGAGAATGTGCGGCATGTCGGCGAGTTGCTTTAAAGACGCATCCGGATGTGATTGAAATCGATGAAACGACTGCGACCATTAAAATCGAAGTCATTCGCGAGATGCAAAAGAAACTGGTATTTCCACCATTCGAAGCACAAAGACGTTTTGTCATTATTCAAGATGTTCATAAAATGCAGGATGCTGCGGCGAACTGCCTCCTCAAAACACTGGAAGAGCCAGAAGCCCATACCACCTTTATTTTAATCACATCTCAAATTCAAAAGCTTCTGCCTACGATTATCAGCCGGTGTCAAGTCGTTCGTTTTGCGCCATTTTCATTTGAACAAATTACGGATTTTCTCATCAAGAAAGGAAATTCTCCGGATACAGCCAATCAAATTGCAGCACTATCCGGAGGCAGTTTTGGAACAGCACTTGATTTGTGTTCAGGCGATTACAAAAATGAAGTCTTGAGTGCATTTGAGAACATGATCAGTCCCAATTCGACTCTGGATGCTTTTTCAGTTGCATCAAATCTCAAGGGCAAAAAAAATATGTCTGAACATCTGCTAACTCTTTTGTCGATGTTTATTCGAGACATGCTTGTGATTAAAACCAGCCAAAAAGGAAATATCATTCTCAAACACTATCAGCCGGCTATGATGCAGCATTTGTCAAAGACAAGTGAAAAAGATCTCGTTCGCGGATTAAACGTTATTCAAGAAGTCAATGAAGCGTTTCAAGGAAATGTGAATGAACTCGTTGCATGGGAGAGGCTTATTATCGGAATGCATGGTATTTTATTTTAACCAGCCCGACCAAGAACACGATTCAATCCGCATTGATGAAATCCTTGAGATATGCCGAAATGATGAAAGATAAGTTATCTGTCTCGATTTCAAAAATTTAATGCAGTCAAAGTCCGTTAACACATTATCATTTACATATATTATTATATTCTTTTATAAACCTATCTTTATGGCCATCAGTTTCAATGAAAGATTTCAATCAGGTACAACGACAAGAGTATTTTTTTTCAGTTCAGTTATCTGAGGGTTGTTATCAGAAACTTTTTTTTGAGGATCCAACATAGAAATCGAAGCTACCCCTTTTTCCTCAACCTCAATAGTTTTCTTTGTCACCCCCTTTTCATCAATTTTAGGAATGATGACATCCCGATGAATAGGAACAGGCTGTGGTGGGTAACGCAATTTCATTGCTGGATCATCAAGGCATTCAGGTGAGTTTTCAAAATGAGAAAAAGCGTCCATAGCATCTGAGCATTTTTTCTGCTTGAGAAATGCCCATGCCAGATTGAACCATAGAAGATTGACGGCCTCCAATCTAACCATAGCCTTATACAGCTGCTCAGCTTTTTCAAAATCCGCAGATGTCAAAAGCGAACAAGCTGCAGCATTCAAAACCAGCAATTCCGAGGTTAATTCAATTTTATTATTCTGGGCGTGTTCCACATTTTGGGTCAGACCGTTGATGACGGTAAAAACGAACGAGCGAATATCACCAAACTACAAACTTTTTTCATGACAAAAACCTCAAAAATAACCTCTGCTAAAGAACAACACGATTTTTCAATTTTTCGAAAAGTTTGTCAAAACCAGTGAGGCCGAGTCACATTTTAGTACCTTCCAATAATCTGTACTCTCCTCAAACTCAGAAATCAGGAAACGTACTCAAAATCAGGAAAGGTTCTCAAATGTGAAAAGCTGAATGATGATATTGAATCGAAACAAGAGGCTCAACCTGCTCTATGTTCTACAGAAAAGCATAAACCAAATTACTCGCGAAGAAAATTTTAGTCCATCAAAGTACAAAAAAAGAGCTTCTCGAAGGAGAAGCTCTTTTAAATTAACTAAAGACCCAAGTCTTCTTGAAAGCAATCGGTTTAGAAAGTGTCCCAAATTTCCAGTTCATGATGCGTTGTCTAACGCAGTTAAACATTTCACCGCCGATTTGGTCTTCAACTTTTTCAACTTTCATGACCACGCCGTCTTTACCGACGAGAATGCTGATAACGAAACGCCCATTAGCCTTACCTTGAGCATTCATGACACGTTGATAGCAACTCTTGATATCGCCTTGTTTTTTCTTAAAGACGCCTTCGATACTTTCTTTACTTCCGGGAGGGGGAGCACTTGCAAACTCACTGGCATTGGAGGACATTTTGAAATCGACCTTAGCTCTGGTTGCTTCTTTTTTAGGCGTATTATCGACGACGACTTTTGGACCGCTATTGCCGGCACCGCTATCAATACCGAGCAAACCACCGCCGCCGTTACCGGAAGCGGCGAGTTGATTCAAAAGGCTACCTGAAGCACTGGCGCCGATATCACCTGCGGCGATATCAGACATATCAGCGATATGAGCGTTACTTCCAAGCATATCGGCATAAAAGCCCTCGACGCCGCCATCTACCCCGAGGATTTGAGCCGTAATCATGGCACCTTGTTCACGGTGTTTATCCGTGATTTGATCCATCAATTCAGCTTTTGAAACTGTACCAGGCTCGGGTTCGGGTTCAGGCTGAACAGAATCGACTTCAGGCAGCACATTTTCAGCCTCTTCAACGATTTCTGGCTCAGGTTCAGGTTCATCTTCTTCAAGGATTTCCATATCTTTAATTTCGACAGGTTTAACGGCCATCGGGATGATGAAGAAGTCATCATTTCGAGGCCAATCCTGGAAGCAGACATAGGCGAGAGGAATGAAGTGGCAGATGAAAGAAATGAGAACGGCATAAAGGAGAGCTTTGGGGAAGAACTCGACGAATTTATCCCAAAACGAAGGCGGTGTATAAAGGATACGAGCCGCAGCCATTTCGTCTGTTTTGGAGACGAAATTAAAGAGGATATTAATTTTCCCGATAGAGACTTTACCGCGGGAAACATTCGTCAACTGGATGTGACGTTCATCGCCAACGAATTTAACGTTTGGGCCGGGACGAAGTTGTTCATCCAGAGATACTTCAATTTTTTTACTGGCATCCAGGACGACACGTCCGCGCATCGAATCTTTTACAACGAGTGTAAACGAATCTTTCGCAGAATCGTAAACAAACATGTTCCATTTTTTTGGAACAGCGGAAGAAAGGATGCAAAAAGTATTAGACTCATCCTGTCCAATACTCACTGTACGTCTTTTTTTTACGACGCTTTCTTCCAAGCTTTGTTTTCCACGAAAGATTCCGATTCGTAGAAATTTTTTTGGTTCTTGCACGGCCATCGCGCAAATCTCCAGTCTGAGTTCATCTCAAAATAAATCCCGATTTCACTCTAACAAGCGGGAGTGAAATCGAGACAAGATACAGCAATATTAATTTGTATTATTTACCTTGGCGAGCAGGGGCTGATGCGTAACGACCGCTATCCGCCATAGCGCCTTGGATAACAGCAAATCTGAATCGCTTGAACTCAGTACCAATCGCTGTCTGCATAACTTCGACGATCAGACGATAGCTTACGCTCTGATCGGCGATAATTGTCATATCGCCCTCAAATGTTTTTCCATTTGCCATGGCGATACTTTTCAATTTTTCGACTTCTTTACGAAGTTTTTCTTCGAGGGGCTCGATAATCAGTCCGCTTTCGCCACCTTTCTTAAAGTTACCGTTTACACGACCATCTTCGATTTCGAGGACACGTTCACGAACCATGAAGATGCCTTCTTTATTTATCGTCAAAACGGTCATATCTTCAGGAAGGGTTTCTGCGACAGAAATTGGGACGTCGGTTCCGGGCAGAATAACCAGGGGTTCTTCACCGTAAGATTTGAGCAGGAAGACGAGAATAATCGTCATCATGTCCATCATTGAGTTCAAACCGAGACCACATTTTCCGGTATCACCACTGCCTCGATTGGCCTTACGTTTCGCTCTCAAGCGATCCGTAAGCATCTGTTCCATTTCGATCTGTTTCTGCGTTTTATTTTCAGCCATTGCTTAATCCCTGTCACACTGTCCTTTAGACGTTCTCGCCTTCAACTTCAGCTTATACTAATTCGACATGGTGGGCATACCCAAAACAACAACAGGGAACAATCCCAAAGCTGTTTTCGCAGCATTGCCTTCATCGTCGGTCGTATCAACAAGCGGAGTCACTGAATCATTAAACTCTTCCACACTGCGGAACTTACTTCCTACGTTGGGATTTTTATCGAGATCTGCTTTTGATACACGCTGATAACGCGAAACGTCCATTGCTTTAACAAGAACGCCAAAATTGACTGCAGAATCAGCAACAATTTCGATCTGGTCATGATCTTTGTAATCGGCATGCTGGGTTTTGATTTCCATCAGCGTATTATAAAGCTCTAACCAGTTATGACGGTCTGTTTCAATTTCGACTTCCGGATTGATCTCATTTTTAAGCGGACAAATTGTCGGCCCGCCTTGAGGACAATCACCTTTTGCGGGAAGAGCCGCCTGCCCTTCTACAACCGTAAAGCCCTGCTGTGAGATAAATACCTGTAATCGCTTCGGAGGTTCCCCATTCGTTGCAGAACCAGCACTGCGCTGCGGCATCGTCACTTCGATTACCGTTATCGTCATAAATACGACGTTCAGCAACATCAGAGGAATCAAAACCAGAACCACGTTCATAATCGGGGTCAGGTTCAGATCTTCTGCATCTTCAATCTTTACTTTAGCCATCGCTATCTCCTCAGGGACATTGATACTTCATCTCGCCGAAACTATTTCGGCGAGTCCGCTCCAACTGCAAATAATCCTGCTTCGGATTATTTCAGACGCTGGCCAAGAAGGTTGCCAAGCTTGGTCGAATAAAGTTCGATGTCGTCGAGGATCTTCTTTGCAAAAGCAGAAAGAACCGTGTGAATCGTAAGCGTCGGAATTGCAACGATAAGACCAAACGCCGTCGTGTTCATAGCGATAGCAATACCAGCTGACAGTTTTTCCTGACGTTCATCCGGAGCTGCCTGTTCGAGAGCAGCAAATGCATCGATAAGACCGATAATCGTACCAAGAAGTCCAAGAAGCGTCGCGATGTTTGCAAGTGACGCAAGAGCCGGCATAAAGCGCGTAACAAGCGGGGTTACTTCAAGTTGAGCTTCTTCAATCGCGTTCTGAATCTCAAGTTCACTTTTGTTTGCACGGGCAAGTCCGGCTTTGATAACCTGGGCCACTGCCGCTGTGCCTGCCGCATTACATACCTGAATCGCCGCATCAATATTATTCGATACAATATGACGCTGTACGGTATCCATAAACTGCTTCGCGTTCGTGTTGAACTTGAAGAAAATGTAATAAATGCGCTCAACCAGCAGTGCAAGACAGCATACTGACACAAAACAAATCGTCCACATCCAGATGCCGCCATTTTCCCACGCAAATGCCTGCTTGATACCTTCCATCTTCCAACTCCCTCCGTTCTCTTCGAACTTAAGTAATTTTTTCGGCGGCTCATCCGCCGATGTTAATATTTATTAACCTATAACCCGTTCCGAACAGGCCATATCTAATCCTCTATATCACGCTATGTTACTATCTACAACATAATTTATCCACATCATACTCTCTCCTCGCCTCTCTCTTCCCTCTTCTTCATTCTGTCACAATCAGACGAATATCCCTTATTACCCCCATGTGCTGCATCTGCTCCGCTCCCGAATCCGTCACTTTCACTTCCCCCAGCTTCTCCAGCTCCTCTTCTGTGTACAGCCTCGTATCAAACACATGTCCATTCGGATACTCTTTGTCACCTATCACCACCGGCACTTCCATGGCATTCAGTTCCTCATTAAACAATACGTAGTCATAGTAATTCTCTCTCTTCGCATTCGTCGCCCCATTCCCTTTCTGATCCCTCGGATATTTCTCTTCATCTACAACCGCTATCCCACTCATCGCCTCCATCGTCTTTTCTCGCCCAGTCGTATTAAAATCTCCCCCAAACGCCAAATAGTAATTCCCTGATTTCTGTAACGTCTCTATCTCTTCAACCAGCTCATCCATTTCATAATTCTTCGCCTGCTCCTGCTTCGAATGAAGATGTAGACTTAATACAAGCAAATCCCTCTCTCCAGGAATATCTATAACTGCCCAGTCCCACGCACGATCCTCATATTGCGGCGACATAATCGATCCCGTCATCCCCGGCTTGATGGGATAACGTGATATGATTCCATTCGGCTTACATCCTGACTCCAAGTAGCACGCTCCTTGGTAATAATAATACCCATCTCCAAAGGCTGTTCTGACCAGTTCACCGATACCTTTCGTGTACAAAAACTCCTGTATCATAATGATATCTGGCTTTAATGCTTTAAATATCCTTATCCCTTCTCCATTATCATAATTGCCATAATTGCCTGTTGTCAGATTGCCCGACATAAACCTTATCTTCACACTTTCCAGTTCGCCTTCCTCATCATCCTCATTCAATACACTGATATCGGATAATTCGTACCCGTCATATCTATCATCTGGACTGCTCACATCAAATTGAACGAAATATATAACATCACCATCTCGAACGCTGTCATCACTCCCTATAACCGTGACAATCTGCGGTTTTGAATAGTTCTCACTCGTAAAACGAATAATCCCCGGTTCTACCCGCCCTTCTTTGTCATTGGACGACCTTATCGTGATATCCACGTCCGCTGACGGCTTGGAATCAAGCACAACTTCAAATGTCATTTGTTTGGACCCTGCCTCATTTGTGACACATGCCTCTGGTACATTCTGAACGATGACTTTGACGTTCTCCGGCCTGTCATCGGGAAGAGTGCATTGAACTGTACACGCAAGACCATCATTTCCACTCTCCCCTAAATCACATGCTTCACCACTATCCTTGATGCCATCTCCGCAATACGGCCCCAACGTACAATCTGACTTGCAACCACCATACAAACCCGTGTTCAGAGACTCCCCCAAATCACACGCCTCTTCGTTATCCTTGATGCCATCTCCGCAGTACGGTGCCAACGTACAATCTGACTTGCAACCACCATACAAACCCGTGTTCAGAGACTCTCCCAAATCACACGCTTCTTCACTATCCTTGATGCCATCTCCACAGTATGAAGCCAAAGTACAATCTGACTTGCAACCACCATACAAACCCGTGTTCAGAGACTCTCCCAAATCACACGCTTCTTCGCTATCCTTGATGCCGTCTCCGCAGTATGAAGCCAAAGTACAATCAGACTTGCAACCACCATACAAACCCGTATTCAGAGACTCTCCCAAATCACACGCTTCTTCACTATCTTTGATGCCGTCACCACAGTACGACGCCAAAGTACAATCAGGATTGCAGCCGCCATAAACACCTGTATTACCCAGACTGCCCATATCACACGCTTCATTTCCGTTAATGACTCCATCTCCGCAGTACCCAGCCTTCGTACAGTCTGAATTACACCCATTATAGGTACCGACATTCAGAGCTTTGCCAAGATCACAGATTTCACTGCCATTGATGATCCCATCACCACAATACGCTGACAAAGTACAGTTCGGATTACAGCCGCCATACCCCCCCGTATTTCCCATAATACCTAAATCACATCCCTCACCGCCATTGACTATGCCATCACCACAGAACCCGGCCAACGTGCAATTTGAATTGCAGCCGCCATATTCCCCCGTGTTGAACATAGCACCCAAATCACAGGCTTCGACAGCATCCTGCACACCATCTCCACATCTTGACGCAAATGTACAGTCTGCATTGCATCCACCGTATGCGCCATTGTTAAACATTTTTCCCAAATCACAGGATTCACCTGCATCAAGGCGTCCGTTGCCGCACAGTTCGGCGTCAGAACCACACCCCGCAGCACTCATGACAACAATCATTACCAACACACATCTGATATCCTGAAGTTTCATATCTCTTCCTTCTGATTGGGAAAATCTCTGTTTCTAAAATCCCCTTTGTCCTCCCCGATACTCATTCCCGAAAAGACATCTCGGCTTGCTTTCCCATATAATAAACCAATGCTTCTATCGCCGTTTGCATCGATATCGACTGAGCTTTTCCCTGCCACGCGATATCAAATGCAGTCCCGTGATCGACGGATGTCCTGAGACACACAAGTCCAAGTGTCGCCGATATCGTCCTCTCGAAATCATACGTCTTGGCCGCAATATGCCCCTGATCGTGGTACAACGCCATCACCGCATCATACCGGCCGGAGGCCGCCTGCGAAAAGACACTGTCCGCTCCTATCGGATCCGTGATATTCACTCCTAGTTCACGAAGTCTGCCCGCCGCCGGTATCAGAATTCCGATCTCTTCACCTCCAAATTGTCCCCCATCTCCCGCATGAGGATTGAGCCCCGCCATGGCCAGAACCGGTTTGTCAAATCCCAGCTGTTTCATCTGGTCATGCATCTGAACTCCAAATTCAACAACCCGCTCTACCGACAAGGCATCGATCGCCTCGCGAAGTGACAAATGGCGCGTAAGGAAGAATATCCTCAAATTCCTCGTCAAAAACAGTGTCATCGGATGCTTAGAACCAAATCCGTTCGCTAATATTTCCGTGTGGCCAATGTCTTTCACGCCAGCCAGACGCATCGCACCTTTATGAATAGGCCCCGTACAGATTCCATCCACCTGCCCACGAACAACATCCTTAATAATCATGGTCAGTGCACAGTACGCACACGCCGCACATGCTTTCTGAAGCTCCCCGGGCAGAAATTCGCTAACATCAAATTCCGCATCCGAATTGATAAGATAAACAGTCCCTGAATGCACAGCCTCTTCCGGACACTTTATCTGCACATATTTCAGCTCCGGCGTAAACAGCCTCACGGCTCTTTCCCATAGAATGTCCTGGGCATACACAATACACGCCAAAGACTGAAGCCCGGAACTGCACTCCGACAAAGCCTTAACCGTAATTTCATATCCAATCCCTGCTGGATCCCCGGGCGCTATCGCAATGCGCTTCGGCCTGTTTTCATTCGTGCCCATCATGCTCGCGCTCCAAAAATTGCCGTCCCAATTCTCACATGGGTCGCACCTTCTTCGATTGCAATTTCAAAATCATGGCTCATTCCGTATGAAAGAATGTCTAACGAAATACCATATTCACGCACAAGTTCATCCCTTATTTCGCGCACTTTTCTAAAATATGGACGCGCACCTTCAGGGGCTTCACTCTCTGGCGGTATGAGCATCAGCCCCTTCACGTCAAGATGCCGCGCTCCCTTCAAAAAATTCATCATCTCAGGCAGCGCCTTCGGCGACAGCCCCGTCTTTTCCCCCTCTTCATCCCCAATTCGGAGTTCAATCAATATCTTCTGCCGATACTCAGGATACATCTCACCAGTCACTCTCTCAAGCTGCTCGGCAAGTGAAACGCTGTCAACCGAGTGAATGAGTTCCGGCGGAAACGCCATCAACGCCCTCACTTTGTTGCGCTGAAGATGGCCTATCAAATGCCACACAGCTTCTCGTTCTCCCAAAATCTCACGTTTTTCAACGTATTCCTGAACATAATTCTCGCCAAAATCCCGAAGCTGTGTTGTTTCAAGTGCCTCAACAATTGCCTCCCACGGCTTTTTCTTTGAAACCCCAACCAAAGTCACGCTTTCCCGGTTTCTCCCCGCTCTTTCACAGGCTTTCACAATTCGGTCTTCAATATTCTGCAAATTCGTCGCTATCGTCATATTCCCATTCCTTTGAAAAATCAGCTGCTCAACTCCTGTTCACAGCCAGAATATGCGCACATATACCACTTTCTCATCAATTTGTACGGAAACTGCCGCCAGCCTCCAAAACAGCCCCCTGACTTTTTCTTCACACATGTTTTTCTTTTTATTTCACGGGGGGAAGCCTCCCCCCGCGCGTCTATGCGCTTCTCGCATACGACGCTCCCCCTTCTCACGCTCCCACAAACATTTAACTTCTCACATTAAATCACGTCTCATTCCCCCAAAACCTCCCCCTCTACACTTCTCCACACCCCCAATCCACTTCGACCTCTCATTAATTTTTTTACTCTCATCACATCATGTTTCTTCCCTTCGTACTCGCTCAATTTGCTTCACATCCATCCCCTCAAGCCACCCACTGCTTTACTGATATTATTCCGCTCATTTTTTTATCTTCCCTCCTGTCTGAAATTCCCTCTCCCAACACTTTCCCCATCCCCATCTGATCACACTTTTTGTCAAATGGCACAACCGTAACTCTCTTTACTTGCTTCCGCTGTTCAATATTGACCACTTCATATACAATTCAGTTTTAATTCTAAAAATATCAAACAAAATCAACTTTTTCCATCACACACTCTTTTTCTCCACTCATTTAGGGTCCCACCCAGTCCCACCGACTCGCCAACCCGATTTTTTGTGAGTCCAGCGCACAAAATACACTCCCCCGGCTGTAGCTTTTAACTGTATGAAAAAAGTTACATAAAACCGAAAACACGTACTCTCAATGCGCTTTGGTGCCGTAACAAAGCCACACTCAATAGCCTTCGTCAAGACGAATAAGTCGATTCTATTACGTTATGTGGGGCTTCTTTCGCATCCATGCACAATTTCAATGCATCCTTTACTTGAGATAATGCAGAAATTCACATCCATTGCACCGAATACTACTCGTCAGCAAATCACACATTGGGCGAAGCACGAACTGGCATCATAATGTCTCCTCAAAATTGCAGCGCCCTACTGCCCTGCTTAAAATATGATGCCGTCGAAAATCTTTTGTTACAGATTTTTTTGCATGGCCAAGTCTGCTGCTTTTTTGATCATTCCTCCGAACATTTATTGTTCGATAGACAATCAGTCAAAACACCACCTAAATTTCGCTTAGGAAAGGTCTGAATAAAACAATTTTTTAGCAAAAAAAATGAAAGCCGTGTGGGGAGAAGGCATCGTGTTCATCTTCATACCGCGTCCCCATCACTCCATCTTTCAACAGTTTTAGGACGTCAAAAATGATCGTGTTACACGCCAAGTCCATCCGTTCAGCCACACTTCGTATCTTCTCTTTTGCTCGATAATGACACGCTCGAAACATTGCTATATTCTGTCAATGCATACAGTTGAGTATGCCATTTCAGGATACACATTCTTATGTCAAAAGTTGCCATTGCCCTGAGCGGCGGTGTTGACAGCTCGCTTGCCGCGCTTCTGCTCAAAGAAGCTGGCCACGAAGTGATTGCCGTCACGCTTCGAAACCAGCACGATTCTGAAGGCCAAAGTGTCTGTGCTGGTGATTCATCCATTGAACGAGCTGCACGCTCCGCCTCTTTTCTCGGAATACCACATCACGTCTGTGACGTTTGCGATGACTTTTCCTCTCTCATTCTAAAATATGCTTGGAATGAATACAGCCATGCCAGAACCCCCTCTCCATGCGTTTTTTGCAATGAAAGAATTAAGTTTGGACGCCTTCTTGATTTTGCAACCAGCCTTGGCTGCGAATATATGGCAACCGGCCATTATGCTCAAATCGCCAATTACAACGGCATAAAACGAATTGCCAGAGGTGCAGATCCCCAAAAAGATCAAAGTTATTTTCTATCCGGCCTAAAAAATGACGTCGTTTCACGAATCATTTTTCCCCTTGGCAAATATGAAAAAACGAAGGTTCGTGAACTCGCACAACAATTTAATCTTCCGGCTGCACAAACCCCTGACAGCCAGAATGTCTGTATCACAAGGCCTGGAGAAACGTTTTCAGAGACGCTGTGCAACATTTTTCATGGTTCAATCAGCTCCGGATATTTCACGTTTGAAGGAAAAAAACTCAAGCCTCACCAGGGAATTCATCATTACACCGTCGGTCAGAGGCACGGATTAGGCGATCTGGTGCCTCAAAAATGTTCCTTCGTCAAACATGTCGGCCTGACAGATGTCGAAATCACGACGGATCCACGAGAACTGGAAACGCAACAAATGGAAGCCGAGAACCCGATCTGGCACATCACGTCACTTCCCAAAAGATGCCTTGTTCAAATTCGCTACCGCAGCCCGGCTGTTGAAGCCGCAATACAGTACAATGATAATTTAGTCTCGGTTCTGTTTGATTCACCGGTTAGAGCCGTCACACCTGGGCAGATTGCGGCCTTTTATGACGGCGACATCGTGATCGGCCGGGCTGTCATAAAATCATAAAAAACGCTGCGTATGGGTTATCCATAGCAGCGGCCGGGCGAATGTATTGACCTGCCAATCGCAGGGCAATAATGAGCCGAAAAAAATCGAGTAGGAGGCTAACCATTATTTGGTTAGCCGACCTCTCACACCACCGTGCGTACCGTTCAGTACACGGCGGTTCTTTTGCTATGCTTTAACAGCCTTATAGCGTGATAGTAATGAAACAAAACCATTTCTT